>JAKLDT010000200.1 GCA_022703405.1 Bacteroidota bacterium | reverse complement strand
GTGCGTGCATTCGAATGAGTATCCCTGCTCTCTATGCTGAACATAAATAACTGATAAAATTGCAGCACAAATGTAATCGTTACATGTTGCCTGTAAAAATTATAGCAGCTTTTTTTTGATACCATGCTTAAGGGAGACATATCTGTGAGAGTAATTACAATGTTTTAATCTGAATTTCCCATAATCTTATAATTTTGCCGCAGCGATTCGATAAGCAGAACCTGAGAGAAACATGTTCAGTTGAGACTCACCTGATTACTTAATCGTTTAATTAATTAATATTGCCATTTAATTGAAAGTCAGATGTTGGGTCAGGACAGTATATTTTTAGCAGTTGTCTTCTGGATTTTTTCCGCAGCAGCACTAATTCAGCTCTTTTACTACCTGTGGTACTACCTTGCAGTATATTTTTATAAGCCCACTGTTACAAAGACGGAACCACAGGCGGTTTCAATAATAATATGTGCGAGAAATGAAGGTGAAAACCTTGATGCCTTCCTTCCCCTTATCCTGGAACAAAAATATCCCGATTATGAAGTAATAGTTGTGAATGACTGTTCAGAGGATCATACGTATGACATCCTGGGAAAATACCTGTTGAAATATCCTCACCTGAGGGTTTCCACTATAAACAAGGATCCAAAGTTCACTCATAACAAGAAGCTTGCGCAGTTCATAGGAATCAAGGCTTCAAAAAACGAACTGCTTCTTTTCACAGATGCCGACTGCAAACCTGATTCCGACAAGTGGCTTGAAACAATGATGAGTCATTTTGATGAAAAGACCACTTTTGTGCTTGGTTACGGAGGATTTTTCCGTGAGAAGGGAATCCTGAACAGCTTCATCCGTTATGATGCCATGACAATTGCGATGCAGTACTTCGGAATGGCAATAAGGGGAATACCTTATATGGGAGTAGGCAGGAATCTGGCTTACAGGAAGTCTCTGTTTTTTGCCAACAAGGGCTATGGAGCTCATAATCAGCTTGCTTCAGGAGATGATGATCTAATTGTGAACGGAAATGCAACAAAAGAGAACACTGTTGTTGAATTCAGGGAAGGTTCGCACACAAGGTCTGTCCCGGCAAACAGCATATCTGAATATTTCAAGCAGAAAAGAAGGCATTATACAACAGCGCCTCATTACAGGATGAAGCATAAGATCCTTCTTTTTACCGAACCTGCCTCAAGAGTCATTTTCTATTCAGCCTTAATAATTCTTTTATCATACTGTTTTTTGTGGCCCTATGTTCTTGGAATCTTCGGGTTCAGACTGCTTGTTCAGGTCATTTCATTGTTCCTTATAAGCAGAAAATTGAATGAGCCGGGAATAGTCCCCGTATCACTTTTTTTTGATATCTTTTCACCACTAATCTATTCAATTCTTTATATAGGTAAAAACGGGCTGAAAAAAGGCAGAAGCAGATGGAAGTAAATAACCTGTTTTCAGATAATGCGGCTGCCGACCTTGCACTGGTGGAACTGGCAAAAAAAGGCAGCGAAAAAGCCTTTGCCGGCCTTATGAACCGTTACAGGGATTCAATATATTTCATGCTTCTTAAGATGGTAAATAACCAGTCAGATGCTGATGATCTGACAATTGAAGCCTTTGGAAAAGCTTTCAGAAACCTCGACCTGTACACTCCCAAATTCGCATTCAGCACCTGGCTTTTTAAAATCGCAACTAATAATTGTGTCGATTTTATCAGAAAAAAACAATCTTTGCCTGCTCCCTTCGAAGGCTCTCAGGATTTTGGTGACTCAATTGCAGGAAACATCCAGTCGGACCTGCCCGATCCTGAAGAAATACTTATTAACAGGCAAAAAATTGAAGCGCTTAATGAAGTTGTTAATCAGCTGAAACCGAAGTACAGGAAACTAATTAACCTAAGATTCTACAAGGAATATTCATATTCAGAGATTTCTGAGGAACTGAACATTCCGATAGGCACTGTAAAAGCAGAATTATCCCGCGCTAAAACCCTGCTTTATAACATACTCATCAAAACCGGCAACAGGTGATGTCCGAAGATTTTCTGCGATACTTCCCTGATCTGACAGCCGGGCAAACGGAGAAGCTCCTTGCCCTGAAGGAAATTTATGCAAGGTGGAACAGCATGATAAATGTAATATCGCGGAAGGATATGGACCAGTTCTACCTTCATCATGTTCTTCACAGCCTTGCAATAGCCAAAGTTATACGTTTCACACCCGGAACATCCATACTTGATGTAGGTACCGGAGGCGGATTCCCCGGAATCCCTCTTTCAATAATATTCCCCGACTCTGAATTTACCCTTCTCGATTCAATTGAAAAGAAAATAAAGGTCGTAAATGCTGTTAAGGATGAACTGGGACTTTTAAATGTCAAACCTGTAAGGAAAAGAGCCGAAGAGGAAAAAGAAAGGTTTCATTTTGTCATTAGCAGGGCAGTGACTTCTTTCGGGGAATTTGTGAAGCTTTCAAGAAAGAACATCCATTCAGGTTCGGTCAATGAACTCCGGAATGGAATATTATACCTTAAAGGCGGTGATCTCACGGAAGAACTAAAGATGTATGCCGACAGGGTAAAGATCTGGGATATAAGCAGTTTCTTCGATGAATCCTTTTTCGAAACAAAGAAGATTGTTTATCTGCCTGTATGATTTTTATTAAAAATATAATCGCCTCATTTTTTTATTTAAAAAAAGTACTACATTTGCAGTCTCAAATTGGACAAGCAGTTATAAACAGTTGATAAGATGAAAAGGACATATCAGCCATCAAGAAGGAAAAAAGTAAACAAGCACGGTTTCAGGGAAAGAATGTCTACTCCTAACGGAAGAAGAGTACTTGCTGCAAGACGCGCTAAAGGAAGAAAAAAACTCACTGTATCTGACGAACTTAAGTTAAAAGCTTAAACAGCATAAACTAATACTTGAAAAGGTGTCCGGAAAGACACCTTTTTTATTTCTATATTTGCCCCTCAAACACATCATAATGGACCTACTTGTCAATAATATAGCAGAAAGTGATCTGAGGGAAATTTCTGAAAAAGTCTTTGCCGGTGAAAGAATAAGTACTGATGAAGGACTTATCCTGTACAAAAAAGCCAGCCTGCCTCTTCTTGGTATACTTGCAGTTACAGTTAAAAAGCGCCTCAGCGGCAACAAGGCCTATTTCAACCATAATTTTCACATTGAACCAACAAACAAATGTGTTTACAACTGCAGGTTCTGTTCATACCATAAACAGGAAGGAGATCCTGAAAGCTGGGAATATTCACATGAACAGATGCTTGACATAGTAAAAAGCTTCGACAGCAAACCTGTTACAGAGGTTCATATTGTTGGAGGCGTTCATCCGGCTTATGACATACATTACTGGGGATCACTTCTTCAGAAAATAAGCAAATACAGACCAGAACTTCATATCAAGGCTTTCTCAGCAATAGAGCTTGACTATATGATCTCAAAAGCGGGCATGTCGGTTGAGGAGGGATTGAAATATCTCAAAGGCTGTGGATTGAACTCAATACCCGGAGGAGGTGCAGAGATTTTTGACGAAGAACTGCGGAAACAGATATGCGACGACAAAGCCTCCTCGGAAATGTGGCTCAACATACACGAAACCGCACATCTGGCAGGAATACCTTCAAATGCAACAATACTTTACGGGCATATAGAAACTTATGCCAACAGGATAGATCACATGGACCGCCTCAGAAAACTTCAGGACAGGACAAAAGGATTTAATTGTTTTATTCCACTCAAGTTCAGAAAAGAAAACAACAATATGTCCTACCTGGGTGAGGTGAGTGTTGTTGAAGATCTTAAGAACTATGCTGTTTCAAGGATCTTCCTCGATAATTTTCCACACCTGAAGGCTTACTGGCCAATGATCGGCAAGGAAGCTGCAAGGCTTTCATTGTCATTCGGCGTTGATGACATGGACGGTACAATTGATGATACAACAAGGATTTATTCAATGGCCGGAGCCGGTGACACCAGTCCGGCAATGAGCACAGAGGAGATCTGCAATCTGATAAGGGAGACCGGCATGGAGCCTGTTGAACGCGATTCGGTCTACAACACTGTGAAAGAATGGTGATCCGAAGTAATTTTATAAGTAACTTTACGTTTTAACTTAGTCACATACAGGTGGGATGAGCTTAAAAAAATTCATATTCAGCAAGGTTTTTGCAAGGAACCTGGGACTTGCCGTTGCAATTCTGATTGGCAGTATTATGGTCCTGCTCATCTGGCTTAATTTCTATACAAGGCACGGACAGGCAAGGCCTGTTCCTGATTTTTACGGTCTGACACTTGAAGAAACAACAAAGCTTGCAAAGAGAAGCAAGGTGAAATTTCAGATTATCGATTCTGTCTACACAAATGCCGTTCCCCGTGGTTGCATAGCGGAACAGAATCCCTATCCGGGTTTCAAAGTGAAAAAGTGGAGAAACGTGGCTCTCACAATTAATGCCTTCCATCCCGAGATGGTTGCAATGCCAAACCTGATTGACCTTCCCAAAAGACAGGCCTTACTTGTTGTTGAAGGAGCCGGACTTGAAATGGGACTCCTGAAGTACAAACCTGACCTGTCAGTGGATGTTGTGATTGACCAGCAGATAAACGGAAAGAAAATCGTTGCCGGCGATTCAATTCAGAAAGGCTCTGTGATCGATCTGGTTCTTGGCAAGGGCCTCAGCAACCAGAGAACTCCTGTACCAGAACTTATCGGATATAATCTTGAAGCAGCGCGCAACAGGATTCTTGGATCGTCGCTAAACCTTGGCGCCTTTATTTTTGATACAAGTGTCCTTAATCAAAGCGATTCGGCAAAGGCTTTTGTATACAAGCAGAATCCGGAGTTCTCCGAGGAATCATCACTGCAGCTTGGTTCAGCAGTATATCTTTGGTTAACAATCGATTCCACAAAACTGCCTGTCGATTCAACAATGTTTATTATCTCTGATACAATACCTCTTCCTGCAGCAGCTACCCCTACATCAGGCCAATAGACCATGAAAGATGTTTTAATATTTTCATTTTTATTTTCATTGTTTATCCAGGCAGCATCAGCCCAGGAACTTGTAACAGGCCTGTATTCAAATATTTCAGTCTCGGCTGGAGCTTCACAAAAAACCAAAGGGAACAAGGCTCTTACCGGCGTTATACTTGAACTGCCTTTTTCTGATGATTTCTCAGGGAGA
>JAKLDT010000020.1 GCA_022703405.1 Bacteroidota bacterium | reverse complement strand
CAGCAGTACCATTAGTACCAATGAATTTTGCGCAGACATCACCAAAGTAGGTGCCGAACTGTACTGCATGAACGCTTACATTTACTCCGGGATACTGGTAGTTTACCTGGAAATGCTTCCAGGTATCGCCAAAAGTCTGAGTAGAGTCTTTTCCACCTATTCCGCTTGCAGAAACAGGAACTTTCTGAAGGGTCCAGTTGCAGACGTCAATCATGTGTATGGCCTGGTCGAGCATTGTGCCTCCTGAAAGTGCATGAAAATGATACTGGTTTCTTATCCTTATCTCATCCCATGACATACCTGTTGTTTCTTTAGGGTCTATGCGGGTAGCGAGATAACAGAGGTGAACATTCAATATCTCACCAATATCTCCCCTCTGTATCCTTTCTACCATCTGAACATACGGTGTGGCATGTCTGATCTGAAATCCTATTGCCATGCTCAGTTTCCCGTTATATGTATTGCCGGCGTGTTCAACCTTTCTGCAGCCTGCAACATCGGGAGCAGCAGGTTTTTCGCAGTAAATATGTTTACCTGCCTGTGCAGCGGCTTCAAAATAATCAGCATGTGTGTAGGCCGGAGATGAAATAAGGACTGCGTCAACTTCTTTGTTTGCAAGTAGTTGCTGGGCGCACTTAGATCCGGTATAGGTGCTGGTTTTCTGAATTGCAGGGAAGCCCTTTTTTGCATTCTGCTCATCGAGAAGCTTCTTTGCTGATTCCAGCTTATCCCTGAACAGATCAGCCATTGCGACAATAATAATATTAGTATTGTCCGACATAGATGTTATTACATGAGTGCCGCGGCCTCCACAACCAATTATACCCATTCTTATTGCTGAATTGGCGCCTGAGCCGAAAGCTGTTTTAGGACTTAATATTGTCACGGCTGAAAGTGCTGCTGTGCTCTGCAGGAAATCTCTTCTTTTCATTGATTGTATGTTTAGGTTATTCTTTCAGATCAAAGATTATAATGTCTCCGGGTTCTATTTCAAAGTTATTGTTATTTTTTTCACAATAGATATCTGAGCCATCTTTCATTATTCTTTTTATATCCTCCCTGAAACTGATTGTCAGATTCATCGGTTTCAGGAAATCGCGGTTTACAACTACGAGGTAAGTGTGTCTGTTATTCTTCAGCATCGATACCACTGCTCCTGTGCCCTCAGTTTTTATCAGTTCAACCTGACCTGGAAGAGGGCCAAGTGGTTTTGTCCCTGAAGGAATGTTGTCCCCTGTATGAGCTGTCCATAAAACTTCTGATCCAAGGAAGACAGCAGACAGGCCTTTGATCTCTTCATTGAGTTGTTTAACCTTGTCATAAGTTGAAGTTCTTTTACCTTCAACTGATATTGGTGCATTGTTGAATTTCCATGCTGTATCATAGGGAGGGGTCCAGTATGTGAAGTATTCAATGCCCTGTGCACCATAGGCAAGATCGCTGAATACCTGTAATCGCATGTGTGCCAGGGTGGGAATAGGATAGGGGCCATGTGCAACAGAGAGAGTAAAGGCCCAGAATGGTTTCCCAGCTTCCTTTGCTGCAGCGGATACTATTTCCAGGTTTTCATACCAGTTAGCCCTTAGTGAGTCTCCTACAACCGGATAATGGTCAAATGATACTATTTTAAGAGGAATTTCCTTTATAAAAAGATCTACATGTTCCTGATAGGTTTTGGTTCCCAGCTGTTCCTCAGAGGCATAATTAGGAAAGAGGTTAAGATAACAGAAATGGCTGCTGTCGACTGACCTTATTTTTCGTGCCCATTCTCCAAGTTCCGGAAAATCTTTTCTGTTTGGCTCATCACGAAGCATGTAGGCTGCCAGGGCAGGATGGTTCATTAACTTCTTCACAGTTTCTTCCGTGGCAGTTTTCAATTCAGGGCAGGCTGCAATCATTTTTATGCCAGCTGCCTGCGCTGTATCGAGTGCTGCCAGTAAAGCTGATACATCGGGGAAAGTGCTCAGGTTATGAGTGAAGCCGGCATCTTTCAGTTCAAGATATCTTTGAACACTAGTCTGTTCTGCCGGAATGCTGTACCAGGCCAGCACAGGCAATTGTTCATTCCTTTTTTCTGATGTGCAGCCACTCAGAAGACAAAACGAAATAATTATTAAAAAAAGCTTTCTCATTTCCTTACTTTCTATGTCTACTTTTAACTTTTTACTTTTAACTTTTAACTTTTTACTTTTTACTTCTTACTTCTTACTTCTTACTTCTTACTTCTAATGGCATCCTTATCAGCCCTGAAGATTATCTCATGGGCATGCAGGGCGTCGCTCAGACTTGTATAAGGCATATCTTTTCCCTTGTCGAGGGCACTGAAAAAAGCTTCGAACTGAGTCTGATAGGGGTGATCTGAGACGTCTCCCGAATCAAGCATTTTCATCGAAAGTTCGCTCCATTTTCCTCTGTTCAGGCCGCCCATTTTAGTTGAATAGAATTTGTTGTCAAGCAGGCTGCCTTCGCTGCCTACAAGATGTACGTGGAAATAATACGGTTGCAGGCAGTCAATTACCGATGCAACTTTGCCAATCCTTCCATCATTGTACCTGAGCAGGGTAACGGAGCTTGTAGGATACTCATATTTTTTAAAATCAGAGTTCTTCGAAAAAGTGGCCATTGAAGTCACTTCCTGCACATCGTTGCCCATGCAGAATAAAAGTGCATCAAGGGCATGGCATCCGGCAGATAAAAGACTGCTTCCTGCAGAGTCCTTCTTTACATTCCAGCGGAACTGTCCGTACCATGGGCCTATGCCATGATAATAATCTATCTCGCCATAGTGAATTTCTCCCAGCATGCCGCTGTCTATCAGGGCTTTAGTTGTAATGAACTGACTTGAATACCTGCATTCAAAGCAGACACAGGTTTTAACTCCGGCCTTCTTAACTGCCTCATCTACTTTCAGGCATTCTTCCCATGAAAGTGCAACTGGCTTCTCAATAATAAGATGCTTTCCTGCACCGGCTGCAAGAATTGCCTGTTTTGCATGTTCATTCGGATAGCTAGTTACTGAAACTACGTGGATGCTCTTATCAGCGAGCATTTCCCTGAGGTCGGTATAACATTTTATATCGCTGCCGTATTTAGCCGAAAGCTCTGAGGGATTTAATTTCCTTGATGAGCATACAGCTGTCACCTGTGCCCATTCTGTTTTATTAATGGATTCAATATGAGCCCCTGCAGCCCAGCTGTAACCTATTATGCCAACATTATACTTTTTCATATTTTAATTTTTCTATGTTATCTGTACTGTCATCCCGAGCATAGCGAGGGACCCCAGATTAAAGCACAGGTTTCCCTTCAGTAATCACAGTTACCTGCACCCTTGAATTTATTCCTGATGACCCCTTACAGCCGAAGGTTACTTCATTCTCTCCTTTTTTGATCTCAGGAATATCGCCTGTAACTTCTACATCTCCAAGATTTTCACCCTTTGGACCGTAAAGTTTACAGCTATCGGCTGAGAAAAATTCAAGGTACATTCCTGATTCCATTTTGCATCTGAACTGCATTGTTCTGTTTCCTATTGTAACAGTCGGATTTTCAATTGTCTGTGCTACCAGAGGAAGAGCCCTGACCGGCCCTATTGCGCAGGAAATTTCCTTCTCCCCGGGAAGATTATTATACCAGAGCTGCAACTTATTAATATTGTTGAAAAGTATTGTATGTCTGTAAGAATCATATACATAAAAACCTGAGTCGGGCCAGATATAGTTACTGAATTGTGATGATTCAATCTCGACAAGTTCAAAATATTTCCATCCTGTGAAATCAATTTTAATGAAATGGTCCCCCCTGGCTCCGTGAGATAGATGTTTCGGACTTTCAAGTCGGAGGTTCAGAAGCTGACCGCTGCCATCACCCTTCACCCATACACCAAGTCCCTGGTTTTTGCTAATATCAAGTCCTGGATTGAAAGCCTTTTCCATTTTCACCCAAAGTCCCTCTCTCGATGGAACACCTTTTGTATCAGCGTTAAACCTGAATGCAGGCTTTCCATCAGGGGTAAGGTCTGCAGATTTACTGACAGAGGCAGGCAGATTTCCGGCACTGCCGACTAAAGAGAATTCATTATTGTCCATATTTCCGGCAATAACAATACCTGCAGGATCATTGTACTTTTTTATGTTCAAAAGTGGTTCAATCCGAAGCTTAACAGCCTGATTGTCAAAATTATTTGTTGAAATAAATGTCGAAGGAGCTTTTTCCGGAACAGATAATTTCTGTTTACTGTAAGATACAGGTTTGAGGTTCCATTTGCCCTTGTCATCCTGGAAAAGTGAATATTCCTTTCCGGCTTCCCTCAGCAGAGCTCTGACGGAATCGCTGAAATAGCCATTATGTCTTAATTCTTCATATTGCCTTATTTTATCTGCAATTCTCCTGAAGGCCGGAATTTCTGTAAGTGTTTTTTCATCGGCTCCGCCCAGCATTGACATGCCGGCATTGTTTCCAACCATCTTGCAGCAAAGGTATTCTATATCATCTATGAATGTGGGTTCAACCTGTGGAGGATTCCAGGTCTGGTTGCCCCACCAGCCGAAATGCAGGGGAAGCAATAAACCTCCATTCTCAGCTGATGCATATTTTGTAATAAGTGGTTCATGACCTCTCCAGAGTCCATGTTCATTTTCGTTCGATTTGATGACAGGAGGGTAGAAAAGTCTGCCTGTTTTTACTGCTGCGGAATGAATGTCAATGAAGCGCTTGTATCCTCTCTCCGGTCTGTCCCAGGCCTGCCAGCGCGACCTGTAATGCCACCAGTGGTGTGCCATGGAACTCATCTCCATGCCTACTGGCTTCTCCAGCCTTTTTGCAACTTCAAAAATGAATTTTGTGCCGTAATACCAGAAATATTCTTCACCTCCGAGTATATCACTTCCGTCAATTGCATCGAAATAAATCCCGTCAAAACCGCATTCATTTATAATTTCCGCCGTATGTCCTGCTATTTCCGAAAACAATTCAGAGTCAGGATCAGGTACAAACCTGCCGAACATTTCCCGCAGATGGTATGCTTTATCTGAGGCATTATGTGCCAGGGGTTTTGTATTGTTAGCACCTCTTTTGCAACCAATGAAAGAATAAGGTGGTTTTCTCGTAACTTCCCTGTATTCAATAAGTTCATCTCCAATACGGAGTGTCTTGCTGTTCCTGACAAAAAAACCTGTTATAAGTGAAATGCCTTCAGTAGATTCATTAACAGTTATCGTTGAATCGGTTGGGTCAACCGATTCTGCAAGGGTATAGGATTCAAAGTATCCAAGGTCCTTACTGGGAACCGGCGTAATATATTTGCAGTTCTTATCAATGAAAAAAGCATAAGTATGAAAGATTGCCGAAATACCTGCTTCATGAAGCCTGTCATTTATTTTTTTGAAGTCGGACCAGCCACCAGGCCATTTCTCCCTGTTCAGTTCAAAATCACCAAACCTGAAAAAATCACCTCCTCCGTGATTGTCAATTTGCCTGAATCCCAGATTGTTGCACATTTTAATCCATTCATCAACAGTCTGTTCAGTCAGTGTTCCGAAATTCATCAGATATGATCCGTAACCTTCCTTGTTCATTTGTGCCCATGCTCCACCCTTGTCGGAGAATGGAATATCGTCAGCTCCTGATATCACATTGCGGATTACTCCCAGCATTTGATTCTGGGGTACGCCTATTACAGCAGCCTCAGCATTTTTAATCCCGAATTTATTATAAGCAATGGCCCACAGATTGCTCTGAAGTGCCGGCAGTTCCCTGACTCGTGTAAAAAGATTCATTGAGAGTACGCAGGCTGAAAAATCTTCATAAGGCATGCCTTCAAGAATCAGAGGTATATTTATAAATGTGAATGACTCGGCATCACCTTTAATATCAGTAACAGTGAAGTAAATCCTTTTCTTTCCTTTGAGAAGCTTCACAGAAGCAGATACTTCAGAATCACCAAATGAAAGCTCAAGTGTCCGCCCTCTCTTCATAACCGAAGTAACCTCGTATTGAATGCCGTTTTTTACTATTGAGGCACATTTCGATCTCTTTACTGTGTCCAGGTAATTCTTCCCGGAAGCCTTATCGGTGAAACTGATGTTGTTTCCGGACTTGTCTATCACGTAGCTGAAGCAGTTGTTCTCAATTATGATATCCTTATCGGAACATGACTGAAAGCCGTTCATCAGAGCGCACAATAGAATAAGTATGCAGGCCGGAATCACTTTAAACTGATATCTGTTTTTCATTGCTGGAGAGTCAGTAATATTATTTGATGATCCTTAATTATCTGGTCTTTATTGTATATTTTCCTGAAGAAAGCTGAAATGCTTTTTTTGCTTCCTCTGCAGACAGAACTTTGGTCTCATTCTTCTCTGTTTCAATTAATTCAAGCGATTGCTGCTCTTTTACAGGGATAGTAACAACAGCCTTTGTACCTTCCGGCACTTCTATGTAATATTCAGTCAGGTTCCTGCCTTTTCTGCTCCAGTTTGAAATTATCATGCCGTGAGGTGATTGATAAGAACATTCTGCCTTGTCAAGTCCTTCGGGAGTTGAAGGTTTGATATTGAATTGTTTAAAACCGGGATAGTCCTGATCAGGCTGAATGCCTCCCAGCCAGCGGTAATACCATTCTGTTATTGTGCCAAACATAGGATGGCAATTTGAATAAGTGTTGTCACTCTCCTTCCAGGTTTCCCATATTGTAGTGGCTCCCCTGTCAATCATGTGGCCCCAGCCAGGGTATTTCCTGCTGCTGGCAATCTTATACACATCTTCAGTCCTTCCCATTGATGAGAGCGCTTCAAGGATATATTTTGTTCCGAATATTCCTGTTGTGAAATGGCCTTCCGGTCCTTTCTTTACAGCCTTAAGCAGCGAATCAAGGGCACGGCCTCTTTCCTGTTCAGGGACAATATCATAATACAAGAGAGTGGCGAACATTGTCTGCTTGTTTATTGAATCGGGAAGTGATTCGGCCCAGAACATTTTCATCATCATGTTTTTAAGGCGATTGGCCAGCTGTCTGAAACGATCTTCATTTTCCTTATCACCCATCATGGCAGCAAATCTTGTCATTATCCGGGCACAGTCGAGATAATGTGTTGTACCGATTAGTTCCACAGGTACTTTCTGAAGTGCTTCATGGTCGGCCAGTCCTGATCTTACAACTCCTTCCGGATGCAATTGTGCTGCTTTTTCCATCCATTTAAGATCAAGAGGATAGAGTTCCTTCACAAGAGCAGTGTCATTATAATACAGCAACAGTTTGTCTTGTGTGGTAATGAAGGCAGATTCCCAGCTTAAGCCGCAGTAAATTATACCTACAAACGGGGCTGTGTCGATGAATGCAGAATCCTTCATTGCATCAACCCAGTCATAAACAGTTTTTCTGTAAAAGTCCTTCATGTCGAAATTGTAAATGAAAGACTCTGAAGTTGCATTCAGGTCTCCTCCGTAACCAAATTTCTCACGCCCCGGACAGTCGGACTGTACACTTATAAGGTTATCAAGGAAGGTGCGCCGTGTGGCTTCCTGAACAGAGTTGAGCAGCTCGTTGGAACTTGTGAAACTGCCGGATGAGCTGACATCAGTATTAATTGCATATCCCTCTATATCAGCATTTTCAGGCAGATAGTCAAGTCCTGTAACTTCAATGTATCTGAAAATGTGAAAGGTAAATGAAGGATTATACCAGGCTTCGGTTTCATCTCCTAATATGTAGGAGTCGCACTGCCATGCAATATCAGGGGCCCCTTCACCTGCCATGCCTTTATGTTTGATCTGACCACAGACGGCAGTCATTGGATTAAGCCTTCCATTTTCATAGAGCCTTTCACCAAATCTCAATCTTATTGTATCTCCTTTTTCTCCTTTGAGCCTTATCCTGTACAGCCCTGTGTAATTAACACCCATATCAATTATTGCAGTGTCCTTTGTAAGGGTATTGATTTTAACAGGCACAATTGTATCAGTAATCCTGACAGGAGGGAAGAAGGCTTTCTGCAACCTGCCTCCAGGATCTTTTCCGGTCTCTGCATTCTTCCATGATGAATCATCAAATCCTGAAGTCTTCCATCCGTCGATTTCAAAGCCTGCATCATAGACCTCACCAAGGTATACGCTGTTCTTCATTACCGGACCGAAAGACTGTTTCCAGCTCTGGTCTGTAATTATCTCTTCCTTTTTGCCGTCAGCATATTCTATTGTAAGCCTGGCTATGAAACATGGTTTCCCTGTGGGTAGTTCCTCTCTGAGATTATACTTGCCCCACATACGCATAGGCAGAGTATTATAGAATCCGTTACCGAGGGTGGCGCCGAGGGTATTGCTTCCCTGCTTAAGTTGCCCGGTGATATCATAAGACGAATAATAAATCCTTTTGCTGAAATTTGTCCAGGCCGGATCGAGTACATTTTTCCCTATCCTTTCACCATTTATAAATGCAGAATAATACCCGGCTGCCGTTATATGAAATACGGCTGATTTTATTTCACTCTTTACATTGAATTCCTTCCTGAAAACTGGAGCAGGGAGATTCCCGTACATTTCAGCTTCATCTGACGGCCATTCCCTGGTGTCAGAGATCCAGCGTGCCCTGCCAAAATCATTGTTATTCAGGTCTGTTGGTCCACCAGGTTTGCCATTACATCCTGAGATCAGTAACAGATTGATTGTTAATATTATAAAAATGCTGATTTTCAGGATGTTATGGCTGTTTTTCATTCTTGAAAATAAATTATATGAATTAATACTTAACCCACCCCCGGTCCCTCCAGGGAGGGGAGTCTTTCTTTTCCAAACTTTAGCTCACTCCAAACTCTAGTTCACTCCACACTTCTTACTTATGAGTGTCTCTGCCTTCCCAGCCGCTTTTACCGTTATCCATGAATACCTCCTTGAGGGTTTTCGAAACTCTTTCGTCAACCTCTTCAACAAGTTGTACCCTGAGCGGATTATTCAGCCTCTTCTGCCATTCAATAACAGGAGCATAAGGAGTTGGGGTCTTGTCTGTTTCAAATACAAGGTAAGCCCATTTTTCGCTGAAGACATTGCCCTTAAGGACAGGTATCACCTGCTGCATGTTCGATGAAAGGAAGGTGTGTGAAAGTCCTCTTGCCCAGTAAATCCAGGGGCCTGCAGTGATATAGAAGAAAGGATTAAGCACTCTTACCGGAGATTCCAGTCCTGTATTGGAGTAGCTAAGCTGTATTCCTGCGAAACCAATGCCTTTTTCCTTATTGAAGAAGATTATCCATGGAACATCTGCTTCCATCTTAAGGTCAGTAAGGTCAGGCATGTGTGTGACATCATAAACAATTACTGAATCCCTTACAACATCATACCAGGCTGCATGAGTAATAAGTTCTCTCTTTATGACCATTTCTGAATTTCTGAGAGCCAGGGCCTGAACTGTTTCCTTGATCCTCATTGTTGTAGTACTTACAAAATAAGGCATCCCGGGATAGAATTCATAGCGCACGGCAGCATCAACCTCAGGAACTTCCCTCATATCGTCCCAGACATCGCTACGGGCAATTACTGAACCTGCAACGCTGCTAACATTTCTGGGAGGTTTCCAGTCTGCTGTATGTGTCCATGGTCTTGGTGGAACGTATATGTCAGGATTCCAGTGCATAGCACCATTTGTTTCAAGTCTGTGGTAAAGAGGGGCTTCCGGTTTGCTCTTCAGGGTTACCTGGTCGAGGTGACCTGAATTTGGGTGAAGTATAACCGACATTGCACTGTTGTCTATCTGAAGTCCGGGAGCTGCACCCTGAACACGAAGGTCAGTTGAATATACCTTGACCATAGCATCAGGATTATTGTAGAATACAAGAAATACTTTACTTGTTCTTGCAGGAACATCAGCCAGAAATGCAACCCTTGTTGTAACTGTCGGCAGCCACAGCGGCACTTCGCGTTCCGGTTTTCCATCTTTTCCAATACCCAGATCATCTTCCTTAAGGTATTCCATCTGGTCATAGACCTGTGAGGGTACCTCTGTAAGCTCATGTGTTTTCGGATCAACAGCAACAACACGGATATCTCTTGCAAGCTGCTGAGCTTCATCGGGATAGAAAGCCAGAAGAACTTCAACAGGTTCCTTGCTTCTGTTTATGCCGGCTGTTTCACTGAGAATGATCGACTTATAGCTTTTCCAGTCTTTGCTGAATGTAGCGGCACCCTGTGGTGCTTTCACTGTTTTGGTTGCACTTATCCAGGTGTCGTTAGGGGAGGCTTTAACGCTTTTCTTGAGTCTCACGGAAAGTTTTATAGTATAGTCTTTTCCCGGTTCCCATCTTACCCAGCCGGTGACATTAAAGTTCTTGTACAGCGTGCCATCCTGTGACAGGCTGTAACCTGATGGTGGTCTTTCTGAGATCGGAGGTCTGCTCATATTTTCATGATCAGAGTCCCTCCTGAGGTCTGTTGCACGCAATACCTTGCCGTCAACTGAGGCTTCCACCTCAATAATTGATTCCTGAGGCAATTCAATTTCTGCCCTGAAATGATAAAATGGTATAGCCGGTATAGGATAGTTCAGCTCAATTGACCTTATATTAAGCTGGCCACTTTCCTTTGCTTTCTGCGCCTGTCCGTTAATACACAGAGTCAGCGACACAAGCACAACAGCCAGAATCTTCAGATTGCTATTTATAATCTTTTTCATGTTCATATTTTTAAATTTTATTTTTGACGACTTATGGCACGAGGCCCTTCTTCCTTTTGCCTTTTACCTTTTGCCTTCTATTGTTCTGATATCAGGTTCCTGTTGCGCAGTTCCTGAACTCCATTCTGCCATTTTCCGCCTGTTCCCCAGAGATAATATGTGAAATACATAGTTGTCTTCTGATAGATAGGTGTCCATGGCTGGAATTCAACATAATAGAAATGTGCTTCGCCGTTTTTCGGGTGATTCATCCACATGTGAAGGAATAGCGGCTCTGTAACAGGGAAAGCTCCCACAAATGTGATGTTTTCCTTTTCATCATAACCTGCATTCCATCCTTCTTTCATGAAGAAAGCTCTTCCGAAATAGTCTTCAGGCTTCATCCTGTATTCATGAATTCCGTCTTTCTCGGGAATTGTGAATACATCTTCTGTCCAGTGTTTTGCTCCCAGTTCAAGGATAGGCTGCGGACCAAGAACATTTGCCTCGGGATTTTTGAAACTCAGGGCAAACTGCACTTCAAGCAGAGGTGAATTGCCATAAAGTGTGAAGATCTTTTCAAGCTTATTGCCATAATAGTCAGCAGACATCTTAACTCTCACAAAATCACCTTCTTTCTGAAGTATTTCTGCGTCATATACAGTATGGGTTTCCATGCTTCCCTGTCCAAGGAAATCCTCAAAACCACCATAAGGATAATAACCTCTTTTCCTGTATGTGCGTTTGTCGTCAGAAGCTTTCTCAGGCCATAGTTTGAAGAGGACGTTATCATTTTTCGATTTTACAATATATTCAATTACCCTTGCTCCGGTTCTGAGGAGTGTGATCTGGACACTGTCATTCTCCATTCTGTATTCATTAACTCCGTCGCTGTTAAGGTCAAGTTCATAGAGTAAAGGTTTGCCTGCTGCCTGTCCGACACCAAGCTGGCTTATGTTCTCAACGCCCAATGCATTTACTTTCACGTTATAGTTTCCTGCAGGTACTTCAAGGTCGAATGAAATGTTTGCAAATGCAGCTTTCGGAGCCGAGCATGTTTTAGATGTTGTGTAAACGACTTTCTTCGGATTGCTCTTTTCACTTACTTCTACTTTTACAGGGAAAGAAGCCTTGTCTGTAAAGTTGTGAATGGCAACAGGATATGTTACTTTCGGAGCATGTCCGTAGAGAAGCTGTTGCGCAGAAATGGCCCTTGGAAGATCAAGAATTGTCATTGTGCTTTTCTTTTGCTCTCCCCATTTGAAGTTCAGGACAACAGGATTTGTTTTTCTCATTGCTGAAGCCTGTGGATTGAGGTTGAACTCAAGAGTTTTCTGGCTGTTTGCAGGAAGTGTAAGTTGTACACTTGTATTTCCTTCCATTTTCAGTTCCTGAGGCAGTACTATGTTAAGGGTGCCGTTAACAGCTTTAGAATAAGTGTTTGTTACATTCAGAATGAGTTTATAGTCTTTTGTTGTAGCTTCAAGGTTAATCCTGTCGCCGAAGTATTCCTCAAGCCATACCCTGTCAATAAGCATTAGCTGCAGGGCATTCCTGTACTGTGCAGGTCCCATCATCATACCGCCTTCAAAAACGGCTACCTCACGTCTGTCCATTATTGCTTCCCAAAGAGATTTTTTTGTTATCTGGTTTCCTTTAGGGATAAAAAGGACCATTGATTTTTCTGTTCCTCCATAGATGCTACCTGTTGTCAGTACAAATGGAACATTCTCATTGTCAATTTGGTCCTTCTGTCCTGCGGTGGCAAAATAACCGTCAAAGGTATATTTGTCAAGTTCGCCTGAAGGATCCCATACCTGCCTGAAAACATAGCCCCCTTTTTCATGAGCGTAATTTATCCATGCGTCGTTTGTAAACATGCTTTGAACCTGAAGGCCATCATAATTATCTAGACCGTGTATTTGGCCGAATCCAAAGTCGGCAACAACAGGATTATTTACTTTCGAAAGCCATTCAGCCATTTCCTTCTGTGTAAGGAAATCCATGTAACCGTCAAATGTGAACCAGCTGTTACCTTCATTCATTCCTTTTCCGATAACTTCAAGAGGATGTCCCGGTGTGCAGGTGACGCTCTTAAGCAGCGTTTCGGCTCCAAACCAGCCCTTGTGAATATCGAACTTTGAAAGAACGGTTTTTGTGCTTTCAATCAGAGCCAGTGTTTTGTCCCTCATTGCCTTGTCGGCTGATGCTACTACAAAGATTTTCCTGTTGTTGTTTTCGAGAACAAAAACATCAACCTCAGTATAGTCCCTGGCACCAAACTGATAGCTCTTCAGCTTGTCTTTCCAGATATAATCAGAAGGCAGTTTGGAAAGTAGCGCTTTTCCTGTTTCTGATGAAGGATCGGCAGTTACAAGAATGTTACCGTTTGCAGCAGCCTCATTTATTTTCTGTACTGAAGGCAGTTCAAGCTGAGTGTACTGGTCTTTGAGAAGAAAATACATGAAACCCTCCTGCATGGCCAGTCCGGGTATACCAAACTCGGTAGCCATGTCAATCTTGCTCTGGGCAATTGTATAATCAATTCTTGGATTGGTCATTTTGAAGAGGTTGCCATAGCGTACTTCTTCATTGAAGATGTTGTGCCAGTGATTTGTATAACCATTAAACTGGAACTGGTTGGTTACCAGATTTTTTTCAGGCTGAAAGGAACCTGTGTATTTGTATCCTTCCAGATTTTGCGATTTGGCCCCTGTAATTGTCATGACTGACAATATTAAAATGGCCAGCGAATTTTTCAGAATAGTTTTCATGTTTTATATACAGTTGTTTTTGTTTGTTATTACCTGTTCAGGTCAATTAATGAATGTTACGGGTAAATTTAAATAATTCGGTTGTAAAAGAGCCTGTGCGGTTTTAATTTAGATCAATTATAAAGATCGCTGTTGCTGATTCTTATTATTGATGAGCCTCGGGTCGACCAGTCGAAATATGTTATAAGTATTTCTTTTTTAAGATAGTGTAAGGCAGGATAGCAGAATGAACCTCCGGGATTGTCCTCAATTATCTTTTTATTTATCCATGTTCTGCCTTCATCCTCCGATATTGCAATATTAAGTGGTGTGCGTTTCTGGTCAGTTCCGTTTTCATTCCATACAAGAAGAAGTTTGCCTGTATCGGGGATCCTTGTTATTGAGGCAGGAGAGCAGGGCGAGACAATATTGCTTTTTTCTGCACGGCTCCATGTTTGTCCCTGGTCTTTTGAGTATGAAATGAACTGTACTCCGGACATTGTCCTCATATACATCATTATATCACCATTTTTCAATTCAATAAGGCCTGGTTCCTGAAGTACTGTTGAATCAGGATTTGGCACCTCCATGCTCTCTTCCCATGTTCTGCCGTTATCATCAGAATAGTAGCTCCAGATCCTTCCAATTGAAGCAAATACAGTATCGCCGGGACTTTTGTGAAGAGCCACAGAAAAGAGAAGCCTGCCGCCCTTCAGCTGGATTACCCTGCTGTTGTTAAGAACGAAATATCCGTCTTTATTGATACAGCGTATAGGATCATTCCAGGTAACAGCCTCGTCAGAAGAAATCCTCAGCATGGGAATACAGTCGCTGTCAGAATTTTTCCTGAGGTAAAAAAATCCGATATCCCCGTTTTGCAGACGGAGCAGGGAAACTGACATTACGTTCATTATCCCTTCCTGTTCAATAATTCTTGTGTCTTCAAGCGTCCATGTTTTGCCGTTGTCATCTGAGTATCTTCCAGCAAGGAATGCATGTGCATGATCGTCAGCGGAATTTCCTGTATAATGGCTGTATATGAATAAAATTCTGCCATTTTTCAGCGTAATGAAATCTCCCTCGCTGTTTCTCGGATTATCAGCTCCTGTGTCAAGTTTGAGAACATATTCTTTCCTGAGCATTTTGTCATTTGAAGATGGATTGGTGCATGCACAGGATGCAAGTAAGATTATGATTATCTGTGCAATAGTGTATTGTTTCATGTCAGTTAGATCAGTTGACGTAAATATATCAAATTTACCTTTGCATTTTCTTCAGGTCTGAGCATAAAAATTTTTATTTATCTTTAGTTACCGATAAATAACAATACCATGCACAGACGATCATTTATTAACCTTCTGGGCCTGAGTTATGCAGGCTCATTACTACCTAATAATTTCATGAATGAATTATATGGTAATAAAAACATCAAACCTGTTGAAGGCAGCTGGTTTGAATTTCAGCATCACAGCATTGTAGAGGGCAAGTACTGGGATTCGACACTTCGCAATTTCACATGTGATCAGTGGGAAAGGAAAGTAAAGGAAATATCTGAAGCCGGCATCAAATATCTTGTACTGCTTGATGTTGCAGTATACGGAAAGACATTTTATCCTTCCGCATTGCTTCCAAAACATCAGCTTGCCTGTGAAGATCCCCTGGAAACTGTATTGTCTGCAGCTGACAAATATGGCGTTAACTTCTTCATAAGCAATGACTTCTTTGGAGAATGGACAAATGTTGATATCATGATGAAAGACAAGGAGGTGCATTCCCTCAGGGTAAGAGCCATGAATGAAGTGGCAGAAAAATATTCGCATCATTCAAGTTTTTACGGATGGTATTTTCCAAATGAAACGGCAGTGGACGGCCACTACCGTGACTTCTTTATTTCCTATGTAAATTCATGCTCCATGGAGGCACGCCGGCTTACGCCTGCTGCAAAAACACTCATAGCTCCCTATGGAACCCGTCTTGTAAAGGCAGATGATGAGTTTGTTAAACAGCTTGAAAAGCTTGATGTCAGCTTCATAGCATACCAGGATGAGATTGGCGTGAATAAAACAAAAGTTGAGGAAAGTGCCGGTTTCTTCAGGAATCTTTTCAGAGCCCATGAAAAGGCCGGAAGGGCCAGGCTATGGGCCGATGTTGAGTTCTTCCGCTTTGAGGGTGAGACATATAAGAGTGCCTTGCTCCCTGCTCCATGGGAAAGGGTTGTTGCCCAGCTTGAAGCCGTTTCTCCCTATGTCGACAAGATCTTTATCTACCAGTATACAGGCCTTGTCAATAAACCAGGAACGGATATTTTTGCAGGACATCCTGATTCCGCAATACTATATGAAAAGATTTTCAGGGGAAAAGAGAAAAAGAAATAAAAACATACTTATGAAACCCACTGTTAATAAATTAACAATACTTTTTATTCTGCTTCCTGTATTTTCATTTACTGATTCATTCTCGCAGGATGAGTCTGATGTCATCAGGAATACCTGGATGCAATACAGCGATGCTCCCAATTCTCTTTATCATCATCTTGCTGATCAGGCTGTAAGTATTCTTGAAAAGAGAAAGGAAGAAGTAAAAAGTATAAGCACTGCTGAGCAATGGATAGCAAGGCAGGACTATATCCGGAAAACATTATTCGATATAACAGGACCTTTCCCTGAAAAGACTCCTTTGAATGCCCGGATCACAAAGACAATTGTAAAGGAACAGTACCGTGTTGAACACATAATCTTTGAATCCCAGCCCGGTTTCTATGTTACTTCCTCTCTGTATATACCAAAGAATCTTCCGAAAAAGACCAAGGCACCGGCTGTTATTTATTGCAGCGGTCATTCTGAAGAGGGTTATAGAAGTTCTGTATATCAGTATGTTATAATAAACCTTGTTCTGAAGGGTTTCATTGTTTTTGCCTTCGATCCCGTTGGTCAGGGAGAAAGGCTTGAGTATTATGATCCGCAAACCGGAAAATCTTCTGCAGGTGGTCCCACAAAGGAACATTCCTACCCTGGTAACCAGGCATTCATAGCCGGCAGCTCACAGGCAAGGTATATGATCTGGGATGGTATAAGAGCAGTTGACTACCTTCTCACACGCAGGGAGGTAGATCCGGCAAGAATTGGTATTACCGGCCGCTCGGGAGGAGGAACACAGTCGTCTTATATCGCGGCCTTCGATGACAGGATCTATGCCTGTGCCCCGGAATGCTATATCACTACATTTGAAAGACTTCTGCAGACAATGGGAAACCAGGATGCTGAGCAGAACTTCCCGCAATTTATTTCAAAAGGTCTTGATCTGCCGGATCTGCTTACTGTCAGGGCACCTAAGCCAACACTTATGATCACTACAACCCGTGATATATTCAATATCCAGGGTGCCAGGGAAGCGGAGGCTGAGGTTTCGCGTGCTTACCTGGCCTATGGAAAGGCTGATAATTTCGGGAGGGCTGAAGATGATACTTCACATGCAACAACAAAAAGGAACCGGGAAGCAATGTATGCCTTCTTCCAGAAACATCTTAATAATCCGGGAGACCCTGCTGACAGAAAGGTGGAATTACTGTCAAAAGAGGAGATGATGGTTACAGAAGCCGGTCAGGTCTCGGTTTCACTGAAGGGTGAGACAGTTTTCAGCCTGAATAAGAAAGATTTTGAAGCGAATATTCTCAAAGGAAAATCATTCTCAGACAGGAATGATTCAAATCAGGGAATTCTGACCGGAGAAGCAAAAAGGCTTTCCGGCTATATTGAACCGGCTGATAATGTATATCCGGTATTCTCCGGCCGGACAAGAAAAACAGGATACTCTCTGGAAAAATATTTCATAAAGGGTGAAGGCGATTATGTTATACCCTATCTTCTTTTTGTTCCTTCAAAGCCGAACGGGAAGGCCATGATTTATCTTCACCCTGCCGGCAAGGCAGCTGAGGCAAAAGAAGGTGGTGAATTGGAAATGCTTGCCTTGCAGGGCTTTACTGTACTGGCTCCGGATCTGATAGGAATTGGTGAAACAGGCAATGGCCAGTTTAAGGGAGATGCATATATTGATGGTGAATCTCATAACCTGTGGTATTGTTCAATAGTTATCGGGAGAAGCATTCTGGGGATAAGGGCTGCAGATGTTATCAGACTGGTCAATATTCTGAAAACAGATAAAAATGTTTCGGAAATATGGGGAATAGCCAGGATGGAGATGGCACCTGTAATGTTGCACTCTGCCTCATTCAGCAGTTCCATCAGCAGGCTGATCCTGATTGAACCTCTGGCCTCATATAAAAGCCTGGTTGCAAACCGTTTTTATAAAGCTTCCTTTATTTCATCAGCTGTGCCTGCAGCTCTTGCCGTTTATGACCTTCCTGACCTGGCAGGAAAACTTGCACCGCGAAAACTGACTATAGTCAATCCTGTCAGCTCGATGGGTAAAGCGGATAATTCAGAAGGTATAAAGGATGATATGGAAATCATAAGAACTTTGTACAGTAAATCAGGTGCAGGCGACAACCTGAAAATCATTTACACAGTGAATGGAGATAAAGCAGATATAAAGGAACTTATAAAATAGCCATGAAATTTCCCGTAAGAAAAACAGCAATACTGATTTTTCTTCTGTTCATTCTGCTGTATAACAATATTTCCGGAAAAGAAATCGATAAATTAAAGATAAAATTCATTGATTATTACTATGAGAATGGTTCTCCCTTGCTTTGGGAAATCAGAAATGACACCTTGCTCAGAATTTCACTTCTGCCTGATTATCAAAGCACTACCCTTAACAGGCAGACAGATCACTGGAATTTTAGGATAATTGCAGAACCTGGCACACGCATCAGGCTCACTATTGAAAAAATGCTGCCTGACATATATAATGGTAAGCCGGCATCTGACTGGTGGAATTATCCTAAAGGAATACCCTGCTATCTTTCTTATGACTACTGTGAATGGATTCCATTAACCACAAGGACTCTCCGGGGAAAGGAGCTTTACCTCGATTTCACAATGAAGGGAGCAGAGGTTTACCTCACAAGGTTGCCGGTATATTCACTTAAAAACCTGAACTCAATGCTTGCAGCAATTCAGGGCAGGAAAGGGTTTGAGATCATTACAGCAGGAAAAACCACGGAAGGCAGGAAAATAGAATTCATTCGTTCAGGAGATAGGAATGTAAAATTCACTGTTGTAATACGGGCAAGGGCCCATCCCTGGGAACCCGGAGGGAACTGGGTTATGGAAGGCTTTATAAATGAGCTGATAAAAGCCAGGGCGGATAACAGGCTGAAAGATCTGTGTTTTTACCTGATACCCATGGCCGGGAAGGACGGGGTTGCAAGGGGAATGACCAGGTTCACACCTTCGGGAATGGACCTCAACAGGGGATGGGATAAAGATTTTGATCCTGTGCTTTGTCCTGAAAATTATGTGCTCGACAGTCTGCTGAAAGATCTGATTGCCAGCGGGCATAAGCCTTCTCTTGTGATTGATCTTCATAATGATGACAAAGGTGATATTCATCTGGCAGTGAGGGATAAAGGTGATGTGAAATTCAGGAACGATATGCAGCAGCTTGAAAAACTTATGCGGGAAAAGGGATTGTTTTCCGAGGATTTCAGATACCAGTGGAGAGATGCAAATCAGACTTCTGTATCCACAATTGAGAATGGTATTTTGCTTCGCTATGGTATAGAGGCCTTTACCTATGAATTGAATGCCAACTGGCTGAAGGGGCAGGGTATGATCCCTTCTGCAATGGAATGGAAAAAAATGGGTGCCGGCCTTTTAAATGTATTATCAGAATACTTCAGCAGATAAGTTTAAATGAACTTTTTCCGCGGTATGAATATTTTTCCAAAAATTCCTTCCGGGCTGCTGTTGAAATAAGTATCAGGATTAAGACTGCTGTTCAGGACAAGACTGCCATCAGGCTGCCTGTAGCATTTTATTGAAATGTTAAGCATGTTGTTGCCCTCAATAAGTATTTGATAGTCAGGGTTGGAGACAGGTTTAAAGCTGTCGTTGAATTCCTGTCCGCTTAAGTTTCCGAGTGTTGAAAGATAGTCTGCAACACCTGCAGAATCAGCAGGAATAAGATCAGTAAACCATTTTCCATCCTTATTGCTGAGCATAAAGCTGCTGTCAGCCGGGTAATCGAATTTAATGCTTGAGATATCACCTGTACTGATTGAAAGAAAGGTATTGTCGCGCCAGTCGTTGAAAGCTCTGTTGAATGACAGTGCCAGGAAACCTTCAACCCCGTATACTTCATCTTCACCTGTTACCCTAATGTATGATGTTCCCCGGATGTTACCCCTGCCGTACATGTTCATCTGGTTTCCTGACTGTTTATAGGTAAATTTTCCAACAACAAGGTCTGATAGAACCTTGCCTTTTTTGTTCATGAACCTGATTCTTGTCCCTGTACTGTCAGAAACCTCATATTCAGCCCATTTAGCTTTGCTTTTTGAAACCAGGTTCTGTGGTTTTACAGAGAGCAACTCCAGAATAATATTGTCAGTTTCAAGTTTTTTCGCAGCAGATTCAATTTCATCCTGCCTGACAATCCATGTCCCTTCTTTTCTTATGAATTCAAAAGGCCTGCCATAAGTGCTGCGTGGGCTTAGCATTATACGGGAAACTTCGGTGCTGTCAAAATCAACTATCTTTTCCTTCAGTGTCGAGCTCTCATCAGGAAGTTTTATCAATACAGTAAATGCAAGTATAACTATCAATCCTCCAAGTATATAAAGTAAGCGCTTATTGTCAAATCTGTTACTCATAGCTCACCTCCATTCTTTTGACGCGTTTTGAATGATTCATCTGTATCCGGAAGAGTCCGTATAAGACTATAAGTATTATGGGCAGCAGGAAATTTAGCCACTTGACAAATGTTTTTGTTGAGTCTTCCATTTCTTTAATCGGCCTTGATGTAACTCCTTTTGTCCGGAGTTCTATAAGACCTGTGGCATCGGACAGCCAGTCGATTGAATTGACCATCAGGTTCACATTGTCGGGGGGGAGCTGCATGCCCCTCTGATTTCCTCCAACGGCAAAATCCCCGTCGGAGAAAATGACAATCCTTGATGATGCATTTCCGCTGATCCTGCCTTCAAGAACAGCGCCTACAACGAGGTTTGACATGGGGAAGTCAGAGAGCTGCCATTGTTTCTGGATGTCGAAATAAAGAGGTGTCTTCAGGCTCCCTGATTTGTCGGAGCTGAAAGCAATTGGAGTGAATTTAATTGTTGTGTCTCCTGAATATGTGATGGGGCTGGCAAACTGCATTGTAACCGATTCAAGCCCCTTTGTGACAGGATTTTCCGAGAACTTGCTTATAACAGGAAGATAAGGAAAGCTGACCTGCGATTGCATTGTGAAGTTGCCCTGTTGCTGCTGTAAGGTTACTGCACCGCAGTTTGCATCAATTATAAAGTTGTCTGAAATTGTAATACCCTTTCTGAGAAGCCAGTTTTCAAGACCATTATATTTTGCCATTCCCGTGGCATTCTGGAAATTACCTTCAACCCTGTTCAATGCAAGGAGAAGATTGCCGCCCCTGGCAAGGAAAGCATCAAATTTTGCCAGCTGACTTTCGGGAATAGAATCCTGGGGTCTCAAAAGAGCAAGGGTTTTGATATTATCAGGTATAACTGTAGTGTCGGTAAGTGTCAGAGCCTGAACGTCATATAGGATGCTCAGCTCGCTGTAAACCTGCTGTATTTCATTCAGAGCAGGCTCGCCATGCCCCTGTATAAAGGCTACTGCCGGCTTATTTGTCACGGAGAGCTTTTTTATTGCTGTCGATAACGCATATTCCATTGCAGTTCCCGGCTGAAGGAAAGGAATTATTTCCTTTTCTTCACCCATTGACACAACAGCCCCTAGGTAGGCTTTCTGTTGTTTTATCTGATCCTTCTCACGAACATTAATCATAAGTGGCTGAATACCTGCACTTACAGCTTCCTTCTCACTTTCCTCATTTTCATTGGGATTTACAAACTTGTACACAACCATTCCATCGGACCTGTTGTTGTACTCAATCAGCATATCCCTGAGATTGCCTGATATGTTCCCGATATTCGGCGGGAGATCCTCTGAAAAATAAGCTGTTATTGTGACAGGTTTCTCCAGTTCTTTAAGGATATTACCGGTTGCCTTGCTGAGAGTGTATTCCTTGTCCTCCGTGAGGTCAATCCTGAAATTATAACTGTCGGATAAAATATTGATCACGACTATAATAAGCACAACAATCAGTATTGTGGTCGATATTTTTGCCGTCTTTATCATTATGAATGTTTTAATTTTTATCGGTTTGCGTAATAAACTTTTTAATCTTCTGCTTTCTTTTAACCCACCCCCGGCCCCTCCAGGGAGGGGAGCCGAAGAGCCTTCAGCCCTTCCGCCTTTACTTATACCCATTCCTTTTCGCCAGGGATACTTCAGTCAGGAATAATCCCATGAAGATTATTGATCCGAAGTATACCAGGTCCTTTGAATCGACAACTCCCCTTGAGAGGCTTTCGAAGTGATATGTGACGCTTAAAGAATTTATAATCTGTCCTGCCAGTCCTGACATTCCGCTTGCGATGATCTCGAATATTATATGAAAGAATAATCCTATGAACAGTGCTGAAAGGAAAGCCACTATCTGGTTGTTTGTGATACTGCTTGTAAATAGTCCTATGCTGCTGTACGCTGCACTCATAAGCAGGAGGGCCAGGTATCCGCAGAGTACTCCTCCTGCATCGATGTTCCCTAATTTTGATACTGTTACGACATAAGGAAGCGTGAAGGCCAGTGCAATTGAAATAAGAATAAGCGTGGCAAGGTATTTGCCAAGGATCACCTGCCTGTCAGTTACTGCTTTTGTGAGCAGAATCTCAATTGTTCCTGTTTTTTTTTCCTCTGCAATCAGTTTCATTGTCAGAGCCGGGATGAAGAAAAAAAGTGTCCAGTAAGCAATTGTAAAGAATGACCTCAGGCTTGCCTGACCCATCAGGAATATATCCGATCCGGAAATCCAGGTGAAGAAACCGCTGAATCCAAGAAACAGTACTATCATTATATAAGCCGTGAGTGAATCGAAGAATGAATTCAACTCTCTTTTTGTTATCAGCCAGATTGTTTTCATTGTAGTAAGTGCTTAATTCATTGTAAGATCCCTGAAGATATCCTCCAGCTTTGTTTCGTAAGGGGTAAGCTCGGTAAGGACCCATTGCTTTTCGACACAGAGTTTGAAGATCTCCCTTTTGACATCTCCGGCGCTGCAATGGATATCGAACCTGTTTAAGTTCCGGTCAGCGAATTCTACAATCGAAACTGACCTTACTGATTGCAATGCCTTGTAAATCTGGTCTGGCTGGCCATCTTCAATCCTTACCCTGAGTATCTCTGATCCTCTAGCCTGTTTCCTGAGTGAATCAGCAGTGCCGTCAGCAACAATTTTCCCCTTATTTATTATAAATATCCTGTCGCATGTAGCTTCCACCTCAGGGAGTATATGTGTGCTGAGTATTACAGTTTTTTCACGGCCAAGTTCCCTTATAAGCTTCCTTATCTCAACTATCTGGTTCGGGTCAAGGCCCGAGGTTGGCTCATCGAGTATGAGTATTTTTGGATTGTGGATTATTGCCTGGGCAAGGCCGACTCGCTGCTGGTACCCCTTTGACAGTTCTCCTATTTTTTTGTGCTTTTCACGGTTGAGTCCGGTCAGCCTAATCATTTCGATAACCCTGCCCGGAATTTTGTTTTTTTCAACTCCCTGTATTTCAGCGCAGAATGAAAGGTAGTCGATAACAGGCATTTCCTGGTAAAGAGGATTATTTTCCGAGAGGTAGCCTATATGCTTCCTTATCTCGTGAGGATTTTCTGTGACCGGTTTCCCTCCGATGAAGATATTGCCTTCGTCAGGAGCAATATAGTTTGTTATCATCTTCATTGTTGTTGTCTTCCCGGCGCCGTTAGGCCCGAGAAAGCCAAGTATCTCGCCTGTAGCTACTCTCATCGAGATATTGTCGACAGCTTTTTGCGGCCCGTACCTCTTTGTGAGATTCTCAATTACAATATCCATATTCTGTTATTTGATTTTTCTTTCCTTCTATTTAACTTATGCACCAGTAACATTTTTAAAGACATACCGAAAATAAATAGCATGTTTATAAAATTTTCATTTTATCTGGTTAAAGTTATGTTAAAAGTATTCTGAAAAGTGAGTACTTTTATTTGCAAACTGAAGAAATATTTTGAAATGAAAAAGACAGCAGTTGTGGGTTTTGGCTTTATGGGCATGACTCATGCACTTAATATACTTAAAATAAAAGGTTTACAGTTATCAGCCATTGTTGAACGCGACTTATCGCTGATTGACAGAAACCTCGGTTCAGGCATAGGGAATATTGCAACAGGCTCAGTATCAGAGAGCAGCATATCCAATGCCGGACGTTATACTGATCTTGATGACTGCCTTAAGTCGGAAGACCTTGATGCAGTCATAATATGCACTCATGTCAATTCTCATTTTGAATTGGCACGCAAGGCTTTGCTGAATAAAAAAAGTGTATTCATTGAAAAACCTTTCTGCCTGAGCCTTGCTGAAGCTGCAGAACTGATAAGCATTGCCGGATCGGCTAAAAAGCTCCTTATGGTTGGCCATGTTGTACGTTTCATGGCTCCTTATATGCAGTTGAAGAGATGGATCGACAGCAAAGAATTTGGCGAACTGAAGTTCCTTACCTTCTCAAGATTTTGTGGTCTGCCAGGCTGGGGGCAGTGGAAGGAGAAGAATGTAAGGGACCTGTCAGGCGGAGCTCTCTTTGACCTTGTGATTCACGATATTGATTATGCTGTCTCTGTTGCCGGCAAGCCGGAATCAATAAATTCAACATGCCTGCCGGGTGAATACAGCAATCACGATTATGTGAGCGCCCTGTGGAAATATAAGGATATAGACCTTACGGTAAAGATCGAAGGAGGATTCACGTACCATAAAGCTTACCCTTTCAATGCAGGTTTTACTGCCAGGTTTGAACAGGCAAGCCTTATCTATTCCACACTGGCCGGCGATGTCATCCGTATCGCTGATAACAACAGCGTAAGAGAGGTGCCGTCAGGAGATGCAGGGGCAGGCTATTATAACGAAATGGAGTATTTTGCAGAGTGTCTGAACAGGGGAGAAGAGCCTTTGCTTTGTTCTCCACAGTCGTCACTTGAAGCTATAGAATTATGCTATAAACATATTTAAGATATATAAAATGAAAAGTTCGCTTGCAATAAACGGGGGCCCGAAGACAATTGATAAAAGCTTTGACTGGCCAATTTTTGATGAAACAGATGTAAGTTCAGTACTTGAAGTTGTCAGAAGCGGCAAATGGGGAAACCCTGATTGTGCCGGCATTGTAAAGTCATTTGAAGATGATTTTGCTGCCTTTTGCGGAGCTAAATACGCACTGACCTGTGTAAACGGTTCGGTAGCGCTCAGGCTTGCACTTATTGCTTCGGGAGTCAGGCCCGGCGACGAGGTGATAATACCTCCGTATACCTTTATTGCAACCTCATCTATAGTGCTTGAAGCCAATTGTGTTCCTGTATTTGTTGATATCGATCCGGATACGTATAATCTTGATCCTGATAAGATTGAGGCTGCTATAACAAAACGGACAAAAGCTATAATCCCTGTTCATTTTGCCGGCCAGTCATGTGAAATGGACCGGATAGTGGAGATTGCCAGGAAGCATAAGCTCACTGTTATAGAGGATGCCTGCCATGGACATGGTGCTGAATACAAGGGCCGTAAACTGGGAAGCATAGGTGATGCAGGCTGTTTCAGCTTCCAGTCTTCCAAGAACCTGAACAGCGGCGAAGGGGGAATGGTGATAACGAATGATGAGAAGCTCTATGATATGATGAACTCACTCAGGAATGTTGGACGTGTAAAGGATGGACAATGGTATGAGCATCATTACCTTGGATGTAATTACAGGATAACCCAGCTTCAGGTTGCCCTTCTGTCAACCCAGATGAAAAGACTTGCTGAGCAGACTGCACGCAGGCATGAAAACGGAACTTACCTGAATAAGCTTCTGTCAGGGATAAAAGGCATAAGACCTCTTGAAAGGGGCAGGGGAGAAACAATACACAGTTACCACATATATATTTTCCGTTACGATAAAGCGTATTTCAATAATCTTCCAAAGGCTGAGTTTGCTAAAATGCTTGCAGCCGAGGGAGTTCCATGCTTTATGGGTTATCCCCAGCCTTTATATAAACAGCCACTTTTTCAGAAGAAGAATTTTATGTGCTATGCAATACCTGAGCATGTTGATTATACTAAGGTGCATTGTCCGGTAACTGAAAAAGCCTGTTATGAAGAAGCTGTATGGATACTGCAGCATGGGATGCTCGGGCCAAAATCGGATATGGAAAAATATGCTGAGGCAATTTTGAAGATTCAGAAAGCATTTACATCATTTCACCCCTAAATCCCCCATAGGGGGACTTGCCTGCCCTCAAAAGCCCCCTTTGGGGGTCCCGATAGCTATGTAACACTTCACAATTCAGGTAACAAGTTGTATAAATGAATTTTGATTACAATTTTATAATGTTAAAACCCCCATCCTGGCCTTCCCCCAGGGGAAGGTACAAAAAGCCGCTTTGCACAGGAGAAAGTATAAAAAGGCGTTTCCCCCCGTGGGGGGAAATTGAAAGGG
>JAKLDT010000002.1 GCA_022703405.1 Bacteroidota bacterium | reverse complement strand
CATAACAGCCGGCTTCTATTCACTCACAGTAAGAGACCTGAACGGATGTGTTGTAAAAGATTCATTGTTTGTTGATCCTCAGAATGAATCATGTCTTGTTATACCGAATGCAATCTCTCCAAACGGAGACCTTATCAATGATGAGTGGCACATTGAAAATATAGAGCTGTATCCTGATGCTGAAGTTAAGATTTTCAACAGGTGGGGTATAAGTGTATGGAAATCGGCAAAAGGATATCCGCAGCCATGGGACGGCAGGAGAAACGGCAGGGCGCTTCCGATTGACTCATACCATTATTTAATTGATCTCCATAATGGTAAAAAACCGGTTATCGGAGCTGTTACTATAGTCAGATAAAAGAGATAAACTGAAGAAATGAGAATAAGGGCAATTATACTGATTCTTTTCCTTGCTGCAACAAATGCTTACAGCCAGCAATTGCCCGTTTACAGTCAGTACCTCTACAATAAATTCCTTCTTAATCCTTCTGTTGCCGGGAGTGACGGTTATACAAGCTTTGCACTTACTGCAAGGGAGCAGTGGGTTGGATATAAAGGAGCCCCGAGAACCGTTTCATTTTCCTGGCAGACAAGAATGCTGAAAAGAAGCTATATCCTCAGGCAAACATCCGTCAAAAGACAGGTATTCAGACCAAAATCAGACGGAAAGGTTGGTCTCGGAGGCTATATTTTTTCTGACAATAACGGACTTATAAACAGGACCGGTTTCCAGTTTTCCTATGCATATCATACCTGGCTGAAAGAGGAAACCCAGCTGTCATTCGGTTTGTCAGTTAACGGATATCACTATAAGATTGACGAGGAACAGGTCGATTTTGAGGATCCAGCTGATCCCCTGCTTAACAGTTCGCTGCGCAGAGGGCTGTTTGTGCCTGATGCCACTTTCGGTGTTTATCTGCTAAATGCAAATTATAGTTTTGGCTTCTCAGCCGACCAGCTTTTCCAGGCTTCGGGCAAGATAGGCGGTTCACAGGCTTACCAGAATTTCAGCCTCAAAAGACAGTATTACCTTTTTGGCTCTTACGATATCAGCCATGGTCCTTATAACATTATCCAGCCTTCATTCCTTCTTACCTCTTCAGAACAGTGGACTCCCATGGCAGATATTGGCGTTACCTACATATTCCATGATGACTTCTGGGCAGGGCTTGCATACAGGACGAGCAAGGCAATAATTGCAACAGTAGGAGTTAAATATCAGAATATCTACCTGGGTTATGCCTTCGATTTTACAATGCAGGAGATCCAGAGGGTAACTTATGGAACCCATGAGATCAATTTTGCCCTTAAGTTTGGCGACAACAAGCGTAAATACCGTTGGCTGGACAGGTACTAATCATTGTTATTCATCCCCCTTAATTACAATGAATTACGCGCGAAGCGCAAATAACAATGAATTACAGCGCAGCGAATTACGCCCGAAGGGCCAATTACGCGCGAAGCGCAAATAACAATGAATTACAGCGCAGCAAATTACGCCCGCAGGGCTAATTACTATTAATTACAGCGAAGCAAATTACACCAAAGGTCCCTTTACTTCCTGAGAACATAAATCAGTGAACTTGTCTTGCGGATATTGAAGAAAGCCCTAATGGCAAAGACTGCTCCTTTCAACATGCCTGTAACAAAAGCCAGACTGTTGCCCCTGTACTTTTCGCTGAGAATTGAAATATAGAAAACATCAAGGGGAAGAGCTGACACTCTGGTCATCTTGAAGCCTCTGCTCTCGAACAGAAAGCTAAAGGTGTCAGGGTTAAAGTGCCAGACATGCCTTGGTACATCATAAGCGGCCCAATGGCTTTTATAATGGGCGGCATCGAAGGAATTTATATTCGGAAGTGCTACGATAAGCGTACCTCCGGGCTTTAGAAGCCTTGAAATCTCCCTGATATACAAGCTGAGATCATTAAAATGTTCAAGCACATGCCAGAGAGTTATGCAATCATAAGAAGCCGAAACCAGAGACGATATCTGCTCAGGTGAAATAATTTCAAGTCCGAATCTTTCAATTGATGCCTGACGTGCTTCTCCGTTTATTTCTATTCCGGATGTAATCCAGCCGTTTTTCTTCATTTCAAAGGCAAAATGACCGGTGCCTGTGCCTATATCAAGTATTCTGCCAGTCTGAACTCCGGATGCTTTGACAACAAGCCGCCGTTTCTTCCTCAGCATCATCCCCCTTACAAGCCTGTAGATCTTGTTTACAAGACCTCTTGAAGTATCGCTGTGAGAAATATAATCATCTGATTTATAATATTTTCCTGCTTCGTCATCAGCAGGATGGTCCTGGGTAAAGGTGAATCCGCATACTGAACACGTGAACAGCTTAAACTCCTCCTGGCTTTTAAAATGATCAGTGCAGGTCAGGCTGTGTCGGAAATCAGAAGAATAGCAGACAGGGCAACTTTCGTGATGAATCATCTTCAGGATGTTTTCTTTTTGCGAAGGTTCATAACAACATAGCCAGCTATCAGAAGTATGAAAATGCCTGAGCTGGCGTATGAGATCCTGTTACCATTAATATATGATGATGGTTCAAAACGGAATTCTATCTCATGGCTGCCTTCAGGAACTATTATCCCCCTCAGTACGTAATCAGCTCTGAAATAGTCACTTTCCTTTCCGTCGATAAAGCATTTCCATCCGGCAGGGTAATATATTTCGGAGAAAACAGCAAGATTTCCGCTTTTTGAACTGGCGGTGTAAACGAGTCTGTTTGGTTTGTATGAAACAAGGCTTATTGTGTCCCCGGGCTGAACGGGATATGAAGGTTTTGACAGAAGTTCACAGAATTTCCTGTCTATAAGTGCAACCTTACTCAGGTCAGTTTTATTAATGCCTGAAATCTCTTCAGCAGCATTTTCAACAATCTGAGGTGTTTCAACAAACCATGCGTTGCCATAAGCTTTGTTATTTACAAGAGGGGGAGCATCAGGATTATATATCACATATTTGGTATTCAGCATGTTAAGAGCAGAGGTTCCGTTAAAAGCCGATTCAAAATCCTCAATAGTTTTTGCGCTGCTGCCAATTGTCTGGATAAGACCGATATTCATGCTCAGGGATGTGTCTATAAGCTCCTGATATCTCTTGAGTTTTGCTCCGTGATAACCGCCTATTGACTTGTGAAAATAAGAAGTTGATGCATCATTAAAGGTTGAGACAGTGAGGTTAAGCACCCTGTAATGGGATTTGTCCTTAAGGATGAACTCATCAGCAGCTGAGGGTGTCTGCATTTTCGCTTTTGCTTCCTTTCTCACAAACTGGCTTGTATTAAGGTATCGTTTGTCGACAAGCCACATATCGCCGAGGAATAAAACTGCCAGAAGGAGTATCGCATATTCTTTTTTAAGTTTGTCATAGATGAATGCAAGTATCACGCCTGTGCCCATAAGGATCAGCATCAGTGATCTGAAGGCATCGCTCCTCAGCATTTTCTGCCTGTCAGCCACAAGTGTGGAAGAAAGCCAGTCGGGCAGTTCAATTGTAGCCTCCATTGGAGAAATGAATGAACCTGCAAGTCCGGGGAAAAGAATGAAAATAAGTGTAATTCCACCGGTTATTCCGGCAGCAATCTGAATTTTCTTTATCAATTCTTTCCGTGCCAGAACGCCGTTGAAGACATCCCTGAGTGCAAGTATGCCAAGAAAGGGAATGCAGAATTCAGCAACTACAAGAATTGTTGTGACAGCCCTGAATTTATTGTACCCTGGAAAATAATCGAGGAACAGATTCGTCAGGGGCATGAAATTCTTGCCCCAGGCCAGCATTATTGAAAGTATTGTAGCGCTGAGAAGCCACCATTTTTCAGGACCTTTGACAATAAGAAGACCCAGGACAAATAGAAATACAATTATGGCTCCCAGATAAACAGGCCCGTCAACCCATGGCTGTGTTCCCCAGTATTGCTGAAACTGACTTACATATTGTGAGGCATTGTTTTTTCTCAGTGTAGTGACTGTCTCTGAATTTTTGTCAAAAGGCTTGCAGGCACCGCCCTTAAAGTTGGGTATCAGAAAAGTAAAAGTTTCATCAATCCCGTAACTCCACTGGGTAATATAATCCTTATCAAGTCCGGTTGTTGTGTTGCCATCATTTATTCCAAGTTCTGATTTGCTTCTTGTTGAATATTTTCCATATTCATAGGTTGAGTAAAGCGAGCTGAAATTCATTCCTATGGTAAGCACAAGCGGTATTATGAGGATCAGTGAGTTCTTTGCAAATTTTACAAGTTCCTTTTCCCTGATTGAATAAATAAGTTCAATTAGGATAAAGAGAAGGATGCATAACAGGGCATAATAAGTGATCTGCGGATGATTTGCAATTATTTCCAGTGTAAGGAAGAAGGTAGCAAGCAACGCGCCTTTTATAGCATCATACCTGTAGGTGTAGATTATGCTGCCTATCATTGGCGCCATATAGGCAATAGCCTGTGCCTTTGTGTTGTGTCCTGCCGATAGGATGAAGAAGATGTATGTTGAAAATCCATAAGCGATAGCTCCTGCTATTGCCAGCCGTGGTCCTGATTTGAACATCAGCAGCAGGAAATAAAATCCAAGCATTGAAAGGAAAATGACTGATGCTGGATGGCGCAGGAAATGAAGGACTTTATTGACAAAGTTCATTATGTTGCCCTTGTATAATGTTGAAATAAGATAGGCTGGCATGCCGCTGAACATGCTGTTTGTCCAGAGAGCTTCCTCTCCATATTTTGCACGGTAGTCATTTATTTCCTTTGCCGCATTCTGGGCTACGGTTCCATCGTTGGTATGCATTACCTTTCCCTCAAGCAGGGGATAGAAGTATGCAAGCGACAGTGTCATAAATATTACAATAGCCAGCAGATGAGGTATCGCGGGCTTTATCTTTTCAGGAATATTCATTTGAATAAATGCTTTGTTTAGTGACAAAAATATTCAGTTCATCGGGATTTAGCTATATCAGCCAGAACTTTATTATAGGCTTCATTAATTGAACTGCCTGCAGCTGATGCTGAAAACCTTTCCCTGTTCTCCCTCGCAATTACTTCATTATCAAAGCTTCTGTTAATTATTTCACAGATCTTTTCACTCCAGGAGGAGACAGAGTTTTCAGCAAGGATCCCGTTCTTATTATGTACAAGTTCAGGCAGAGCGCCAGTGGCAGAAACAATAGCCGGCGTACCCGTTGACAGAGCTTCTGCCGTTACTATTGAAAAGGTCTCGGTGTCAGAGGCATGCAGGAAAAAATCAGTTCTATGTAGTATCCCGGCAATATCTTTCTTATCAAGGTAGCCAAGCCAGTTAATTGTCAGATTGCCCGGAGTCTTACAGGCTTTGAATGTATCAGTCTGGGGACCATTGCCAATTACATTCAGAGTAAAAAACAACTCTGAATCAGCAGCACAGGCTGACAGGCCTTCAATTATCAGATCGAGGCGTTTTGGTGCTTTCCACGATGCAATGCAGGTAAAATCATATTTTCCTCTTTTTGTTTTCGGGCTGAATGAAAATATCTCTGTATCGACAATGTTCGGAATAACAATAACATTTTTATGACCGGTTGCTGTACGGAGTTTTTCAGCAAGAAAACCTGAAACACATATCAGTTGTTCATTCCTGTTATAAACTTTTAATGCGAAGTTCCCAAGGACAGGGTTCCGAAGAAATTTAACCGCTTTTGACCAGTGCTCTGAAATAATCAGTCGTGACCCTGTCTTCTTTGAAAGAAGATAGCCAACCAGTCCGCATGGAAATATAACATTCGAGTGAATTATTTCCGGTTTTATTCCGGGAAATGCTGTTGTAAGTATTTTTAAGACAGTACGGGCAAGAAACCATGGATTCACAAACAAAAATTTCCAGAGGAGGGAAGAAATATTTATTGTAATACTCTTATTTCCAAAGAAGTCTGATTCAGTGATCTCCTTTTTTATAAAGAGTGATCCGGAGGGCAGTACATTCACCCTGACAAACAGAATATCCTTTCTGTAACTGCAAACAGCAGCAGCCTGGTCCTGGATAAAGATACCCTGTTGGGGATTGTCTTTGACCGGATTCCAGAATGACAAAATCAGAACCTTTGGAGTCATTCGCAAATAACTTTTTATTTTTTCTTTCTAATATAAAAACAAGCAGAATCACCCTTTTTTTCTTCATTCAATTCAATTGCCTGGCTTTCAAATAGATGGATCTCTTTTTTAGTAAAGTGATTATCTTGCATGAAAAGAGTTTGACCACGAAGATATTTTTCACTCATAATAAATTGATGTGCATTTGAATCATAAACTATTTCATCAAGGTACATATTGGTTTTCTGAAGCAGAATTTCAATGCTTTTTTGAGTGTGAATGAAAAAATGCCGTGGAGCATCAAGTTGCACCCAAAATTCTCCATATTTGTACCATGCATAGCAATCAGCAACAGGAATTCTGATTATAATTACACCATTTGGGTCAAGTAATTTTTCAAGAGCACCTAATACCGATTCAGGATCAGGCATGTGTTCAAATGAATGGTGAAGAGTAATGCAATCGTAGGTTCCTTTAATCTCTGACAGATTTTTCTTGTAAACCATTAAATTGTTATAATTAATATCTTTCGATATATATGGGTCAATACCTGTTAGTTGTTTGAATCCGCTGCGCCGTAGAGATAAAAGTTTCCTTCCTGTTCCTGTTCCGACATCCAGAATCCTGGAATTAAAAGTTACCTCTTTTTTTCTGAACCAAGGAAAAGGGTGTTCAAAAAAAAGGGACAGGAAATAACCTGATAAATCGAAATTTCCAAGATAATGATTGATAAGACTTTTCTTTAAAAAGGAGGTTAGGGGATTAAGTTTGGTAGGAAACTGAGGCTCCGCAAAGGAATAATAATCTTTAGGATAATACTTGTCAATATTTTCAGGAACAGTTTTGATTTGAATGCATTTGCAATTGGAACATACAACATATTCAAATTTGTCACCAAAACCAAAATGTCGTTCGGTAAAAGTAACAAGTTCATTATCTTTAACATTATTACAGATTTTGCATTTATAATCAGTTGCTATTTTCTTGATCATCAAATTTATTAATTTGTTAAAGGTTTTTAAAAAAAGCAATGTCGGGTTTCATTTTCTGTATTACAGTGGGCATGAATAGCAAATATTCTGACAAACACATTAATTTAAAAAAATGCATAAAAGCTAAATGCCATTAAATGAGAATTTTGTCTGTTTTTGTAAAGAATTATCTATTAAAAATTTTAAAATAAAAAAAGGCAAATAACTATTCTTAAAATTTAAGCAAGTACTCCATGTTAAAGGAATACACAAAGTTAGTTGCCTTTTTCTAATACTCTTATTTACTCTAAATATTCTGTTTGCAATTATCAGGTAAATACTTATTTGGAATTCTTTACACATCGAACTGATTCACCATATCTTTTATCATTGGTCACTACAAGAATGACATTTGGATTATATGAGGTGACAGCAACTGATCCGCCTCCGACAGAAGTATCGGAAGTTGAACTCCAAAAGGTACAATTTTCTCCTTTGCCAAAGAATGCTCCATCTCTGAAACTTCTATAACCTGCCGGTATAGCAAAAAAACCACTTTCATTTGTAGCATCAGAATTAGGTGAAATCCAATGTGAGATTCCGGTTTCTTTAAGCTTCCCTCCTGCAACTGTTGTGCCACCAAGATATGTAATTAGTGTATTCCAATCAGTATTTGTTGGCACATGAAAGCCAGTAGGACAAAGATTACCTGTATTTACAGCATACCAATTATACAAAGTTCCATAACCTTCTATGTTTCCTGACATGTCATTATTATACCAGCAATATCCGGGAGTCTGAATATTCATCCACTCAGAACTTGAAGTATAGATCGGTATTAAACTTCCATCATTATATTTTGTGGTTTTTAGGTTTTCTGCCATCCAGGTCTGATTTCCGATAATTACAGTCTTATAGATATTATCTTCAATATCTTTAAGTTGTGTTAAAAACGTGAGATCGTCTGAATATGTGATTCCTAATGAGTTCTCCGCTTTAATTCTAAAATGATATAAAGTACCCCCGGATAATCCTGAGACAGTTACGTCTATACTTGCATTATTATTCCCAGTTACAGGATTCTGGACAGCTGTTATTGAGCTGCCATAATTTGCTGTTGTACCATACTCAAAAGATACATTTGTGGAAAGATAATTTGCATTTACTGTACCATGAAGTTTTACTCCATCTGAGGATATATCTGTTGCTGGCAGAAGTAAGGCTGAAGGTAGCTGTCCGAGTGTTTTAAAGGAAAGTTCAGAGCCATAAGCAGTGCCTGCTGCATTTGTGGCATAAGCCCTTATATAATAGGTTGTCGCACCTGATAATCCAGTCAGGCTGCTTGTAAAAGTCTCTGCTCCGGAACCATCATTGGTTTTGGTGCTGTCGATTGTAGGTGATGCTTTTTTACTCCAGCAGACACCTTTGGATAATATGGGATCTGAACCCTCATCGGTTATTGAACCACCTCCAACAGCAGAGGTGCCAGTAATGTTTGTTACAATAATTGTATTGACAACTGGTTTTTCCTTCTTTATGCAGGAACTTAATAACATTATTGCAACTAACAGCAATAATAATTCAGATGGGCTTTTTAATGATTTCATAATTAATGTAATAAAGGTTAATTTTAGGATTGCATATACTAAATTAAAAAGATTTTTCTTTATATGCAAGGATAAAAAAGCACTCTTTATTGAAATTTCTTAATTCAGATGCGGTGATTCAGGAATAGTGTTTTCTGCCAAGAAATTTTGCAAGCCACTCTATGTCTGTGTGCAAGTAGCTGAAAATCAAACCAATAATTGATCTGGTTTTCCAGAGAGGTTGTCGCATTCCATAATTGAAAATTGAAGAAATATAGTCAGCACGAGCACCTTTAAAATCTCTTCTTATGAGCTTGTACCTTCCGGATCTTGAGTAGCTTATGACTAGTATGTTTTTATAATAGTCATTGATTTTTTTCTTTGTGAGATGGTACTTGTTACATAAGTCAGGATATTTTTCAATGATTGAAAGAAACAGCGACCAGAATCCCCTTGTCATATCGGTTGTGTAGGTTTTTGTGACCTGCGTGGGATATATTCTCCAGTGCCCCAGAGCTTCACTTATATAGCCAAACTCACCTTTCATAACAAGCTCTGCAAGTGTTGGCATATCCACTAGAGGAAGTCCGAATCCCTGCAAAAATCCCCCTGTTCCTGTCAGGGCATCCTTTCTTATAAGTAAGGTCAGTGCCGGTATGCCTGATTTCATTAGTCTCTCAAGAAATTTACCAGGAGGCCTGTTGAAGTAGAGATCAGGATCATCACTGTCTTCAGGAGAGAGTGAATAGTTTTGTGACAGGTCGGCAGAAGAGATGTATGCCTTGCCCCAGGATAGTACATATTGTGGGTTTTTTTCAAGAAGTTCTACCTGCTTCTCCAGCTTGCCGGGTAGCCAGAGATCGTCACATTCCAGAACTGCAATATACTTTCCCGAGCATTTGCTCAGAGCAAAATTGTAGGATTCGGCAAGCCTGAATATCCCTATATTCTTCTGTGAGAATACTTTTATCCTGTCGTCCTCAGAGGCACAGGCTGCAGCGATATGAAATGTTGAATCTGTACTTCCGTCATCAATTATTAAAAGCTCCCAGTTTGTGTAAGCCTGCGCCTGAACTGACCTTATGCAATCTGAAACATACTTTTCATGGTTGTACGCGGGTGATATTATTGATACAAGCGGTTTGCCGTCCATTACTCTCAGGGATATGTTTTTTCTGATTGAGTATGCAATCGTTTTACATGGTAAAGATAATCTATTTAACACTCAGAAAGTCCATATATGGATCAGTCAGCCACAGAGTATCTTAATTTTTAGTTACTTTTGGTTTGTAATTCACTTTCCATAAAGATAAGTGGCAGACAGCGAACTTAAACGCAGAACAATCAGGGGATTTTTCTGGAGCTCCATTGAGAGTGTCCTGAGCCAGGGCCTGGGAGTCATATTCGGGATCTTCCTTGCACGAATGTTGTCTCCTGATGAATTCGGCCTTCTTGGAATGATTACGATCTTCATTTCAATTTCACAGGTTTTTGTCGACAGCGGTCTCAGTCAGTCACTGATCAGGAAGCAGGACTGCTCTGCAACTGATTACAGTACAGTTTTCTGGGTTAACATGGTAATCGGGCTTGCCTGTTATCTGATTATATGGTTTGCATCACCCTATATTGCAGCATTTTATGACAATGAGCAACTTGTTCCAATCACAAGGATTACCTCTCTTTCAATAATAATTGTATCATTTACACTTATTCAACAGACAATTCTGACAAAGGATGTAGATTTCAAGACCCTAACAAAGTCCTCTCTTGCCGGCACAGTAGTGTCGGGAATTGCAGCCCTGGCCCTTGCATATTACGGGTACGGTGTCTGGAGTCTTGTATGGCGGAGCATAATTAACCAGGCAGTAAGGTCAGCAGTCCTTTGGGCTAATAATCGCTGGAAACCTGTATTTTCATGGAACAGGAAGGTCTTCATGGAGCATTTCAGCTTTGGATCGAATATTCTTATAATATCTATAATATCAGCTATATACAGGAATATCTCAAACCTTATAATAGGAAAAAGCTATTCTGAAAAAATACTTGGATATTATACAAATGCTGATCAGTACAGTACTATGCCTTCAAGCACATTTACTTCAATAACAAGCAAGGTCAGCTATCCTGTATTTTCTGAACTGCAAAATGATACTGAAAGGCTCCGCCAGCATGCAAGTAAGATTACTGTAAGCATGGCTTATATTTCATTTACAGTTATGTTCGGACTTGCAGCTATGGCAAAGCCATTGTTCGGTGTAATACTGGGCGAAAAATGGCTCCCGTCTGTCATTATGTTTCAGGCACTCTGTTTCGCTTATTCAATTTCTCCTATACATGTTGTGAACCAGAATATAATGAAGGCGAAGGGCAGGCCTGACCTTTTCCTCAAGACAGAAATAATTAAGTATGGAATATTCACTCCTTTACTTATTGCAGGAGCAATTCTCGGGATTGAAGTACTGATAGCCGGAATTATAATTTTTTACTGGGCCGGTTATCTTGTAATTGCTGCATACTCAAAAAAACTTGTCGGCTATTCACTTAAGAATCAGCTTTATGACTTTCTTCCCATGATGCTTGTTGCCCTTGTTCCGGCTCTTATTACCTGGAGCCTTGGATTGATTATGAAAGTATCATTATTACTACTGGGACTTCAGGTGATTTTATTCCCTTCGCTTGTAATTTTAATATCTGTTTTGTTCCGTTTACCAGCTTTCTATGAAATAAAAGCTATCCTGGCAAATAAGCTTACTGTTTCAAATTTCATGAAGACCTTTAATCCGGAATAGTCCTGTGTTTTCAGCATAGAAGAATTATTTTACAAGATTACTGAATCCGTAACCGCTACGCGGTAAAACAGATCATTTATAATCTATAGCTACAGAACCATATCGCCTACGGCGAATAGAAAATCATTTAAGTTGAATAAGCTGTTTGCGATTGAATGGGTAAATAATTATTAATTATTGCAGGAAACTGTTTATCAGAGATATTCTCAAATTCTAAATAGCCCGTAGGGCTTCTGGTGTTGTAGAAGATAAATGGTACAAACGACCAGATACCTCGTAGAGGTTACAGGCTGAAAGTGTCAAATTTCATGAAGACATTTAACCCGGAATAGAATGGATCTCAAAGGACGGAAGCCAGTTTTTCAGTAAGCATTCTGCGTGAATATTTTGAGGGATCAGAATGAGTCATTTCAGGTTTATTAAAATGACCTGATATGAAATTTTCGATTCCGGCAGAGTCAGAGTAAGTGAAACATTCTCCTGCATGAAGCTCAGAGATTATTTTTGCCGCTTCTCCGTCAACCGGGCCAATGCACAAAATTGGTTTTCGCGTTGCAGCGTATTCAAAAAGCTTGCCTGTAATAATCAGCCTGTTATCACCGGCATCAGGAATAATAAGTACCAGGATTGATGAATCAGCCATGTAACTGACAGCTTCATTGTGTGGTGCATATTGTATAAACTCAATGAAATCCACATTAACAGCTGCTGAAATTTTCTGCTTTATGTTTTCAGGTATTGTTCCGGTGAACCTTAACCTGAATTGTATTCCTTTTCCTGTAAGGTTATGAAGAGCTGAGATGAGTCCGTCAACAGGATACTTTTCAGAAATTGTGCCAACGTATGTAATTGTAAAGACCTCAGGGATTTTGCTTAAAAGCTCATTAAAATCATGTTCATCAAATCCGTTGCTTATCACTGTGCTTTTTGATCTCAGCCCGGGAACCTTCTTTTCAAACAGGTCAAGAAGCATGTTGCCAACAGTAATTATTCTGTCAGACTTTTCCAGCACAGATTGTTCGTAGCGCTTATCAATTTTTTTTGAGAAAATTGTAGGGAAAAACTGATCATAGTAATATATATCCGTCCATGGGTCCCTCAGGTCGGCAATCCATTTCAGTTCCGGGAATTTTTTCTTCAGTTTAAGACCTATAAGCTGAGTGGAATGAGGAGGACTGGTTGTAACAAATGTTACAATTTTCTCCTTTTCTATTATTTCACAGGCTTTTGTGTATGCGTGTCTGTTCCAGCCCCTTCTTGGATCGGGGATAAAAAAATTACCCCTGATAAACCTGCTAAGTTTCGATTTGAATGAGTTGCCTGTTCCCTTTGAAAAACCTGCTGAAGGAACCTTCGATTTGTCAGCTGAATATATTCTGAACCAGTCTGTAGCTGCTGTTCTGAATACTCTCAGAGAGCCTGGTATTTCCTTTTCAAGAGAACTGTCAGTGGCCGGGTATGCGGCATAAGCCGGATCGACAGTGAGAATGACAGGTTCCCACCCGTATTCAGGAAGGTATTTTGCAAATTTAAGCCATCGCTGTACTCCTGCACCTCCGCTTGGCGGCCAGTAGTATGTTATGATTAGAGCTTTAGAGGCAATAGAGGCTTTAGAGGCTATAGAGGTGTTAGAAGACGCAGGGGCTAAAGGGGCATCACCATGAGGGTAATAGGTATTTGTGTTTTCGGAAATCATGGATTCGGCAAAGATGTTATTTCAAAGTTACCGAAATTAGTTTATTCAATAAATAGCTGACCTCAGCAGCCATCTTTTCAATTGCCTCATAGTCTTCAGGATTGATGTAATTCAAATCTCTCGACAAGAGTAAATGATATCTTGTTTCTTCAAGAGATCCCCTTGAGTTATATAAAAAAGATGCAAATTCTTTATCGGTTTTCCTTGATTTACCTTCAACAATGTTTGCAGCAACAGAAACTGCTGATCTTCTTAATTGTTGGGTTAATCCGAATCTTTCTTTATCAGGAAAGATCTCAGTTGCTTTATATATTTCTATGACCAGCTTATGAGATTTCTGCCATACAACCAGGTCTTTCCAGGGATGAGCCATAAAATTAAATCTATGAATAATTTCTACTAAGCTTCAACAACTTTCATAGTCCTTATCGCCTTTACAGCCTTTACAGCCTCTACAGCTTTTAAAGCTTTTATAGCTTTTTCAACAGACTCTGTATCGAAACCTTCTCTGTAATTATGTTCTTAAGCTGGGAAATATTCACTCTTTCCTGTTCCATTGAATCGCGGTAACGTATAGTAACACTGTTATCTTCAAGTGTTTGATGGTCAATTGTTATGCAGTATGGGGTACCGATTGCATCCTGTCGCCTGTAACGTCTTCCGATTGAATCCTTGTCATCATACTGGCAGTTGAAATCGAACTTCAGGTCATGAACTATTCTCTCTGCTATTTCAGGGAGGCCGTCTTTCTTCACAAGCGGCATTACTGCAAGCTTAACAGGAGCAAGGTATGCCGGAAGACGAAGGACAACCCTTGTATCTTTTGTTCCGTCTTCCTTAACAAGCTCTTCCTCAGCATAAGAGGCTGAAATTACCTGGAGGAACATCCTGTCGACGCCAATTGATGTCTCAATAACATAAGGAACATAAGATTCACCTTTCTCGGGATCGAAATACTGGATTTTCTTACCACTGTATTCCTGATGCTGTTTTAGGTCAAAATCAGTTCTTGAGTGTATTCCTTCCACCTCTTTGAATCCGAAGGGGAATTTGAATTCTATATCGGTTGCGGCATTCGCATAATGTGCAAGCTTTGTATGGTCGTGGAACCGATATTTTTCGCTGCCGAATCCAAGGGCCTGGTGCCACTTCATCCTTGTTTCCTTCCACTTGGCAAACCACTCCAGCTCTGTTCCCGGCTGCACAAAAAATTGCATTTCCATCTGTTCAAATTCCCTCATTCTGAAGATGAACTGGCGGGCAACGATCTCATTCCTGAATGCCTTGCCTATCTGTGCTATACCGAAAGGCAGTTTCATTCTTCCTGTTTTCTGAACATTAAGGAAGTTCACAAAAATACCCTGCGCTGTTTCCGGGCGGAGATAGATCTTGTTGGCTCCTTCTGATGTTGAACCCATCTCGGTTGAGAACATAAGGTTAAACTGTCTTACTTCTGTCCAGTTGCGGGTACCGGATATCGGGCATACAATCTCATTGTCAATAATGATCTGCCTTATTCCGGGGAGGTCGGTCTCATTCAGCGCTTTTGCAAACCTTGCATTTATCTCGTCAATCTTTCCCTGGTTTTCAAGCACGCGCTGATTTGTCTCGCGGAATTTCTTCTCATCGAAAGCTTCACCAAACCTCTGGCGGGCTTTTTCAACTTCCTTATTTATCTTTTCCTCGATCTTTGCTATATGATCTTCTATGAGGACATCAGCCCTGTACCTTTTCTTTGAATCCTTATTGTCGATAAGCGGATCATTGAAGGCATCAACATGACCGGAAGCTTTCCAGATAGTGGGATGCATGAAAATGGCAGAGTCGATACCGACAATATTGTCATTGAGCAGGACCATGCTGTCCCACCAGTACTTCTTGATATTATTCTTCAGCTCAACACCATACTGTCCGTAATCGTAAACCGCACTGAGTCCGTCATATATCTCACTTGAAGGGAATACATAACCATATTCCTTGCAATGTGCCACAAATTTCCTGAAATTGTCTTCCTGGGCCATATTTCCTGTTTAAGTATTGAAGAAGGCAAAAGTATATTAAAAAGTTCTGTTTTACAACGAGATCACTTTATGGAATCTTCAATCACCAACTATTTGTATCTTTAGCCTTTATTTTAAGCTTAGAAATGAGAAAGCATACGGATTTTCTTGTGATAGGATCAGGCATTGCGGGTCTGACTTTTGCATTGAAGGCAGCAAAATACGGAAAGGTTACGATTGTTACGAAGGCAAATCTTGTGGATTCCAATACAAGATATGCACAGGGAGGCATAGCTGCTGTATTCAGAGAACCTGACAGTTTTGAAAAACACATAAAGGATACTCTAGTTGCCGGCGACGGATTCTGTGATGAAGAGGTTGTAAGAATGGTTGTCCAGAATGCGCCTGACAGGATAAAGGAACTGATAAACCTGGGAGTAACATTCGATCAGACAGGAGACGGATCTTATGACCTGGCAAGGGAAGGAGGACATACAGAATACAGGATACTTCATCATAAGGATAAGACTGGAGAGGCCATCCAGTATACGCTGATGGATCAGGTGAGGAACAATAAAAACATCTCAATATTTGAGCATCATTTTGCAATAGAGATACTTACTCAGCATCACCTTGGCGAAATACTGAAAAAGAATTACCCTGACATTAACTGCTACGGAGCCTATGTAGCTGACCTTAAAAACCAGAAAGTCATTACAGTGCTTTCAAAGGTGACTGTAATTGCAACAGGAGGCATGGGAAATGTGTACATGACAACAACAAATCCCGAGATTGCAACAGGCGACGGCGTTGCAATGGTATACCGTGCCAAGGGCGTGATTGAGAACATGGAGTTTGTTCAGTTTCATCCAACTGCCCTGTGGGATCCGAACAAGAGGCCAAATTTCCTGATAACAGAAGCGCTCCGTGGTTATGGCGCCATTTTGAAAAACATGTCAGGCGAAAGCTTTATGAAACGTTATGACAGCCGTGAGTCGCTGGCCCCCAGGGATATAGTTGCAAGGGCAATTGACAACGAGATGAAGATATGGGGTGATGACCATGTTTGGCTCGACTGCACTCATCTTGAACCGGAGGGTCTGAAAGATCACTTTCCGAATGTATATGAGCACTGCCTCGCCAGGGGAATAGACATAACAAAGGACATGATCCCTGTTGTTCCGGCAGTACATTACTCCTGCGGGGGCATTAAAGTTGACATGGACGGGCAGAGTTCAATAAACAGGCTGTATGCTCTGGGCGAATCTTCTTCAACAGGTCTGCATGGCGCCAACAGGCTTGCATCAAATTCCCTGATTGAGGCTGTTGTCTATGCTCATAATGCTGCTGAACACTCAGGACCAAGGCTGAAAGAACTGAGCTATGAAGAGGGTATTCCTGACTGGGATTACAAGGGAACGACTCATCTTGAGGAAATGATCCTTGTAACTCAGAACTACAAGGAGGTACAAAGCATTATGAGCAATTATGTTGGCATTGTGCGCTCTGACCTGAGGCTTGAGCGGGCTCTTGTACGACTTGAAATAATATTCAAGGAAACAGAGAGCCTCTATAAAAGATCGCTTGTATCCAAGAAGATATGTGAATTAAGAAACATAATAAATGTGGGATACATTATAATTAAAATGGCCAAGAACAGGCATGAGAGTGTGGGACTGCACTATTCAATCGACCATCCGCGTAGGGCTATCACCGAATTCTGAATTTCACAATGAGACATCTTGAATCATCATTTACAGGGAAGAATAATCTCTGGCGCTATATTATAATGATTGCTGCAATATTTGCTGCAGCAAACACTCTGGGTTCCCTTCCTTTTGCACTTGTTGGTATTATTGCTGCCAGAAGCAATCCCCAGGCGCTTCCGGAGATCTCCTCAAACCTGAACAATCTGTCTCAGATGGGCATTGACAAGAACAGCATGCTAGTTCTTATGCTTATACCTTTCATTGTGGGAGTGGCAGCCTATATGCTTCTAGTTAAGCCTCTGCATGAAAGGAAGTTTCTCTCAACAATAACAGGATCAGAAAGCTTCAGATGGAAGAGGATGTTTGTTTCAGGAGCTGTATGGATCTTCCTGATGTTGATTTATCTCTTTGTCTATCTTGCAATTGATCCATCCAATTTTAGATTAAATAACAATTCAGCGTCCCTTATTCTGCTTGTATTTGTTTCATTCCTGCTGATCCCTTTTCAGGCAGCTTTTGAAGAGATCCTTTTCAGGGGATACCTTATGCAGGGATTTACACTTGTTGTATCGAAACGCTTTTTTCCACTTCTGGCAACATCTGTTTTTTTCGCCCTCATGCACTCAATCAATCCCGAGGTTAAGGAGTACGGCTTTCTGACAGTGATGCCTCAGTATCTTACATTCGGGCTCATCTTTGGCATAGTGACAATACTCGATGACGGCATTGAAACAGCGCTTGGCGCACATGCGGCAAACAACATTTTCCTTTGTATCATGGTCACCCAGAAATCATCAGCGCTTCAGACTGAAGCACTGTATGAGCAGCTGAACTATAATCCATGGCAGGAACTTGCTGGACTTCTGATATCAGGATTGATTTTCATCCTTGTAATGAAAGCCATTTTCAGGATGAAGGATTTCTCTTATCTCTTCGGGAGGGTTGAAAAGGCCGGCCCTGAAGGTCAGACACTATAAACAGAGGTTTTATCCTCACTTCTGAAAGCACCCCACCTGTCCTTAATTTCGGCAATTACAGCCTTAACATCTTCAACTTCTGTTGCTGTGAGCAACTTCAGACGTGTTTCCTTAAAATGCGGAAGCCCCTTGAAATAGTTCGACAGATGCCTGCGCATTTCATAAATCGCTCTCCGGCCTTCCTTATATTCAAGGGATCTGTCGAGATGGAAAAGCGCCAGGTCAGCTTTCTCACTGACGGAAGGTTCCGGCAACAGCTCACCGGTGGAGAGGTAGTGCCTTATGTCCCTGAAGATCCAGGGCCGGCCGACTGTTGCGCGGCCAATCATAATGCCGTCAACACCATACCTGTCAAACATTTCCTTTGCCTTGAGAGGACCATCAATATCCCCGTTTCCGATTATCGGGATATGCATCCTGGGATTGTTTTTCACTTCGCCTATTAAAGTCCAGTCAGCCACGCCTTTATACAACTGAGCCCTTGTCCTTCCATGGATTGTAAGTGCCTTTATGCCAACATCCTGCAGCCTTTCAGCGATTTCCACAATTATCTTGCTGTCGTCATCCCAGCCAAGGCGGGTTTTAACAGTGACCGGTAAGCTGACTGCTTTTACAATTGCAGAAGTCATCTCAATCATAAGGGGAATATTCTTAAGCATCCCGGCTCCGGCGCCTCGGTTGGCAATTTTCCTTACAGGGCAGCCGAAATTGATATCTATAAGTTCCGGGGATGCCTCTTCTGCCATGAGGGCAGCTTCAACCATTGCATCAAGAAGGTGACCGTAAAGCTGTATTCCAATGGGCCTTTCATTATCGTAGATATCGAGCTTTTTTACACTTTTCTCACCATCCCTGATGAGACCATCAGCCGAGATGAATTCAGTATACATAACATCGGCTCCCTGCATTTTGCACACCATCCTGAAGGAAGGGTCGGTTATATCTTCCATTGGTGCAAGAAATAGCGGAAAATCAGGCAGCTGGATATCGCAGAATTTCAAATTTGTTTTATTTATTACTGATTAATAGCTGCAAAAATAGTAAAATGACCAGAAAGCCGACAAGAATTGAACAAGTTGGTTGTTCAACATATTTATCACATTATGTATCTGAAGGAAAGCCCGGTTTTATAAAACAGGGTAATTTACCGATGCAGTATTCTCCTGTGAAGCAAGCTGATGCTTAGGCTGCAGTGCAGGTGATTCAGAAATAAGGTTTTCATTTGCTTTAACCTTATCCAATTCGTTTTTTCTGTAAAAATATACTAGTCCGTAATCTTCGTTCTTCAGTTTTCTCTCATCTTCAGGCAGGTTTGAATGGTGCTTTTCTACATCATTCCAGATCTGTAGTATCAAATCGTCCGCCTCCTTCCTTAATGAAACATTCTTCTCCATGAAATCATAGGTCCTTTTGGCCTGGGTATTATGGTAATGCAGCGCCTGAAGGAAATTCTCATACCTTACTTTCACAACAGCTATTGTTGGATTTGTCACAGGATTCCCCCCTTTTCTGATCCGGAATTCTTCTCCTTCAATTACCCTTTTTCCCCAGCTTACAAGTTCATTTTCAGAATTCAGGGAGGGAACTGTGGATTCTTTTACTGTCATCCCGTAATAAGTCCTGGTTTCAGCCGGTAATTCGCCTCTGAATATCGCCATGTTCATTACTCTGATAAAATGGGTAAGATAGATCCTTGCCTTACGGAGGATTTCATTGTAGTCCTTGCTTTTATTATTCTGAGTATTGACAGACTGTTTGTACTGGCTAATATTGTGCTCAAACTGTGGAAGCACTTTCTGTAGACTTACAACATGTCTTGCCGGGAATGCAAGTTTGTGAGGAGGAAGGTCCTGTCCTTTCTGAAGGGCTTTCCTCAGGGCTTTTATACGTGCCGCATCTGTGTTGGGGAGTCGTCTGTAGGGCATAACGATGGTTAGAGTGTTAATAAGATGTTCATAACAAATGCGAATATAAAAGAATTTTGTTGATAAACAAGACTATTCGCATTTTTATGAAACTCATTATTAATTATTTCATACGTGCCCTTGAAAATTTAATAGTGTTAATAAAGTTTTGAACTAATCAGATCCTTGCAAGAGCTATGCAGGCTGCATGAAGGCTGATTGTAAGCAGAAGATAAAGACTGCGTGCCTTCTCATGATCGAGAGAGAAGAATTTGTATTTTATTGAATTGTGATGACATCCTGCCAGGCAGTCGCCGCACAGTGTGCAGGAGAGTGATGGTTTCCCCTTCTTAATGTCAGCCGGATTGAGGGCATCGTACTTGCAATATCGTGTGCAGTGCATGCAAAGAGTGCAACTCTTATCGATGTACATCCTGAAGGGATTTATATGCTTTGTTACATTTACAATTGTACCTATTGGGCAGTACATTGTGCAATGAACCATTTTTTTACGCCTGAGTGAGAAAAAGATCATTATTGCAATACCGGCAAGTCCGAATCCGACAGCTATAAGTGTAGCTGTAAGATGAGGTACATTGAACCACCTGAGAAGAATTGCACCAAATATTACAAGGAAAATGATTGTTGACTTGATAGCAACTTTATGTTTCAGTATCTCACGGCTTGTCTTTCCTGATGAGGCTATGTTGTCGAAGGCTCCGAAATAGCAGAGATGGCTGCACCATGCTGGTCCTGTAAGGATCACTGTGCTTATAAACAGAATTGTCATTACGGACAACTGCCCCCTGTATATCGGTCCGGCAAGTATCATCATCGGGATGGGAAGATGTAACTTGCCTGTCATAAGGAACTTATCGAAACCAGACAGACCAATTGCAAGTTGCGTGAAGAATACAACAGAGAAGATAGTCCAGGTGACTTTTCTCCATTGCGGAACATTTGCAGTATCCTGCATTTTATAAGCAACAAATGCTCCGTAAAGTGCGATAATCAGAATTTCAATCCATCCCGCATCTGTAATAAATCTTTCGGCCATAAGCATAGGCCTTTCAACTTTGAGCTGTACCATTGCCAGAAGAAAGAAGACAAGAAGAAAGACTGAAAGCGGCAGACTGTATCTTTTGAATTTCATTTTTTGATTTTTTCTGGTGTGTGTTTTTTATTATATACTTTCAGAGCCAGACTCTGAACGGTTTCCTCAGATACCATCTTATTAATGGCTTCCCTAATCGGAGCATATTTTTCATGTACCGGACAGGGATTCGATTCAGAACAATGCTTAAGCCCGAAACCGCATCCTGAAAAGGACCTGTCTCCTTCAATTGATGATATCAGGCGAACTAAAGGAATTTCTGGTTTGTCGGGGTCAAAATAAAAGCCGCCTCCTTTTCCTTTAATTGATTCAAGGAAGCCCGCCCTGACAAGCCTCTGCAGGATCTTGGCAGTGTAAAAATGTGGTGCATCAATCTCTTTTGCCACTTCGGCAGTGCCAGGTCTTTTATCCTGTATGTTCTGCAGGCTGATGTAGACCAGTCCTCTCAGTGCATATTCAGTCTCTTTGTTGAACATTTTCCACTTGTTTTTGGAATAACCGGTACAAAAATAAAAAAATATTATAAAAATACAAAAAGACCATTTGGTCTTTTAATAAATAATTTTATAACTTTGCATCATGAACTAAAACATATAGTCATGAAAGACAAATTATCAGATAATAAAACAGTCGGAGATATAGTAGCGCTTGACTTCAGGGCTGCTGAAATATTCAAAGAGGCAGGAATTGATTTCTGCTGCGGAGGCAAAAAGGGACTATCTGAAACCTGTTCAGAAAAGGGAATTAATGAGGCGGATCTTCGTAAAAAGATTGACGAATTAAGTAATCTGCCGCTTAATACAACACATAATTTCATTGACTGGAATCCGGGATTTTTATGCGATTATATCGTAAATACTCATCATAAGTATGTTTTAAGAACATTGCCGGAACTTGTCTTTTACACAGGTAAAATTTCTGATGTTCATGGTGCAAATCACAGTGAACTTAAGGAAGTAGCAAGCCTATTTGCACAGATAAACAAGGAGTTGCTTCAGCACCTTGATAATGAAGAAAAAGTATTTTTCCCGGCGGTGAAGGAATTTGAAAAAACAGCTTCAGAATCGTCAAGGGAAACAATTATATCAGAGATTAAGCGCCTTTCCTCTGAACACGAATTTGCCGGTGGAGCAATGGATAAAATCAATATAATCACGAAAGCTTACTCAGTTCCTGCTGACGGATGCAACACCTATCATGTTACATTCAGGTTGCTTCAGCAGTTTGAGGATGACCTTCATATACATGTCCACCTTGAAAATAATGTCCTTTTCCCGAAACTTCTTAAATCAATTAATTAAATATGAATACAGCAGCTAAAAACCTGGAGGATGATCATGTTCACATCATCAAACTGACAGATGTAATGTTACACATGGTCAATAACAATATAAGGAACGTTAGTCATGCAGAGAAAATTGTAAACCTTATCCGTGAATTTGCCGATGGCCTCCATCATTCCAAGGAGGAGAACCTTTATTTTCCATACCTGTCGAACAGGGGTTTCTCACAGGAGCAGGGACCAGTTGCGGTAATGCTTCATGAGCATGTTCAGGGAAGGGAATTTGTAAGGGGAATTGCTGAGAACCTTGCCTTGTTCAGCCAGGGTAATGAGGAGGCAATTAGTGCAGTGTATGAAAATATGAATGGATATGCCCAACTGCTCAGGAACCATATTTCAAAAGAGAATAATATACTGTTCAGGATGGCAGATAATGTTTTGTCCGATTCTGATAACCAGGTTCTTCTGGGAAACTTTTCAGAGGCAGAGAAGTTGCATTACACAAGTAAGGGAAACAGAAATTACATCTCTGAGATTAAGGAACTTGCTGATTATTACGGAATCTGAAAAAAAAACTAAAACCGATATACTATGAAAGTACAAAAACTATGGCTGGGATTCATTCTCGTAATGGCAATTTCTTTTGCAGTCCTTCTGTACTTCGGAAGGGAGATTTATAAGCAGGCACCACCTGTACCCGAAAAGGTACTTAAAAGTGACGGAACTGTTCTTTTCTCCGGTCAGGATATAAAGGATGGTCAGAATGCCTGGCAGTCGATGGGTGGCCAGGAAATTGGCACTGTCTGGGGACATGGAGCCTATCAGGCACCTGACTGGAGTGCCGACTGGCTTCACAGGGAAGCTGTTTACATGCTTGACAAAATGGCTGTTCAGCAGGAAGGTAAAGGATATAATGATTTGAGCGATGAAAGAAAAGCCTACTATAAAGTGCTTCTGCAGAAGGAGCTCCGAAAAAACACATATAATCCTGATTCCAAAACGCTTACGGTATCAGGTCTGAGAGCAGAGGCTATTGAATCGAACAGCAGGTTTTATGCTGGTCTTTTTACAAACGATCCGGCTCAGTCAGAACTGCGTGATGCTTACAGTATTCCTGAGAATTCACTGAGAGATCCTGAACGGGTTTCGGATCTTAATTCCTTTTTCTTCTGGATATCCTGGGCCTGTGTTACTGAACGTCCCGGTCAGGATATAACGTATACAAACAACTGGCCGGCTGATGAACTCGTGGGTAACAAGCCAACAGGTTCGCTTGTATTATGGACAGGTTTCAGTGTAATAATCCTTCTGGCCGGTATTGGATTAATGGCCTGGTATTATGCAACAAGGAAAAATGAGGAGGCTGGTAGTTTTCCCAGTATAATGCCTTTAAAAAACGAAAAGCAGACTCCATCACAGAAAGCAACAGTAAAATACTTCTGGATTGTTTCTGCTTTATTGCTGGTTCAGGTTGGCATGGGTGTCATCACTGCTCACTATGGTGTTGAAGGCCAGTCTTTGTACGGGATACCGCTTTCCAAGTTTCTGCCTTACTCTGTTTCAAGAACATGGCATATACAGATAGCAATATTCTGGATTGCAACCTCGTGGCTGGCAACAGGTTTATACTATGCACCGGCTATATCAGGCGTCGAACCAAAATTTCAGAAACTTGGAGTGAATTTTCTTTTCAGCGCACTGCTTGTGATCGTACTTGGATCATTGTTCGGTCAGTGGATGGGGGTGATGCAGAAAATGGGTTATGTAACAAACTTCTGGTTCGGACATCAGGGCTATGAATATGTCGATCTGGGAAGGTTCTGGCAGTTGTTCCTTTTTGTGGGACTTGTAATCTGGCTTCTTCTTATGGGAAGGGCTATCTGGCCGGCGCTTAAGCAGAAATCAGAAAACAGGAATCTGCTTATTCTGTTCCTTATTTCAACTATTGCAATAGCCGCTTTCTATGGCGCCGGACTCATGTGGGGCAGGCAGACCAACCTTGCTGTTGCTGAATACTGGCGCTGGTGGGTGGTTCATCTCTGGGTCGAAGGATTTTTTGAAGTATTTGCAGCTGTTGTGGTGGCATTCCTCTTCGTAAGGCTTCAGTTGCTCAGGGCAGCAACAGCAACAACTGCTGTTCTGTTCTCAACAATAGTATTTCTTGCCGGCGGAATCCTGGGAACTTTTCATCATCTGTATTTCACGGGAACACCTACGGCGGTTATGGCCCTTGGAGCTACATTCAGCGCGCTTGAGGTGGTGCCGCTTGTGCTGATGGGATTTGAAGCATGGGACAATGTGAAGCTGAGCAGAAGCACAACATGGATAAAAGCATATAAATGGCCGGTATACAGTTTCATAGCAGTGGCCTTCTGGAACCTTGTGGGAGCTGGAATCTTCGGCTTCCTTATTAACCCGCCAATTGCACTTTATTACATGCAGGGACTTAATACAACACCGGTACACGGACATACTGCTTTATTCGGAGTTTACGGAATGCTGGGCATTGGGCTTATGCTGTTTGTGCTCAGGGATATGGACAAAGAAGCTGTATGGAACGAGAAATGGATAAAATTTGCATTCTGGAGCATAAATATCGGTCTTGCTGCCATGGTTCTGATAAGTGTTCTGCCAATTGGTCTTGCACAGACAGTCGCCAGTGTCAGGGAAGGTTTATGGTATGCCCGATCGGCAGAATTCATGCAGCAACCGTCTATCACAACTCTTAAATGGTTAAGGGTTATAGGTGATACAATTTTTGCACTCGGAACTGTTGCCCTGGCCTGGTTTATCTTCGGACTGAAGGGAGGTTGGAGCTTGAAGAAGAGTGCCTAGAGTGAACTAGAGTTTGGAGTGAACCAGAATTGTAATAATAACTCTAAGTACTCTAGGCACTTTAGGCACTCTAGGCACTCTCAAAAATCCTTGCTATCTTAGATGCTTCAACAAATATTGAAGACGATGTTTAAGAGCGAGGTATATATTAAAAGAAGAGAGCAACTCCATAAGCTTATGAAAAGCGGGGTTGCTCTTTTTATTGGCAATAATGAATCACCATTCAATTATCCTGCAAATACCTATCATTTCAGGCAGGATAGTGATTTTCTGTACTTCTTCGGGATTGATCTCCCGGGATTTGCAGCACTTATAGATTTTGATTCCGGAACCGATATTATCTTCGGTAACGATTTCGATATGGATGACATAATCTGGATGGGGCCGCAACCGACAGTAAAGGAACTTGCCGCGAAATCCGGAATTAAAACAACATTCCCGATGGCTAAGCTTGAGGAGATGGTACAGGCAGCCCTTTTAAAAAAGAGGAGGGTGCATTTTCTCCCTCCCTATCGTGGTGAATCGAAAATGTTACTGGGCTCAATCCTGAAAGAGAATCCCTGTCAAATGAAAACACTGGCTTCCGGAGAGCTTATAAAAGCGGTTGTCTCAATGAGGTCGGTAAAGGAGAAGATTGAAATTGATGAGATTGAAAAAGCAGTGGAGATAGCCTATGATATGCATGTAACTGCAATGAAAATGTGCAAGCTGGGCATCGGGGAGCAGGAGATTTTCGGTGCAATAGAGGGTATAGCTCTTGCCAAAGGTGCCGGAACCTCATTCCCTGTTATTCTCAGTATTAACGGACAGACGCTCCATAATCATTCACATGGTAATATTCTCAAGAAGGATAAGATGATGGTTACCGACGCTGGTGCAGAAACAAACCTGCATTATTCCTCTGACATTACACGTACAACTCCTGTTGGCGGTAAATTCAGTTCAATGCAAAAAGATGTGTATGAGGTTGTTCTTAAGGCAAATACCGAAGCTATTAAAGCCACAAAACCGGGTATTTCAAACAGAGATATTCATTTCATAGCCTGCAGGATAATAGCTGAGGGCATGAAGGGTCTGGGGCTGATGAAGGGAAGTATTGAAGATGCAGTGGAAGCTGGAGCACATGCCCTTTTCATGCCTCACGGTATTGGTCACATGATGGGACTTGATGTACATGACATGGAAGGCCTTGGAGAAAATAATGTGGGTTACAGTGACGAAATAAAAAGAAGCAAACAGTTTGGCACAGCCTTTCTGAGGTTTGCGCTTCAGTACAAGCCGGGACATGTATTTACAATAGAGCCCGGATGTTATTTTATTCCCGAACTTGTTGCCAAATGGAGTATGGAAGGAAAATTCAGGGATTTCATCAGTTATGACAAAGTCCTGAAATTCATGCCGGTAGGAGGGGTGAGAATAGAAGACAATGTCCTCATTACCGACAAAGGCCATAAGGTTCTCGGCAAAGCAATACCAAAAACAGTCAGGGAAATAGAAACTGTCTGCTCCTGATTATCAGAGTTTTTCAAGAGTCTTCCAAACCTGATAAAGTCCCCGTGGCACATGGAAGCATCCTTTCCATTTGCCGCCCTTCAGGTCGAGAAGCACTTCACCCTGCCTGTTAAGGTAACCCCACCATTCAGGGTATTCCTTGTCCTTGAAATGTTCCCAGGTGTAGTCGTGAATTATTTCAAACCACTTAAGACAATCCTTTGAACCTGTAAGCTGATACCCTTTAATCATCGATATAAGTGTCTCATTGTGTACCCACCATAGTTTCTGGTCCCATTCAAGCTGCTGTGGAGGATGACCTTTAAGATCTTTGAAGTATAATATACCGCCGTATTTTTCATCCCAGCCGTATTCAGTCATCTGAACTGCAATCTTTGCTGCCTTTTCTATCAGCTCCTTATTATTAAGCCTTACTCCCAGATCCATTATAAACCACATTGCCTCAATTGCATGACCAGGATTGAGCAGGCGTCCTTCAAAAGTATCTGAAAGCTTATTGTCTTCTGTTATATTCTCTATTACAAGTCCCAATTCCGGTCTGTAGAAATTGTCCATCACCTCATGTATGCAGGTGTCAATTGTCTTTCTCAGGAAATCAGGTTCAAGCAGGTGTTCAATTTCAAGTGAAAGATTGCAGAGTATCATCGGAAGGGCAAAATTCTTGAGATTCCTTGTACCCGGATGGACCTTGCTCCACTTGCCTTTCGGATTACTAACCTTTGAGAGGATAATATCAAAGGTCTTTCTTGCTATTTCTGCATATTCCTGGCTTCCGGTTGCTTTGCTCAGCTGTCCGAAGGCCATGGTGGCAAATGTGTATGAGAAGATATTATAAGGTTCAATAAGAGGTTTTCCCTCTTTTGTAAGGGAAAAGTACCAGTTGAGGTTTCCGTCGTGTCCGTAACGCTTGAGAAACTCACCGCCCTGTTGTGCACATTTCAGCCATTCGGGATTCTTTTCAAGATTGTTGTAAAGCATGGAGAACATCCATACTTCCCTTCCCTGGAGCCAGATGAATTTATCTGTATCAAATACGTTCCCCTTTCTGTCGAGGCAGGTGAAATATCCCCCGTACTCTTTGTCCTGTGATTTCTCAAGCCAGAAAGGCAGTACATTTTCAAGGAGTTCATCCCTGTATAATTTAGCTAATGCTTTGTGATCCATTTTATATTTTTTTATAAATATTCAGTTTATTACTGTTTTTCCCTCCGCCCTGCGCCTTCTGCCCTCCGCCCTGCGCCCTTCGCCCTACGCCTTCTTTTTCATCCACATCTCCTCTATTTCCTCAAGTGATTTTCCTGTTGTTTCAGGCAGAAGCTTCCATACTATAAGGATATAAGGAACACACATCACTGCAAAGAAGAAAAAGGTACCTGCCGGTGTCAGGGTTGTGAGCATAACAGGTGTAAGCTGCCCGATAAGGTATGTTCCAATCCAGAGTGAGAGACCAGCTATTGACATAGCAGCTCCCCTGACTTTCACAGGGTACATTTCTGACAGAAGCACGAAAATGACAGCACATATTGAAATCGCGCAGGCAAAAATGTAAAACAGGAAGAAGATAAGGAGCCAGGTCTGGGAGATGTTCATTGAAGCACCCATTAAAAAATAAAAGCCAATAAGTATCAGAGCCACAATCATTCCGGAGACACCCCAGTAAACGAGCTGCTTTCTCCCGACCTTGTCGATAATAATAAGAGCCAGAACTGTTGTTAACATATTAACAAGACCAACAATTACCTGGTAGAAAAGAGAATCCCCGCTTGAAAGTCCGCTTTCCTTAAATATTGTAGGTCCGTAATAAAGCACTGCATTTACTCCCATAAGTTGTCCCAGCATAGCCAGTGCAACTCCTATAAACAGGGCAAGCCTGAAGCCTGGTTGCAGAAGCATTTTCCAGTTCGATTCAGTTTCCTGAGAAACAAGGTTTTTTACATTAGATATCTCAGTTGCCGCGCGATCCTTTCCGTAAATTTTACCAAGTATAACTGATGCTTTAACTTCCTGTCCCTTAACAATAAGCCAACGGGGGCTTTCAGGAATAAAGAAAAGTACTGCAAGGAAAAGAATTGCTGGAACAGCTTCCATACCGAGCATACCTCTCCAGGCCTCAGTGGCAAAGATCTTGTTGTACAATCCTTCTGTGGCTCCCTGTGCAAGCAAGGTTTCAGAATAGTTCAGAAGACCGAAGTTTGCGAGGTAAGCTCCAAGGAAACCAACTGTAATGGCAAGCTGATACATTGAGACAAGTCGTCCCCTGAAGCTTGGTATTGAAATCTCAGCGATATATAGTGGCGAAATTACAGAGGCAACGCCAATACCAACACCTCCAAGTATCCTTGCTATTACAAGCTGAACCTCATCAGCCGCAATCATGCAGCCCAGCCCGGAAATTGAAAAGAGAAATGCTGACAGGAAAAGAACCAGTTTTCTGCCGTATTTATCACTCAGTGAACCTGCAAAAAGCACTCCACCGATTGACCCGGCCAATGCACAGCCAACATACCAGCCTGTCATCATATCATCCAGTCTGAACTGGGTTTTTACATGATCAACAGTACCCGAGATAACAGCGGTATCATATCCGAAAAGAAAACCACCTAATGATGCTACCAGTGAGAGCCAGATGACATACATCATCTGATTTGAATGTTCCTTCATAAATCTTACATATTAAAATATTCCCTGTAGCGCCTGTAAAGATGTCCTGCCTGGATATATGCTGACTGGGGGCTCATAAAATGAGAAAACTCAAAAGTAATCGCCTTATCGTAGCCTGCTCTTTTTGCCGCTTCAAGTTTCAATCTGAGCTTGTCAAATTTAAGCGGAAAAAATTTAATTGGCATATCCCTGTCGAAAGTTTCAGCATTTGTCCAGCATTTCATGCCATACTTGTCAGCAAGCTTTTTATTTACGGAAAAGAATGCATCCAGCTCATTATAATCGATATGGCCATCCTGGAAGGCAACAGCATCAACAACATCATGAATGCCGTCAAAAATTTCTCCCCATTCCTTTTCATGTTCAAGGACCGATACTGAAGCTTCCTTTGTAAGGGATCCCTTGGCAGCCTCGACAGCTTTTTTCCCGTCAATCCACGGAGAAATGAATGTGGGCAGACCTCCCGATACATCCTTGCACTGTTTCCCCATTGCCTGGAATGCCCCGATTGCACCTTTTGTCTTTCTGCTTATTTCACCGCTTATATACCAGCCCTGGAAGCTCTTGAATTTACTTCCGTAATTTTTCCATACCTCGTCAATTACATATTTATTGTCCTCAATTTCCCAGGACAGGTCGCCGGTATCCCAGTATTTGCCTGAATCATACAGGCCGAAGAAAAATTTAAGGCCGTGTTTATCTGCCAGGCGCAGAAACATTTCAAGCAGGTCGACGGAAGGCATATAACAGCCCTTTTTCAGAAGGTACTCTGAGGGAAATGTTATGAACTTCCTGTACCCTGAGCGGATCATTATAACTGTATCAATACCAATTGCCTTCATGTGTACAAACTCTGCATCCCATTCTTTTTCTCCCCAGTTCTGATGAGGAATATCATGCGAGATCTCATCGAGAAAGGTACCTGTAATTGGAAGGGCATTGCCTTTAGGTACAATAAGTTTTGATTCTGTGCTCTGTTCTTCAGGCAGGTTGTTGTCTGTTTGTGCACAACCGGCAAAAGGTACAGTCATTGCTGCCATGCCGGTGATAGTTGATTTCTTCAGGAAATCACGTCTTGTTTGTTCAGTCTTCATAATTTTTTTTCTTTAATTCTCTATTCCGGCCAGTGTGTTTCAATTCCCTGTGAGCGGATAAGCTGCTGAAATTCTTCAAGGAGCTTTTTGTCTTCCCTGACTTTCCGTGGGGGAATTCCTTTTGATGAGATGAATGCACTCAGCATTCCGGCCGATTCACCTATGTTCCATTCAACGGGATGCAGTCTGTAGCATCCGTTTGTTATATGTGTTGTTCCGATATTTTTATTTGCAGCCAGCAGGTTTTCAACTCTTTGAGGGATAAGAGACCCGAGGGGTATCTGAAAGGGAAGCGAAGGAAAGTCGATATAATTATTTCCTCCGGATGAGGGATGAAGATCGATGTGATAATAGCCTGTTCCTACGCTGTCGTGGAATTCTGCAGCCTTAATGTTTTCCTTTACACCCGTTACAATAGATCTGTTTTCCTTGCCGACATGCTCTTCGAGTACTGTAAACAAGGCTTTAATTCTTCTTGATTCACGGACATAAGGGAATTTAGCAAGACCATCATCAGTACCCATTATATCTTTTCTCAGTCTCAGCCCTTTCCATCCATATCCCTTGTCGGGCCGTGGTGCTTCGGTCTGAAGCCAGTACAGAAATGAGAGACTAAGTTGCCCGGCCCTGTTAAGGTGAAGTTTGTATTCAGACTCATTTCTTGTTATAATGTTGCCAAGCATGTAATCGTTCTGGGGCCAGTTTACAATAGTTATATCACTCCTGTATGTGCCTGACCTGAAATTATTCTTATTTATAATCCTTCTGTAGTTCCACAGGTTTAGCAGTGGTGATGTGTCAGCACCGGAAGGATTGAATCCCAGTTCTTTGGGAACAAGTGTAGAAGGAGTTGAATAATGCAAGTCGAGAAGCTTGCCCGACCATGGTGGCGTCAGGGGAGGAGTATGGTTTTTCCAGAACTCATATTCAGCAGGTTTGTCAATTGTATTGTCCTCGCCTTCAATGTAATCCATTGCAAAGCAAACTGTAAATGACTGGTTGTTTTCCGGATCAGCTTTTTCAGCTGCATGCAATTCACCTGTTTCCTTTTTAGCCTCAGAACCTGTAACATATTCAGTACCAGTAAGAGGCAGCAAAGTTCCAAGCTCCGTTGCATCAATGAAAATTGGTGCATACAGCAGTTGCTTTATGCCTGTGCGAAGGCTGATTGTCTCAAGGGCGTTTATTTTGTCACCGCTTACATCGGCTGCCGCTATTTTATTGTTTTTGAGAATTATAAGTTTTCCGGAGCTTATCCAGGGAGCCATAAGTTCATCAAGGACAGCTGCCGCAACTGCTGGTTCATGGCATAATCTTGATACTGAACCATCCCCCGGATTTAGGTATTTATTGTTTCTTGCCGTATCTGTAAGAGGATAATTACGGAAGTAGTAATCGCGGATCTTATTCCGGAAGTCCCTGTAAGTTTTTGTTCCCCCGTGAGTTTCAATCCACTGGTGTTCGTCTGGCGGAACTCCCTGCTGGGATATCTGACCTCCCAGCCAGTCAGTTTCCTCAGTCATTATCACTTTCATTCCATTTCTCAGAGAAGCAAGTGCAGCTGCACATGCCCCGAGACCTCCTCCTGCAATCACAAGATCTGCCTTAAGGCCTGATTGCCCTGTGCCTGTTTCAGCTGAATGTTTTGTATTATTTATTATCAGCGGTGATCCGACCAATGGCACTGCAAGAGCAGAACCACTTCCGGCCGCAACAAGATGTACGAATTTCCTGCGTTTCATGATTTGTTTCAGAAAGCTTTATAAAACTCCCTGTTAAGACGGGCTATGTTTGTTAATTTGATTTGTTTGGGACATTCAGCCTCACATGCTCCTGTGTTTGAGCAGCTGCCGAAACCAAGTTTGTCCATTTCTGTGACCATGGCCCTGACCCTGTCCCTGGCCTCTGCGCGTCCCTGTGGCTGGAGGGCAAACTGTGATATCTTGGCTGAAACAAACAGCATGGCTGAAGCATTTTTGCAGGCAGCCACACAGGCTCCGCAGCCAATGCAGACAGCTGCATCAAAAGCTGAATCAGAATCCTTTTTCGGAATACGAATAGCATTGGCTTCTGGCGCACTTCCAGTATTTACTGAAATGAATCCTCCTGCAACCTGTATCTTGTCAAAAGCTGACCTGTCAACAATAAGGTCTTTAATTACCGGAAATGGTTTCGCACGCCATGGCTCAATCCATATTGTCTCCCCGTCTTTGAAATACCTCATTGAAAGGTGGCAGGTGGTTATTGCGGGAATTGGTCCGTGAGGATGTCCGTTTATATACATGCCACATGAACCACAGATCCCTTCACGGCAGTCATGGTCGAAGGCAACCGGTTCCCTGTCCTCTTCAACAAGCCTTTTGTTCAGGGCATCAAGCATTTCGAGAAAGGCCATTTCAGGAGATACATTATTCATCTGATAAGTCTCAAAACTGCCTTTGGCCTCTGCATTCTTCTGCCGCCATATCTTAAGAGTAAGATTCATATTTTTAATTGTATTTGTCAGGTTCTATTAGTCTATTCATTTAATCCTCCCCCAGCCCCTCCAGAGAGGGGAGCCTGGACATGAGTATAATTTTATTCAACTTTCGCCTTTTGCCTTTCGCCTTCAACCTTTATTTATATGACCGTACTTTCATTTCGACTTCCTCGAACTTAAGTTCTTCCTTATGAAGTATGGGAGCTTTGCCTTCACCGGCAAATTCCCAGGCAGCAACATAAGTGAATTCCTCATCATTTCGCAGGGCTTCACCATCGGGTGTCTGGAATTCCTCACGGAAATGAGCGCCACAAGATTCTTTTCTGTTAAGTGCATCATTGACAAGTAGTTCTGCGAGTTCGAACAGATCAGCCACCCTTCCTGCCTTTTCGAGCTCCTGGTTAACCTCATTCTGTGTTCCCGGTACATTCAGGTCTTTCCAGAATTCTTCCTTAAGCTCAGCAATAAGTTTAAGAGCTTCCTTCAATCCTGCCTCATTCCTGGACATTCCGCAGTGGTCCCACATTATCTTTCCCAGACGTTTATGGAAAGAGCCGGCATTCTGTTTGCCTTTTATCGACATCAGCCTGTCAAGTCTTTCTCTTACTGATTTTTCAGCTTCCTCAAATTCCGGCTTGTCAGTTGAAATTTTAGCTGTCCTTATTTCATCTGACAGGTAATTATTTATTGTGTTGGGCAGAATAAAGTATCCGTCACCTGCTGCCTGCATGAGTGAGCTGGCTCCCAGCCGGTTAGCGCCGTGATCGGAAAAATTTGATTCTCCTATTGAATAAAGTCCGGGTACTGTTGTCATCAGCTCATAATCGACCCAGAGACCACCCATTGTATAATGTCCTGCAGGATAGATCCTCATTGGTTGGGTATATGGATCAATGCCGGTAATGTTCCTGTACATATCAAAAAGGTTACCGTATTTTCCTTCTATCGCCTTTTTGCCCTGTTTTTTTATTGCATCCCTGAAGTCAAGATTAACGGCAAGTCCTGTTTCTCCAACACCATAACCGGCATCGCATCTTTCCTTTGCTGCTCTTGAAGCCACATCCCTCGGGACGAGGTTCCCGAATGCAGGATACCTTCTTTCAAGATAGTAATCCCTGTCTTCCTCGGGAATATCATTGGCATGACGCTTGTCTCCTTTAGTTTTTGGAACCCATATTCTTCCGTCATTCCTCAGGGACTCTGACATAAGGGTAAGCTTTGACTGGAATTCGTTTAGCTGCGGTACGCTAGTGGGATGTATCTGTATGAAGCTTGGGTTTGCGAAGAAGGCCCCTTTTTTATGAGCTTTCCAGGCTGCAGAAGGATTCGAATTAACTGCAAGTGTCGACAGATAGTAAATTGTTCCATATCCTCCTGTAGCAAGAACGACGGCATGGGCAGAGTGCCTTTCGATCTCACCGGTAATAAGGTTTCTTGTTATAATGCCTCTTGCTTTTCCGTCAATTACAACAATATCAAGCATTTCACGCCTCGGGAAAATTGTTACTGAGCCCTTTTTAATCTGCCTGTTAAGCGAAGAATAGGTTCCAAGAAGACACTGCTGGCCTGTCTGTCCCTTTGCATAAAAAGTTCTTGACACCTGAACTCCGCCAAACGATCTCGTGTCGAGAGTTCCTCCGTAATCGCGGGCAAAGGGAACGCCAAGAGCCGTAAAATGATCTATAACCTGGTTGCTTACCTCAGCGGCCCTGTACACATTTGCTTCCCTGGCCCTGTAATCTCCTCCCTTTATCATGTCATAAAAGAGACGGTAGGTGCTGTCATTATCATTCTGGTAGTTCTTGGTGGCATTTATGCCTCCCTGGGCAGCAACAGAATGTGCCCTTCGTGGCGAATCCTGATAACAGAATATCTTTACATTGTATCCCTGTTCGCCCAGAGCTGAAGCAGCTCCGGCGCCTGATATTCCGGTTCCAACAATAATTACCTCAAGTTTTTTCTTATTGGCAGGGTTTACAAGTTTTGTTGTCGCCTTGAATCTTGTCCATTTCTGAGCAAGAGGACCATCGGGTATTTTGGAATCAAGTTTTCCCATATTTTCAAGTTTTCCTGATTACTATCTGAAAAGCCACAATGTAACTGATATATATGCAAAACCTGCAGGGATTGCTATTGCATATATCAGTGCTGCTTTTTTTACGACAGGAGTCCATATCCTGTGATTTAGTCCGAGGGTCTGAAAAGCAGATGAAAAAGCATGGTAAAGGTGAAATCCCAGGAGAATAAAACATGCCAGGTAAATGTAATTATATGCCGGTATCTTAAACAGCTTATGTGCTAATGTATAAAAATCTTCAGGGTCACCCTGCACAAAACCAAGCTTGACAAAGTAAAAGTTAAAGAAGTGAAGTACAAGAAAAGTGAGTACACTTGCTCCGGTCCAGATCATGAATTTTGAAAAGAATGAAGTGTCTGATTTATTACCGCTTACATACCCGGTGGGTCTTGCAAGCCAGTTTGCCACCTGAAGGATTATCCCATACGTTATGTGAATCAGAATTGCGGCTATCAGAACAACCTCAAATATTTTTATAAGAGGGAATGTGGCCATGAAATGAGCTGCACTGTTAAATGGTACAGGATCGCTTCTGAGGAGCATGAAATTGATTATCAGATGTACAGGCAGGAAGGTAAGAAGAAACAAACCGGCCAGTGCCATCACAAACTTTTTCGAAATGGATGCAAAAAGGATTTTACTCATCGCTTTTGTATATTAAAACCAGAGTTCAGATAATTAGCTACTTTTACAAAACTAATAAATTATAAGCATGCAGATTTCAATAAATAACAGAAAAATAGGCTATAGTGATAAAGGCAAGGGTCAGGTTATTTTTCTGGTTCATGGATATCTCGAAACAAAAGATGTCTGGGATGATTTTGCAGCAAGGTTAACAGATAATTACCGGGTCATTGCAATCGATCTCCCCGGGCATGGAGAATCCGACAGCCGGGGAACAGTCAATTCAATGGAGCTGTTTGCCGGATCAATGAAGGATCTGCTCGACAACCTTGGAATTAAGAAGGCTTTTATTGTGGGTCATTCGATGGGTGGCTATGCTGTGCTTGCATTCAGACAGATGTTTCCGGAATATCTTTCTGCTTATTCATTATTTCATTCACATCCATTCAGTGACAAGCCCGCAGCTGTAGAAAAAAGAAAAATGAATATTGAAATAGTGAATGCTGGTAAAAAAGGTATAATGATACCGGGTTTTGTCGCAGCCCTGTATTCTCAATATAATCAGAAAAAATTCAGCAGGGAGATCGAAGCCTCGGTTTTATTATCATTAGAAACTAAGGATGAGACGATAATTGCCGACCTGTATGGGATGATTGAAAGACCTTCAAGGCCGGGTCTGATTGAGGACGGTACAATTCCGTTTCTTTGGATTCTCGGGCGGCATGACAGTCATATCAATGCAGACGAGATGCTGAGGATTGTAAATCTTCCATCTGGTTCTGAGGCCGTTATACTGGAGAATTCAGGACACATGGGATTCATTGAAGAAGCTGACCTTGCTGCGGATCTTATCAGGAAATTTATTTAATTGTTTTTCCCAAGATAATCTATAGCATATCGGAGTGTAGTGTCTATCTCCTCCCAGATAGGATAGAAACCCTTGTTATCAAGTATGTTCCGTGCAATATAAGCTTTCAGCTGAGTGTGAATTATTTTCCCTGATATTTTCAGACCGGCCGGATCCTTTCTTATATTATTACTTTCTGCAAAAGCGACAAACTGATCAAGCAGAGCCTGTTTGTCGAGATACTTTTCAAGTTCACCGGCTTCTGTATATGCTTTCAGCTTGTCCCTGTTGGTTTCAGTGTACTTAAGTGCAAACCTGTATACAAGAGCTCTTACCTTGGCCAGGTAAGCCGACATCATTGTCGTGTCAACAGGAACAAACCTGTCAGGCATTATGCCACCTCCTCCATAAACTGTCTTTCCGCCCGGTGTTGTGAATTTAAGTGAATCAGAAAACTGGATGCTGTCGGATACTTCAAATTCACCGTGGTTAAAACGCTCATTCAGGTCGTCGTAATATTTGTCAAAGCCTTCTGCGTATGGTTTCTGAATTGATCTTCCTGTCGGAGTGTAGTATCTTGCAATAGTAAGCCTCAGTCCGGAACCATCAGAAAAATCAACGGGTTCCTGAACAAGCCCCTTCCCGAAAGATCTTCTTCCTATAATTGTTCCCCGGTCGTTGTCCTGTATTGCGCCGGCAAGTATTTCACTTGCTGAAGCACTCCATTCATCAATGAGAACAACAAGGTCACCATCCTGAAAAACTCCTTTTCCAGTGGCTCTGGCCTCATTTCTTGGCTGAGCTCTTCCCATTGTGTAAACAATCAGCTGCCCTTCTTTCAGGAATTCGTTTGCTATTCTGATTGCGGCTTCCATTACTCCTCCGGAGTTACCCCTGAGGTCAACAATCAGTTTCTTCATCCCTTTAGCCCTCATATCTGCCAGACCCTTCATGAATTCCTCATAAGTAGTTACTGCAAATGAGTTTATCTTTATATAGCCGGTGTTGTCGTTTACCATATAATCCACATCAACGCTGTAGATTGGTATTTTGTCGCGGGTTATTTCAAAAGGAATCAGCTCCCTGCTTCCGTTTCTGAGGATTTTTACTTTTACAACTGTTCCCTTTGCACCTTTAAGCATGCCCATTACTCTTTCCTCAGATACCTTCCTTCCGGCAACAAGTGAGTCATTAACATATATGATCTTATCCCCGGGAAGAAGTCCGAGTTTTTCCGAAGGCCCTCCGGGTATAGTGCTGATAACCAGTATTGTATCTGTCATCATATTAAAGGAAATTCCTATGCCTTCAAAGTTGCCCCTGAGTGGTTCGTTTGCTCTTGCATAATCCTTTGCCGGAATATAGATTGAATGCGGATCGAGCTTTTTAAGAATGGCAGGTATTGCCGCTTCGGTCAGCTGATTACGGTTGACAGTATCAACATAACTGGCTTCAATAATGCTCAGGATGTTGCTCAGCTTATCGTTCCGCGATTTAATATTTGAGTGATACTGAATATCGGAATTCACAGGCAGCATTCTGCCTATTAGTATGCCTGCTGACACTGCAACGGCAATAATTATCGGAAGATAGATTTTAAAGTTTGAATTATTGTATCTCATAAATATTGTTTTCAGGATCAATAAAGACAAGTTCAATTCCGGCTCTCTTCAGCAGGTCAAGCCCGTCAGTCTTATGATAGCGGTTGCAGTACACTACCCTTTTTATGCCAGACTGAATTATCAGTTTGGCACATTCCATGCATGGTGATGTTGTAACATAGAGAGTGGAACCTTCGCTTGAATTATTTGATTTTGCAACTTTTGTTATGGCATTGGCTTCAGCATGCAGAACATAAGGCTTTGTTACATTGTTCTCATCCTCACATACATTTTCAAAGCCGGCAGGAGTACCGTTATAACCATCAGAGATTATCATTTTCTCCTTTACAATAAGAGCACCTACCTGCCTTCTTATGCAATAGGAGTTCTGAGCCCAGATGAGAGCCATTTCAAGATAGCGTTTGTCAAAGGCTGTCTGTTTTTCCCCGTAAGGCCTCAGGTTCTTTTTTTCAGCCATCCCTGCTTTATTTATTATTGTTTAAACGGCCTCAAAGTTATATATTTTCTGAGACTTTCATCTTTTAAACATTTATGCGACATGCTTGTTCTGCAGAAATGACAAAATAGTTAATAACATTATGGTTTTTCAACTGTTTTTTAGTATTGAATAGGCTAATTTTGAAACTGACATCAGGCAGACTTTCATTTCAGGTTGCCGGATTTATTGCAGACAAATTGCAGATGATATGAAAAAGTTTATTAGTGCAGCAGTATTGTTTTTTTCAGTTTATACTGTTTTTGCCCAGGAAATACTAACTGACAGAAGGGACGGAAATAAATACAGAACAGTGATAATCAGCAACAAAACCTGGATGGCTGAGAATCTGAGGTTCAAAAGCAAAACGGGTTCTGTTTTTTATGATAACGATATTAACAACAGCGCTGATTTCGGAATGCTGTACAACTGGAAAGCTGCACAAACAGCCTGTCCTGACGGCTGGCATCTTCCATCCGGTTCGGAATTCAGGGAACTCTCAAACCACTTCCAGAACCTTGAGTCGTGGAGAACGAAGAACGGAGACACTCTCTCATTCGAAATAAGTCTTGGTGGTATGCAGGATCATGAGGGAACATTTTCTGAGCTGAATGAAAGCGCCTATTACTGGACTTCAACTGAATATGACAAGCATAGCGCTGAATATTTCAGCTACCTTATTATTGACAAAATGATTGTAACTGATATCTCACGGAAGGAAGATATTGAGGATATTCCCGGTACTGACAAAAGAGACAGGTATTCGGTCAGGTGCGTTAAAAATCAGTAAGCTCCAAGCTCCCTTGCAGCTTTTATCATCTCTTCAATTGTAACAGTTGTTACATCGGTCTGGATTATATGAGCCGGTGCCAGAAGATATCCCCTTTCCTTTCCAAGTATACGTATTCTTCTTTCTATTTCTTTACGTATTACAGGTACATCACCGGATGGCAGAAGAAGCTGCTGATCGATGCCTCCGAAAAAGCTTATCCTGTCGCCATATCTGTCTTTAAGCTCCTGAGGGTCAGATCCTTCAACGTTGGGCTGAACAGGATTGTAGACTTCAATGCCAAGTTCAATGAAATCATCTATAAGAGGAGCAACAGCCCCGTCAGAATGCATAATAATAATCAGATCAGGATTTTCCTTCTTTAGTTTGTCAATCATCCTTTTATGCCTTGGTTTGAATCGTACTCTCCATTCATCAGGCGAAATCAGCGTTGAGGTCTGGCTTCCCAGATCCTCCCCAAACCATATTGCATCAACTCCTGCCCGTACAAGCTGAAGGGCAAGTCCGGTGCTCCATTCTTCTACGCAGTCGTTTAAAGCTTCAATCCATGGTTCTTCGCACATCATTCCAACCATGTACTTCTCAAGCCCTGTAAGATGCCATGCCATTTCAAAAAGGGATATCTCAACATCCCCGATTACAAAATAGCTTTCTGCAAATCTGTCAATGTCTCTTTTAGCCTTGTCAAATCTTCCTGATGCAAAAGGATCCGGGAACTTATAATCCGCAACTTCCTTAACAGTGCTGATGTTGTCAAGGGGACATTTTACAACTTCAACATAGAGTGAAGTCGGTTTCATGTGCATGCCGAACTCATTGAGAGTTATGTCTCCTGATACAGGAACAGGTTTATAGCCATGAGGGACTGTTCCTCCAACAACAACCACGTCGCTGCCCATTCTTGTCCTTATTTCGTTGGCCGAGATCCTGTAAGTCAGATCCTCGTAATACGACAGGGCATAATCAGGTTCTATACCGAGCTTTTTCCCGAAGGCTTCAATATGCTGCCTGCAGAGATCAAACTGAACAGGAATCCTGTCAGGATTGCCCTCTTTCTTCCTGAAAGCCCTCAATACCCTTTCTTTTGAATTCATTTTTGTTTAATAAGATTGACAATCTGTTCACTTTGTTCTGGTCTTGCGGTCTTGCAGTCTTGTGGTCTTGCAGTCTTGCGGTCACAATCACCCAATCACTTCTTAATTCCGGTCCTGTGCAGCAGTATAGTTGTCTCCTCTTCAGTTACAATATGACCTTTCCCGCTTTTTTTGAAAATTGGTTCCAGTGCCTCAAGAAGTGCACTGATTTTCACCGGGTCATCAACAATATCAACAACAAGGGGTACTTTTTCCGTTATTTCCCATAGTTTGGATGTATATACCTCACTGCTTGAGCCATAACCCATAATTCCCCTCAGAACTGTGGCCCCTGCAATCCCTTTTTCACGGGCAGCATATACAATTACTTCATACAGAGGGCTATGCTCATACTTATCAGTAGAGCTTATATATATCCTCAGTCTTTTAGCTTTGTCACCGGCTTTCATTTTCAGAAAATTTTAGTGATTATCACTCCAAAAAAAGTGGCTGCAATCCCCAGCAGAACACTTAAACCTGTGTAGAGAAAGAAATACAGGAACTCTCCGTCCCTGAGCAAAGCAAGGTTCTCGTTGGCAAAGGTTGAAAATGTTGTGAATCCGCCGCAGAAGCCAACAGCCAGGAATAATCTCCATCCCATTGTAATGGCTGTGCTCTTTTCCGAGAGGCCGTATATCAGCCCTATCAGCAGGCAGCCAAGGATGTTTACTGCAAAAGTACCTAAAGGAAAGGCAGAGGGGAAGCTTGCCTGCATAAACCTTGAAAGCAGGTAACGCGAAACACTGCCGATAAATCCGCCTGTTCCGACAAGAAGAATCGTCTTGATCATTCAGAATCGCTCTTTTGTAACGAAAGTAGCAATTATTTTGATTTTAATCCATTCAATGTCAGAGTGGCATATATTCTTATTATTTTTGAGGATTAACCAATAAGTTTTTTTAAAATGAAAAAATTCTCCCTTTATATTGCAGCTGCTCTTATTACAGGTGTTATCCTAGCTACCTCATGCAAAAGAAAAGATGATGATAAATCGTTCACTTTTGCCTTCATGACAGATATCCATCTTACATACGAAAGGAATGCCATTGCAGGATTCAGCCAGGCTATTAAATCAGTGAACGAACTGAAACCTGACTTCGTTATAACAGGAGGTGATCTTGTAATGGATGCACTTGCTCAGCGATATACTATGGCTGATTCACTCTATAATCTTTACAAAAGTACATCCGGTAGTTTTAAAATGCCGGTGTTCACCACCATGGGGAATCATGAGATATATGGAATATATACAAAAAGCGGCGCTGATCCTCAGAATCCGGAATATGGAGAGAAAATGTTTGAAAAAAGGTTCGGCTATCCTTATACCTCATTTGATCATAAAGGTTGGAAATTCATGATCCTGAACTCTGTTGAGGATACCGGAAAGGACAGGTATATTGGCAGGATAGATGATGCACAGATTGAATGGATAAAAAAGGAGCTTGCTTCAACAGCCAAGGAAACTCCGATAGTGTTAAGCACTCATATTCCGTTTATTACAGCCAATACTCAGAAATATGTCGGAACCACCGTTGCAAATGATTCATCAGCTGTGATATACAATGGCAAGGAGGTGCTTGACCTTTTCAATGATTACAATCTCAAACTTGTGCTGCAGGGGCATCTGCATTCACTCGAGGATATTTATATTGACGGAATCCATTTCATTACCGGCGGTGCTGTGTCTTCAGGATGGTGGAACGGTCCGGTGAACGGAACAGAAGAAGGATATCTTCTTCTTACTGCAGGGAAAAATGATATCAGCTGGAAGTATATTGATTATGGATGGGAGGTGAAAAAGTAATATCTAAAGATGATAAAAGCAGGATTATTCGGTATAGGTCTTGATACCTACTGGGGTCAGTTTGAAGGACTTCTCGGAAAGCTGACAGCTTATCAGGAGAGAATAGCTGAGAAACTTGGAAATAATGGTGCCGCCGTAATCAATGCCGGCATTGTTGATAATGTCGATAAAGCCATCGGAGCATCAGCACTTTTCAATTCATCAGAGGTTGATATTGTTTTCCTTAACATATCAACTTATGCGCTCTCTCACACCGTATTGCCTGTTATTCAGAGGATTAACTGTCCGGTTATAGTTTTGAACCTGCAACCTGAAAGGGCTATTGATTATGCAAGGTTCAATTCGATGGGCGACAGAGGCAGGATGACCGGAGAATGGCTCTCCTTCTGTCAGAGTTGTGTGACTCCGGAACTTGCAAGCGTATTTAACAGGGCAGGAATAAAATATCATCTGATTTCAGGGTACCTTGAAGAGGAGTACGTATGGAAAGAAATTAATGAGTGGCTTGAAGCCTCCGCGGCAAGAAAAGAAATGATGGCCTGCAGGGTTGGAGTGATGGGGCATTATTACAACGGCATGCTTGATGTATACAGCGATGTCACAAAACTTGCTGCCGCATTTGGTTCTCATTTTGAACTCATTGAATTCGGCACACTTAAAAGTCTGAGAGATAATTTACAGAAACAGGAACTTGATGCCAAAATCAGACAGTTCAAAACCTGGTTTGATGTTTCGGCCGCTTGTTCAGAAACAGATATTGATGACGCTGCAAAAACTTCAGTCGCTCTCGACAGGCTGACCGAAAAATTCAGGCTGGGCGCCCTGGCTTATTACTATGAGGGAGACGGAGATCCGGGATATGAAAAGATAGTTACAACCCTTATCCCCGGGATGACTCTTCTGACAGGAAATAATATCCCTGCTGCCGGTGAATGTGAGATAAAGAATGTTCTTGCCATGAAAATACTGGATACTCTTAATGCAGGCGGTTCATTTTCAGAATTTTACGGAGTTGATTTTAATGATGATATTGTGCTGCTTGGTCATGACGGACCTGCACACTTCCGGATAGCAGAAGGAAAAGTGGGACTTGTTCCCCTGCCGGTTTTCCACGGCAAACCCGGTAAGGGTTTATCGATACAGATGAAAGTTGCAAACGGGCCTGTCACTATTCTTTCAGTATGCGAAAGCGGCGACGGAAAGGTGACGCTCCTTGCAGCTGAGGGGGAATCAGTTGATGGTCCAACCCTTCAGATCGGAAATACAAACAGCAGGTACAGGTTTACAATAAGCGCCCGGGATTTTATTGACAACTGGTCAAAAGCCGGACCTTCACATCATTGTGCGATTGGTATGGGAAAGAAAGCCTCAGCAATTGAAAAGCTTGCGAGACTTACCGGTGTTGAGTATAAAAGGATCTGCTGATATGAGAATTGAATCTGTCAGAAATTTCAGGGATATTGGGGGTATTAGTATTAACGGATGCGGAAAAATACAGGAGGGACTCCTGTTCAGATCTGCAACTGTGGATAGTATTTCCGGGAAGGATATTAAACTGCTACGGGATTTGAATATCCGGACGATTATCGACCTGCGTACCCCGCAGGAAGCCAGGCGCTTCAAAAAGAAAATAGCCGGGATTGACAGGATCACTCTTTCTCTCGATTTTCAGAATAAAACACGTGAAAGGATAAAGCCTTACATATACAGGAAAGGGTCAGAGCAGATACTTGCAGACATCTCAAACCAGCTGTATCTTGAGATCCTGGATGCCGCCGCTCCGGTATTCAGAAGGCTTGTCGAACTTATTATTAATGAAGATGCCGCACCCATTCTTGTTCATTGTCAGGCCGGCAAGGACAGGACAGGAATAATTATTGCCCTTCTGTTGCTTGCCCTTGGGGCTGACAAAGAACAGATAAGAAACGATTTTCTGAGATCAAACGATGAACTGCTGCCGTGGTTCAGGAAAATGATGAGGATAAGAAAAATCCTGACACTTGGAAGATTTCCTGCTGAACAGATGCTTCAGATTGTTGCAGTGAAGGAACGGAACATAAACTCGGTAATCGACAGGGTCCAGATGCATTATAATGGAATTGAGGGCTACCTGTCATCAGCAGGTTTCGATACTGCCAGACTGAAGGAGCTAAGGCAAAAGATTTGCACAGGTTAATTGAACCTACGATGCAACAAAGGAAAAAATTCAGCATTACTGACAGAATCAGGTCGTTTCGCTTCGCTTTCACCGGTCTTGCTGACCTGATATTAAACGAGCATAATTTCCGTATACACCTTTTTGTATTTATTCTGGTGCTTGCAGCCGGATTCCTTTTTGGAATATCTCCGGCAGAATGGATAGCCGTGATTGTTGTTTCAGCTCTTGTAATGATTTCCGAAGCCATTAATACATCTCTGGAACAACTGGCTGACCTTATATCTCCAGGGCAAAATGAAAAAGTAAAAAAAGCAAAGGATATGGCTGCCGCTGCAGTTCTTATTTCAGCCCTTGCCTCAGTAATTGCAGGTCTTATTATTTTCCTTCCTTATATTTGCCGGATGATCAGAGGATCTTAATAATTATTTTTAAGTGACCGGTGACTTATCATACATATTCAGGTTTAAAACAATATTCCGTTCTCTTGGATACAGGAATTACAGACTTTTCTTCTACGGGCAGAGCATTTCACTTATAGGTACATGGATGCAACGTATAGCCGTTCCATGGCTTGTTTACCGTATGACTGGTTCGGCAATGCTTCTTGGAATATCGGGTTTTGCCGGACAGATTCCTTCCCTGGTACTTTCTCCGTTTGCCGGAGTCATTACTGACAGATGGAACAGATACCATGTTCTTATATGGTCGCAGGTTCTTTCCATGATTCATGCCTTTCTGCTTGCCTGGCTTGTTCTTTCGGGAAGCATTCAGGTATGGCATATAATCCTGCTTAGTTTCGTTATAGGCTGTATTAATACCTTTGATGTTCCTGCACGGCATTCCTTTGTAATAGAAATGGTGGAGAAGAAGGAGGATCTTGGCAATGCCATAGCCCTTAACTCGTTGATGTTCAATGGAGCCCGTCTGATAGGACCCTCAATAGCTGGCGCGCTGCTTGCAGCCGCCGGTGAGGGAGTCTGCTTTCTTATTAACGGAATAAGCTTTATGGGTGTTATAGTGTCCCTGCTTCTTATGAGGGTCAACACCAAAGCTCCTGAAGCAAAAAATAGCGATATCAGGAAAGAGATAAGAGAGGGCTTTTCCTATGTTTTCGGATTTCTGCCAATACGTCATATTATTCTGCTGCTCGGGCTTGTAAATATCCTTGTAATGTTTTACTCAACACTTATGCCGGTCTTTGCCAAAGAGGTTCTTGGAGGAGATTCTCATACCTATGGTTTTCTGATGAGTGCCGCAGGCCTGGGTGCACTTTCAGGTGCCCTTTACCTGGCTTCAAGGGAGAATGTTCTCAAACTGGGAAGGATAATTCCGCTTGCAGTGATTGTATTTGGCGTAGGTCTTGTTATTCTGTCATTTTCAAGGATCTTTTTACTTTCAATGGCTGTAATGATCTTTGTGGGGATGGGCCTGATGCTTCAGGCTGCATCGAGCAATACTATACTCCAGACTATTACTGATGATGACAAGCGGGGAAGGGTGATGAGCTTCTATACTATGGCTGTAATGGGCACCGCGCCTTTCGGAAGCCTCATGGCCGGCTGGCTGGCAAAGGTTATTGGTACCCCGTTTACTATTCTTACAGGAGGAGTACTTTCTGTTGCTGGTGCGCTTGTCTTTCTTCGTAAGCTGCCTGAACTGAAGCAACTTGTACATCCCATCTATGTCAAAATGGGGATAATTCCCGAAGTTGCAGAGGGAATCCAGAACGCATCAGAATCAGAGGTTAACTGACTTCAGCCTGTCAGATTATCAGGGTTGCTTTCGGAAAAATGCAATAACTGGTTTTGTTTATTGCAGATTTCACATTTATTAACACTTGCAAATAATTTACCTGTAGGTATATGCTCTATTTTTAGAGATTATTAAGTTTCACGATGGATCGTACTTCTTTTCTGACAAAGACCTGTATTATTGCCCTTATTCTGATTTTTTCAAATGGAGCATTGTATTCTTCATCTAAAAATTCACAGGCCTTGCAGGATACTTTAAAATCGCACGCAGGGAGAAAACAACCTGTATATTATACAAAAAGACTTTCAACTGAAAAACCTGTAATTGATGGCAGACTGGATGATGAGTGCTGGAAAACAGGTACCTGGGCAGGTGATTTTCATGAGTTCATACCTGAAGAAGGCGCGACTCCTTCCTGGCCAACCGAATTCATCCTTCTGTATGATGATAAATACGTTTATGGAGCAATAAGGGCTTTTGACGGCGAGCCTGATAAGATTCAGAGATATTCAGGTTTGCGGGATGAGTTCAGCGGAGATATGGTCGGATTCAATTTTGACAGTTATCACGACCACAAAACAGGATTCGAGTTTAACCTGTCTGCATGGGGTCAGAAAATGGATCTTATCCTTACTAATCCTGAGAAAATCGACATCAACTGGAATGCTGTGTGGAAAGGAAAAACCGGACTGGAAGATTCTGCCTGGGTTGCTGAATTCGAAATCCCTTTAAGCCAGCTTCGCTTCAGCAGGGAAGATGAACAGGTATGGGGCTTGCATATCTGGAGATGGATTAACCGCTTTCAGGAAGAGAGTGACTGGGAATATCAGACCAGGACAACTGCCGGAGTGCTTTATAATTATGGGGAGTTACGAGGTATAAAAGGATTAAAAAAGTCGCAGAGGCTTGAAATAATGCCTTACGCTTCAGGCGGACTTAAGATATCAGAAAAATTACCCGATAATCCTTTCAGGAAATCCGGACAAAGCTGGATGGGAAATGCAGGTCTTGATGCAAAGATCGGTATATCAAGTAATTTCACTGTCGACATGACTGTGAATCCCGATTTCGGACAGGTAGAGTCGGATCCTTCAGTTATGAACCTTACAGCTTTTGAAACATTCTACGAAGAGAAAAGACCCTTCTTCCTTGAAGGCCGTACAATATTCAATTATGAATTTGATAATCAGAGTCTTTTTTATTCAAGGCGTATCGGACATTCACCATCTTATTCGGTTCCTGAAACCGGAAATAATTATGTTAAATCACCGGAGATGACAAATATCCTGAGCGCCGTGAAACTGAGCGGAACAACGTCTGATGAACTTTCCGTGGGTGTAATGCAGAGTGTTACCGCAAACGAGTTTGCATCTGTAATTGATGAAAATGGTATCAGAAGTCATGTGAAAGTTGAACCGCTGACAAACTATACTGTCGCCAGAATACAGAAAGGTTATAACGGAGCTACAACAACACTGGGAGGTATTGTAACGTCGGTAAACAGAAAGCTTGATGAGGCTCAGCTTGATTTCCTGACAGATAATGCCTTTACCGGAGGCCTGGATTTTTTACATCAATGGAATGACAAGGAATTCTTTGTTGAAGCAAAAGTGCTCGGCAGTTATCTTAATGGTTCAAGCAGGTCTATTGCACGTTTGCAGGAATCATCAGCCAGATATTTTCAACGGCCGGGAATTGATTATCTGAGTTATGATACTTCGAAGACATCTTTATCGGGATATGGTGCTAAACTCAGGATCGGAAAGGGAGCGAAGGGATTCTGGAGATACTCATCAGGCATCACAATGCTGTCACCCGGACTTGAACTGAACGATATTGGTTACATGCAGACTGCGGATGAGATAAACAATGAAAATGAAATAGGTTATTTCGTAAATAAGCCTGTGTCCGTTTTCAGGACATATAAAGTTAATCTTGAGCAGTTCAATACCTGGAATTTTGAGGGGCGTTTCCTTGGAACAGGAGGTCATCTTGCATTCAATTCAGAATTAAAGAACCAGTGGTCAGTAAACCTTAATGCCATATATCATTCAGAGGCCATTGATACAAAAGCCCTCAGAGGGGGTTATGACCTGCTGATGCCATATAATCTTTATTCTTTCGGATCAGTAAGGACTGATTATTCAAAAACAGTATCCGCCGGTATTGAATACAGCTATGAATATGGAGGCAATTCTTCGATGAGCCGATACCAGCTTAGTCCCGGAATTACTCTGCGCCCCCTGAGGAACCTGAAAATCAACATCTCAGCCGATTATGAAAAAAATCTGAATGAACTGCAGTATATTACAACAATGGGATACCAGTCTGCAAACAGGTATATTCTCGGGTCAATAGATCAGAATACTGTAGGAATGACCTTAAGGATTAACCTTAATGTAACTCCTGAATTTTCGATTCAGTATTACGGCAGCCCCTTCATTTCAAGAGGTACATACTCTTCATTTAAATATGTTACTGATCCCGAAGCAAAATCATATAACAGCAGGTTTTCAGAATACTCATGGGATGAGGCTGCCGACGGAAGCATAAGACTTGATGAGGACAATGACATGGTAACTGATTATTCCATGTCTGATCCCGACTTTAATTTCCATCAGTTCAGATCTAATTTTGTAGCGAAGTGGGAATATCGACTTGGATCATTTATTTATTTTGTATGGTCAGCCGAAAGAACCGGCAGTAATGAAAAATCTTCTGCTTCTTTCAGTGAATCTTATAAACAGCTGAAGGATGTTTTTCCGAATAATGTTTTCCTTGTCAAGCTGAATTACTGGTTCTCTTTGTGATGCTCTGTATTATTGATCTAATACTTTTTCAGGATGGTTTCATTGAGGCAAATTGAAGAAAATGACAATGCTGAAATTGCAGCACTTATCCGTAAGGTTTTCAGGGAGTTTAAGATTGACAGGCCGGGCACAGTATACTTTGATCCAACGACAGATGACCTGTTCAGACTATTTCAGGCCCCCGGTTCAGTTTACTGGATAGCTCTTGATGGTGAGGTCATAATCGGCGGATGTGGCATTTATCCTACTCCTGCTCTCCCCAAAGGATGCGCCGAACTTGTAAAATTCTATCTGGCTGCGGAATACAGGGGAAAAGGTATCGGCAGGATGCTGATGGAAAAAAGCATCATATCTGCCCGGGAAATGGGATACAGGCAGATCTATCTTGAATCGATGCCGGAACTTGGAAAGGCAATCAGTATGTATGAAAAAGCCGGATTCAGATCGATCAATCAACCAATGGGAAATTCAGGACATTTTGGTTGCGATATCTGGATGCTTCTGGATCTGCAGTAATCCTGATATCAGAAGTTGAAGCTCATCTGAAGGTAGGTTCCTTTTACTCCGTCACGCGAATCTCTAGCCCAGGCATAATTCAGGCTCACAATGAAATTCTCATTAAGTGCACCATGAATGCCCCAGCCATAGCTTGTATGCAGTTCTTCTTCTTCTCCTTTTGCAAGCCATGCAATTCCTTCAGGATCAGTTGTATCAGGTAGTTTGTACTTTCCTGTTACCATTCCGGCATCGGCATAGGCCGACAAAGCCAGATACAGATTCTGATTGAAAAGAACAGTTCTGGCCACCTTGCAGCGCAGCTCGGCATTGCCGTAAACAAAGTCTTCCCCGACAACCCTGTTACGCAGTATGCCTCTGATTGTCCTGCTGCCGCCAAGTCCGCTGAGAGTCAGCTGAGGAGCAGAATTATATACAAGAGGCAACATGTAGAAAGGCATTTCTCCGCCAATCTTTGCCTGGTATGATAACCTGTAACAGAAATTGATTCTTTTCGGGATAAGTGTAAAGTACTGCCTGTGAGTAAAGGCAACACGGGTATAGGTATAACCATCACTGATAAAACCCGGTGATACAATAAGCTGAATGTCAGTCCACAATCCTTTCATGGGATTTGCCTCATTGTCGCGTGTGTCATATTTCACACCGGCTTTCAGGAGCGTGGCCTGACCACCATCAGCCTGCTCAGGGTCAATGAGCCCCCATTTAATATATCTGCCATACAGTCCGCCGTCTGAATAAGGCAGCCTGCTTCCTTCATCCTTCCCCTTGTTAATATTATTCACATCAACAGTGTCCAGCCTGTTGTTCATGTATTCTATTCCGCCAAACCACTTTATATTCTCGCCTGACAGCTTCCCTATTATTTCTGTTCTCAGCTTTAGAAGCTCCCTCTCCATTTTATAGAACAGGGAAGTTATATAAAGAGGATTGCTTTTACTTGTATAGTCAGAGCTGTAATAAGCGTTGTAACCGTTAAAGCCATAGAAGTCGAGCGTCTTTTCAGTCAGGTAACTTATCTCACCCATCACCCTGTAACCGGGGAAGAGTGTCCTTGAATCATAAGTCAGCTGATTGACCCCCTGTCCCTTTGTTGTTCTTGAGATTTCCAGGTTGAATGCCTGGTCATACCGGGGATATTTACTTCCGTCGCCGTAATCGAACAGTTTAAGTATCCCGCCATATTTTGCACCTGTATTTGAATCATAACCGAATGAAGGAAAGAAACCAAAGGACCAGCCATCCTTAATTTTTTCCTTTGCCTTTTCCTGGGCAAAGGTGCAATAGGTAAACTGAAAAAGAACAATGAGGATGATTGCTATACGGAATTTCATTTTTTCTTGTTTAATGCTTTAAAAGCGGCAATTTAGCTTATTACTTTAAAGGTCCGCCTGAAAACCATTAAAAGATTTTGCAGTTCATTGTTTATTGGATACATTTGTTAAAATACTGATTTTTAACCTTAACTATCTGATTATGAATTCTAAATCTGTGATGCTGCTTTTTCTCAGTCTGTTACTAATAAGCTCCTGCGGATCAGGACCTTCCGGAAAACAAGCAGGAGTGACCCTGGTTGACAGGTCTTCGGAGAAAAAAATTGATATTAATATTGACGGCAGACTCTTTACTTCTTTCTGCTGGCCCGAAAACGTTTACAAACCCGTGCTGTATCCCGTTTGCACCTCCGCCGGTACTGTTATAACAAGGGGATTTCCTCTTGAATTAAGGGAAGGTGAAAGCACTGATCATGCACATCATGTAGGGATATGGCTTAATTACGGAAATGTCAATGGAGTTGATTTTTGGGGTAACGGATCAAGCGGATCATTAAACCCGGCAGGAGGAGTTATTAAACACCTTGGTTTTGACAGGATATCTGAGGAAAACGGCGAAGGAATAATTATTTCAAATGAAAGCTGGGTTGACAGTACAGGAAAGGAAATGCTTTCAGAAAAATCGGAATATCATTTCTCGGGTAAAGGCAATGCAAGAATAATTGACAGGATAACCACACTTACTGCAACAGGTGGAGACATGTTCTTCAATGATACCAAGGAAGGCATGTTCGGTATAAGAGTAGCAAAACAGCTGCAGCTTCCGACAAATGAAGATATTACACTTCAGGAACAAAAGGGAGGCACAACCACGGTAAAGGCACAGGGCGCTGATGATATTACCGGCAATTACAGAAGCAGTGAAGGAATCACAGGCGAGGCTGTATGGGGAACAAGGGCAAAATGGATGGATCTGTCCGGTAAAATTGGCAGTGAGATTATTTCTGTGACTGTATGTGATCATCCAAAAAACCAAAGTTACCCGACTTACTGGCATGCCAGGGGATATGGGCTTTTTTCGGTTAACCCCCTTGGTGCAAAAGACTTTACTGCAGGAAAGGAATCAGTCAATTTCTCAATTCCTTCAGGTAAATCGGCTACCTTCAGGTACAGGGTTATTATCAATTCAGGAGCCGATCTTACTGATGAGCAGATTAATTATTATGCTGATGAGTTTGCAGGTAAGTATTAAAGCATAATTAACCACAGAGTAAACGGAGTCACTCGGAGGAAGACACGAAGTTTTTTTCAGGATATAAATAAGAACTCTGATTATTAAGTGCCAAAAACAGTGAAATTCAGTGTAAACTCAGAGCAACTCCGTGGTAAAAAATTAAACCAACTATTTCAGATATGACAAAAAGAAGAGATTTTATCAAAACAGGCGTTTTAGGCACTGCAGGTATTGCAATTGGCGGAATAGGCCTTAGCGCTAAATCATATAATTCGGTAATTGGAGCAAACGATCGCATTAACCTGGCACTTATCGGTATCAGGAACCAGGGAGCAGTTCATATAGGGAACTGGTCGTCAATAAAAGACAGCCATAATGTGGTTCTTAAAACCCTCTGCGATGCCGATGAGAGGTTGTTTGACTCAAGGCTTAAGCTTACAGTTGAAAAGGGAAGTGCTAAACCAAAAACCGAATGGGATTTGCGTAAAGTGTTTGATGACAAGGATATACATGCAGTCTCAATAGTAATGCCCAACCACTGGCATGCACTCGCAACTATATGGGCCTGCCAGGCTGGCAAGCATGTCTATGTCGAAAAGCCTGCCTCGTATAATATATGGGAGGGAAAGAAAATGATTGAGGCAGCTGCTAAATACAAGGTTCTTGTGCAGGTTGGAAAAAACAACCGTTCAAATCCCAATGTAAGAGAGGCTATAAAGTTCATCCATGATGGCGGAATCGGAGAGGTTTTCATGGCAAGGGGACTCTGTTACAAGGCAAGGGATTCCTATGGAATGTCAAAGGACAGTGAACCGCCAGCCGGTTTGCATTATGACTTGTGGCTTGGTCCGGCACCCTGGCGTCAGTACAATGAAAAGAAAGGTCATTATAACTGGCACTGGTACTGGGAAACCGGTAATGGCGACACAGGTAACACAGGCCCTCATCAGCTCGATATAGCCCGCTGGGGCCTGCGGAAAGATGAACACCCTGTTTCAGTTTATTCCACCGGAGGCCTTTATGGTCTCGGAAAAACCGGCTCATCAACACCGGGGAAACTTGTCTACGGCGATGTTGAAGCTTATGGCAAAGATGCCACTTCACAGGAAACTCCAAACACTCAGACCTGCTCATACAGGTACAAGGATGGGACTCTCCTCGAATTTGAAACACGCGGACGGTATACAAACCAGGAAGGGTACAAGGGCGTTGAGGTTGGCAATATTTTCTATGGTTCAGACGGATATCTCGAAATTGCCGGTGATACATGGAGAGCATTCAGGGGAAGGGAAAAGGATCCCTTTGCTTCGTCAAAAGAACTGACAGGTAACCATGAAGCAGATCATTACAGGAATTTTATTGAAGCTATACGCTCAGGTAAAAAGGAAGACCTGCATTGTGAGATCAGGGAAGGTGTCATTTCATCAGACCTTGCACACCTGGCAAATATCTCATATCGTGTCGGAAGGTCAGTGACATTTGACGGTGCAAATGAGAGATTTGTGAATGATCCTGAAGCAGACACGTATCTGACAAGGAAAGAATATCGCAAGCCCTATGTAGTTCCTGAGAATGTATAATTTTAGTCACCAGCTACTCCTTAAGCCCCCCTTGGGGGGTCCCGATAGCTATCGGGAGGGGGTCCTTATGAAATATGGCTGACCAGTCTTATAAAACAGGGCATTACCGTTACAGGATTCTTGCCCTGGTCTTCATGGCAACCACAATAAATTACTTCGACAGAAGTATTGTGGGTGTAATGGCTCCGACGCTTCAGAGACTGTTTTCCTGGAGCAATTCGGATTATGCAGCAATTATGGTGTCCTTCAAGGTTGCCTATGGGATTGGCCTTTTATTTATGGGAGGTGTTATTGACAGATTCGGGACAAGGGCAGGATATACCTTGTCGATAGCAATATGGAGCCTTTTCGGTATGCTTCATGCCGTAGTAAGGCCCATCTTCAGCCTGCCTGGTTTCTTAATCGCTCGTTTCGGTCTGGGAATAGGGGAATCCGGGAATTTCCCGGCTGCAATAAAAACAGTGGCTGAATGGTTCCCGAAAAAAGACAGGGCATTTGCAACCGGTATTTTTGATGCTTCAACAAGTGTCGGTGCAATACTTGCTCCTTTCATTGTTGGAGCAATCGTTTCAGTTGACGGTAAGAACTGGCAGTTTCCATTTCTTATTACCGGAGTCCTCAGTTCTTTATGGATCTTCCTCTGGCTCAGAACTTACCGGAAGCCTGAGTTTCATCCAAAATTATCAAAAGAAGAACTTGAATATATAAACAGTGATTCTGAACCGGAAACAGAAGAAAAAATTCCATGGATAAAACTGATTCCCAGAAGAGAAACATGGGCTTTCGCCCTTACCACTATAACTGATGCAGTTTGGTGGTTTTATCTTTTCTGGGGAGCAAAATTCCTTGCCGACCAGTTCGGTGTCGATATCAAGGGTATTGGTTTACCCTACCTTGTGATATTTCTGATGGCAGATTCCGGGAGCCTTCTGGGAGGTCTTGCATCCGGAGCTCTAATAAGGAAAGGATGGACAATAAACAAGGCAAGGAAGATTACCCTTCTTGTAAATGCAATAATTATTTTGCCTGTAATGTTTGTACCGGTCCTTGATAATAAATGGCTTGCTGTTTTACTTATAGGTCTGGGAGCTGCAGGCCATCAGTCATGGTCAATCAACAGTTATACCCTTGTTCCTGATGTTTTCCCCAGGAAGGCTACCGCATCAGTGATCGGTATCGGAAAGATGGTGGGAGTAATTGTGGCAGTTGCTGCAGATATGGTGCTTGGTGCTGTTCTGGATACTGCAAATAACTCCGGCTACTTCTGGGCCTTTGTTATTGCGGGCTTATCATATATAATCATACTGGGCTTTGTTCATCTCCTCATGCCAACGATGACACCGCTGGATGATAACCTGGAGTATATGAAGAATAGTCACTACAAACTTTAACTACCTACCTAATGACACCACGAAATCTTACTCGCAGAAATTTCATCGGGAAAACAACAACTGCCATTGCCGGAACAGCCCTGGCTTCATCCCCGGTTGCATTTAGTGCCGCCTCTTACAACAGGATCAAAGGTGCCAATGACAGGATAAACATTGGCTTCCTGGGCTGCGGAGCCCGCGGATCGGGACATCAGAACATGGTTAAAATGTCGGCAAAGGACAAAAACCTGGGAGTTGTTGCCGTTTGTGACATCTGGAAAATCAACAGGGAAAAAGCAGCAACAGCATGCAGGGCGAATTTCGGAACTGAAGTAAAGCAGTTCAAATATTCCGAAGATTTTCTGGCCATGACTGAACTTGATGCCGTGATGATAGCAACTGGTGACCATCAGCATGCAAAACTTCTTGCAGAAGTTGTAAGGGCAGGCAAGGACTGTTATTGTGAAAAGCCTATGGCAACTGATGTTGATGAGGCAAAATTAGCACGGAAGGCAGTCCTGGAATCAAACCAGGTTGTTCAGATGGGATCACAATGGCTAAGCGATCCGATGCAGATAAAGGTCAGGGACATAATAAGATCGGGAAAGCTGGGACAGATTACAAAGATAGAACAGGTATGGAACGACAACGGTCCCCGGTGGCATGTACCTGACGATCCTGATGTTGCTGCAATAAGGGAGGAGGATACTGACTGGAAACGCTGGCTGCTGGGTAAACCTTATGTCCCGTTTGATCCGTGGAAGTATTTTGAATTCAGGATCTTCAGGGATTACTCAGGCGGGATTACCTCACAATGGATGAGCCATGGAGCCGGTCTGGTGCATTTTTACACCGATACTGCAATCCCTGATTCTGTTGTTGCTCACGGAGGTATTTTCGGCTGGCCGGATATCCGCCAGAATCCAGATACCTTCCAGGCACTTGCATCATATGATGAAAAGAAATTCCTGTATTCATATACTTCAAACTACGCAAATAAATTCGGTGATTATACCTGTATCAGGGGAAAGGAAGGAACGCTCTTCGCTCATGGAGGTGAAGGAAGTCCCAGGTGGTTCTTTATTCATGAACATCAGGATCTCCCCGGAGGCTTTGATTTCTATGAGGGAATGAAGGAAGCCCTTCGGACAAAGAAGGCAGAGATAGTCACAACTCCGGAGTATGACATGAAAATGGGGCCAGTAAGCCTTAGTGACGACAGCAAGTACCACCTTGACAACTGGATTGACTGCATGCGTGACAGGAGCAGGATTCCTAACGGAAATATTCATACAGGTTTCTGGCATTCTGTTGCGGCAATTATGGCAACAAGGGCCTACAGGGAGTGTAAAAAGCTATATTGGGACAGGGTGAAAGAAGAAATTACCGACAATCCTGTTGCTTAAATTTTAGCAAGACTTTGTGAATCCTTTGTGCCTTAGAGTCTTGGTGGCAAAAATAATTATAAATAGTAGTAATAAGTGTAAAAAGTACACTATATGAAAAGAAAAGTATTCCTGATAATCTCCGCCCTGTTTCTGTTATTTGCTTACAGCTGCAGCTCAGAAAATAGCAAAATCAACAAGTCAACGCCTCCTTTCATAATAGATTCGCATGTCCATTATGATGCAACGGATGAGTGGGAAAAGGCCTTTCTTGATATATACTCAAAGCACAATGCAATGGCCTGCCTGCTTATACCAATGGAGGATCTTGAGAGAGGAATTGCTTTTGCTAAAGCACATCCTGACAGGGTAATACCTTATGCAGAGATTGACATTGACAGTCCAACAGTGACAGATGATATCAGCATGGTTTACAGAATGGGATTCAAAGGCCTTGGAGAACTTTTTGCGCGTGGCCGCAAGGATTACAGTGATCCGAAATATGACACAATATGGGCCATGGCAGAAAAGCTTGGAATGCCGGTTGCACCGCATACAGGGATACTGTCAGACGGCTCAATGGCAAACATGCGCCCTGCCTTCCTTGCTGACATTGCCTCGAGGCATCCTGATCTTTTCATCCATGCTGCACATTTTGGAAATCCCTGGTATGAAGAGGCTGCCGAGGCAACAAGAAGAAACAAAAACCTGTATTTCGACCTTTCCGGGTCTTCTCTGATCAAGAAGGAGGATGATCCCGCTTACTGGGATCAGTACCTGTGGTGGACAAAGTCCCTGGGTAAGGCGCATATACCAAAAGATGCTGTGCCTGCATGGGAGAAGATACTTTTTGCAACTGATGAAGGACCTGAAGCCCTTGAAGAAAATATAAGACGTTTCAATAAGGCGCTTGATGCATGCAGGGTTTCGGATGAGACCAGGGCTAAATGTTATGGTCTCACAATTGCAAAAGTATTTGGAATTGAACCGGTTAATGCATTGAAATAGCTTAAGATGAAAATCTGGAATTTTGGAATAGCCGGATCTGGCCTGATTGCTGATTTTCATGCCAGGGCAATAACAAGTCTTCCGAATGCCCACCTGGTCGGGATATGCGGTACTAACAAGATGAAAACCGAAGCACTTGCCCTGAAGTACTGTTGCAGGGCATTTCCTGACAGTGATTCAATGATCTCCTCACCCGATATTGAGATAATAACAATTGCAACACCCAGCGGAGCTCACATGGAACCGGCAATTTCAGCAGCAGGGAACGGAAAGCATGCTTTGTGTGAAAAGCCACTCGAAATTTCCGCTGAGCGCATGGACAGAATGATAGAAGCTCATGAGAAAGCAGGAACAAGGCTCGGAGGAATTTTCAATTACCGCTATCATGATACGTTAAAACACATCAAGTCTGCTGTTGACAACGGCAGGTTCGGAACAATAACCTGCGCATCAGTTTTTGTACCCTGGTGGAGGCCTGCAGCATATTATAATAACAGCTGGCATGGAACTTTAAGAATGGACGGGGGAGGAGCTTTGATAAATCAGGCAGTTCACATGATTGATATTCTTCAGTACCTTATGGGAACTCCGGAATCTGTTCAGGCATATACTGCTGCACTGGGACATGAAATAGAAGCTGAAGACACTGCCACTGTTATTCTCCGGTTTAAAAAGGGCTCACTGGGTATTATATATGGTACTACAGCTTCATGGCCGGGTCAGTACAGACGGCTTGAAATTACCGGCACAAGCGGAACCGTGATACAGGAAGATAACAGTTTCCGGATATGGCAGTTCGAACAGATGACTGAAGCCGATAACGATATTATATCTAGGTATTCAACAATAAAAGGAGGCGGAGGAGTCTCCGATCCTGGTTCAATGCCTTATGAACCACATGCAGCAAATATTGAAGCTTTTATAAGGGCTGTGGAATCCGGAAGCGATTTCGAGCTGGATGCAGTTGAGGCAAGAAAGGCTGTTGACCTGGTTCTTGCTGCATACAAGTCAGCTGCAGAATTAAAGATCTGTTATCTCTGATCTCCGGCTGACACATTTTAAAACTCCTGTCCTCCCTGATTTGGCTCACATTTCCTGGGATTTTAATCAATCTTATGACATTTTATTTCAAAATGCACTGATTCCTTGTACTCAAAAAAAATACTATATCTGTACCTGAACCTTGTGGGGTATTGTTTTTTTAACAATACAGGCCTGTTTTCTTGGTTTATTAAAAAAATTTAACATATATTTATTCTTTTAAATTTTAAGAATTTGAAATTTTGTGGGTGGTCTTAGTTAAGATGCTTATAATAAACAATATAGATTAAAAGAATACGACGATATAAAGCATAAAGAATCATTAAAATTTTTTAAGCTTTTGATTTCAATTAACGTTTATTAACCTAATTTTTAACCATGAGAAAAATCACAATTCTACTTGCTTTACTGCTATTCGCTGTATCGCAGGGTGCGTTCGCGCAGAAAACCATCACGGGTAAGGTTACCAGTGCCGAGGATGGTCTTGGTATGGTAGGAGTACCGGTTGTTGTGAAAGGAACAACAATAGGTACAGCTACAGATGTTGATGGTAACTTTAGCTTAAGTGTTCCGAATGATGCAGCAACACTTGTTATTTCCTTCATTGGAATGAAGACTGTTGAGCTTCCTATTGGAACTCAGACAACATTCAACGTAGCGCTGGAACCTAACATCCTTGCGCTCGAAGATGTTGTTGTAACAGCCTTTGGTATCTCAAGACAGGCTAAAGCTCTTACCTATGCAGCACAGAACGTAGGAACAGCAGCGCTTCAGGAGGCAAGGTCAATTAACCCGATCAACAGCCTTAGCGGAAGGGTTGCAGGTATGGCAATTACAACTGCAAGTACAGGTGTTGGTGCTGATGTAAAGGTTCTCCTCAGGGGTAACCGTTCAATCGCAGGAAGCAGCCAGCCTCTGTATGTAATCGATGGTATCCCGATGGGAGGTATGAGCAACCTTTCTCCTGATGACATTGCTTCAATATCTGTACTTAAAGGCGCTAACGCTGCTGCTCTTTATGGCAGCCGCGCAAACAACGGTGCTATAATTATCACAACAAAATCTGGTGCAGGTCTTGGTGAAGGCGCTCTTGTTGACCTCGGATTCACTTTCCAGGGAACTTCAGCCCTTATCCTTGATAAAATGCAGAATGAGTATGGCCAGGGTGGTGGCGGTGTTTACGGACCGAATGCCATTCTTTCATGGGGCCCGAAAATTGCCGGACAGATGGTTGACCACTGGACACCAGACCCGAATGATCCTAACTATGGCAAACAGTACAAGTATGAAGCTCAGCCGGATAACGTTAAGGATTATTTCCAGCAGGGACTTGAACTTGCTACAAACCTGCAGGTTACAATGAATACAAAGAACTCAAACACTGTATTCTCCTATACAAATACAGAAGCAAGAGGTATTGTGGAATCAAATAACCTACATGGACACAACCTTAACCTGAGGTTCGGAACCACTTTTAAAGAGAAACTTGTTCTTGACTCAAAGATCACAATGATCAAGCAGGAATTCGAAAATACCTTCTCAACAGGTGAAGGTTTCAACAACCCTATGAGGTATCTGTATGTTCTTCCAAGAACTATCCGCACAGAGGATATTCAGAAGTTTGAATACAAAAATGCTGCAGGACAGTGGAGACAGCACTACTGGAGATGGAACGACAACGGTACAGGTAATGCTTACTGGACAAGGAACCGCGTTCTTCAGCCAAGGAATATATGGAGAACAGTTGGTATGTTCAGTCTTAAGTATAACATTACAAAAGACCTTTCAATAATGGGAAGATCAGCTATTGACAATACATTTAATACTTACGAAATGAAGTATTATAATGATACCTATACACAGGCTATCAATGGCGGTTATGAAAAACAAAACAGCTCATCTTACGGATGGAACAGTGATGTTCTCATGAACTATAAGCATACCTGGGGTGATATAGCAATTGATGTTAACGCCGGTGCTAACAGTTATTTCACAGAGTACCAGCAGATTGGTGGTTCAGGTGTTGTATTCAACATTGAAAACCTTTTCTCCCTTGCAAACACAGGTAACCCGAGACCTTATGAAAGTTATAGCAAGAAAGCTGTTCATTCAGTTTTTGGATTCGGTGAAGTATCATGGAAAAATGCTATCTTCCTGAACGTTACCGGCAGAAATGACTGGAGTTCCACTCTTCCTGAAGCAAACAGGTCATATTTCTATCCTTCATTCGGTTTAACAGCAGTTCTGAGCGACCTTATCACAATGCCTGAACTTATAACAAACCTGAAACTCAGGGGATCTTATGCAATTGTGGGTAATGATACTGATCCTTATAAACTTTTCAGAACAGCAAGTGTCGGAACTGGTGGCGTTATTACACTCAGTAACCAGTTACCCAATGCAAACCTTAAACCTGAAACAACAAAATCACTTGAAGCAGGTTTCGACATGAGACTTCTTGAAGACAGGATAAGACTTGGATTCACATATTACAAGACAAACACTTATGATCAGCTGTTTGCAACTCCTGTTCCTGCTACATCAGGTGTGGCAAGTATCTTCCAGAATGGTGCTGACGTTCAGAACTTAGGTGCTGAAATTACTGTAGGTGCAGCAATTATTCAGGGTTCAGATTTTTCATGGGATATCGACCTTAACTGGGCAAAGAACACAAGCGAGATTACAAAGATTGCTGAAGGTTTTGACGTACTTTCATTCGGTTCTGACTTCATAAGGGAGTACAAGCTTGTTAAAGGCCAGCCTTTTGGTGAAGTTTACGGAAAAGGTTTCCAGAGAGATGCTAACGGCAACGTTATAATTGAACCGGCAAACGGTCTTCCAAGGATCACTCCCGGTATGTCTGTCAGGGTTGCAAACTTCAATCCCGACTGGCTCGGCGGTATCAATAACAGCTTCAAATACAAGAACTTCAACCTCAGCTTCCTTGTTGATATCAGGCAGGGTGGTTCATTTATTGCATTCACCGAAGCTATATCAGCAGGCAGCGGTATCCAGGATTATACAGCAATTGGTAGGGAAGCTGGTTCTCTCCTCTTCGGCAGGGATGTATTCACAAATGAAAAGGGTGTAACCCCTACAGGTGGTGAAAATGCTGCAACAACAAATGCTGAAGCATTCTGGAACAACGTTGGTGGAAGGAACAACCCGACCGCTGAAGCTTTCGTAAGAGATGCATCAAACATCCGTATGAGAGAGATCGTTCTTGGATATGACATGCCAAAAGAACTCGTTCAGAAAACATTCTTCAGATCTGCAAGGGTATCTCTTGTTGGCCGTAACCTTTTCTTCTTCCAGAACAAGGCTGAATACTGCGACCCGGAGATCATGATCGGTACTTCGAATACCTACGAGGGTGAGAACGCTTTCCCATTACCTACAACACGTACTTATGGGGTATCACTTAACTTCGGCTTTTAATTATAAAATAAGTAAAGCAATATAAACTATGAAAAATCTAACAAAGTTGTTTATTGTTTTGTTGATTGCTGTTTTTCTCAGCAGTTGTACAAAAGAGTTTAATGATATAAACACAAATCCGAAGGCTCTTACCCTTGCCAGCCTTGGTCAGCCTTCTTATGGTTTCGTGTTTAAGAAATCTGTTATGGGTCCATCATACCTGCAATCAGCGGGTAACGGGATGCAGCTTCTTCATTCGCTGTATTTCGATGTGTATGCCAACTATTGGGCAACAACAACTCCCAACTTCCTGTCCGACAGGTATGTAATGGTTGGCAGCTGGCTTAACGGCGCTTTCAACTCATTTTATGCAAGTGAAGCTGCACAGCTTAAGTATTCAGAGGATTTTGCAAGATCAGCAGGTATTAATGGTGAACTTGGAATGGCTAAGATCTGGAAAGTATGGTGTTATCACAGATACACCGACGCTCTCGGACCGATACCTTACTCACAGTATGGAAACATGCAGAAAACTGTTCCTTATGACAAGCAGCAGGATATTTACAAAGCTTTCTTCGCAGAATTAGATTCAGCAAATACACTTCTGAAAGGTGTTGCAGGCGGAACATCTGCCACACTTTCAAAGTATGACATGATCTATGGCGGAAGTTATGACAAATGGAGAAAATTCGGTGCTTCATTAAGGCTCAGGCTTGGTATGAGGGTTAAATATGTTGATGCTGCTCTTGCAAAAACACAGTGTGAAAAAGCTATAACAGAAGGTATAATTGCTGACAACGCTGACAATGGCTGGATCACAACATCAACCGACTTCCAGAACCCCTATAACATCATCAGCCCATGGGCAGAATACAGGATGAGTGCCGATATGGAAAGTATACTTAAAGGTTATCTCGATCCGAGGGCTAAAGCTTATTTCTCAGCTGCAAAAACTCCGGATCCAACCGATGACCCGGCAGGTGTAAGCTTCCCTTATGAAGGTATCAGGAACGGCCAGACAAAGGCTGACAGGAGCACCTTTAAACTGGACGAACTTGGTTCTGATCATTCAGCTCCTTATACGGTAGTTGGTGCAGCTGGTCCTAAATGGTATGTCATGAGAGCTTTTGAAGGTTACTTCCTCAGAGCAGAGGGCGTACTTGAAGGCTGGAACATGGGAGGCGGAACTGTTGAATCACTCTATAACCAGGGTATTACAACATCACTTGCTGAGAATGGTCTTACAGATGTTAACCTGAAAGGCGATCCTTATACAACAAGTACACTTGTTCCTATGACTTCAGGTATTGACAAGAGTACTGTTCTTCCGGCAACTCCATCTGTACCGGTATGTACAATTCCTGTTAAATTCGATGCTGCAGCTAGCAAGGAATATCAGCTCGAGCAGATCATTACCCAGAAATGGATAGGTCTTCTCCCTGACAGTCAGGAAGCTTATGCTGAAAGAAGAAGGACTCACTATCCGAAACTCTTCGATCGTATCGAGAGTGAAAACCCGGATGTGGCAAAAACTTCACTTCCTGTACGTCTTACCTACTGGACAAACGAGTATACAAACAATAAGGCTGAAGTTGACAAAGCCATCACACTTCTTAATGGCGAAAGCACTGCAGCTAATGGCGACAAGGCAACCACAAAACTGTGGTGGGATAAGAAATAAGCTTATTAGTTGAAATATGCAGAGGGTGCCTCAAACGGGGCACCCTTTTTTTATAAAAATTTTTTTTACGAATATTTTTTAGAAATATTCTGATTTATTAGGTCGTAAATCGCAGAGCCTCAGTAATTAAGGGTTTCAGACTATTTGTTTTAACATTTCCTTAAGGTTTCATTAAGATTTCCGATAATAAATATTGTTAATTTTGGTCTGTCTCAGTTTATACAAACTGGATTTGTTGCCCAGCGTATAAACGGAAGTCAAATAATTAAATAATAGTTTTTTAGGGACTAATGTCTAACGGCTTTTAGTCTGCTTATGATTTTATTTAACAATTATTAACCTAATTTTTAACCATGAGAAAAATCACAATTCTACTTGCTTTACTGCTATTCGCAGTATCGCAGGGTGCGTTCGCGCAAAAAACCATCACGGGTAAGGTTATCAGCTCCGAGGATGGTCTTGGTATGGTAGGTGTCCCGGTTGTTGTGAAAGGAACAACAATTGGCACAGCCACTGACATTGATGGTGCATTCACGCTTAATGTTCCGGCTGATGCAACAACAATCGTAGTATCGTTTATAGGATTCAAAACTGTTGAGCTTCCCCTCGGAACCCAGACAAGTTTTGAAGTCACAATGACTCCCGATGTTCTTACACTCGGCGATGTTGTTGTAACAGCACTGGGTATCCAGCGCGACAAGAAAACACTTACCTATGCTTCACAGCAGGTTTCAGGAGCAGAAATGATGAAGGCAAAAGATATTAACTTCATGAACAGTCTTAGTGGTAAGACAGCAGGTCTTGAAATTAAGAAAGCAGCTTCTGGTGCTGGTGGTTCAACAAGAACAGTGCTCAGGGGAAGTAAATCTCTAAGCGGCCTTAGTGAACCTCTTTATGTTATCGACGGTGTTCCGATGGTAAACAGGAAAGGCTCACAGGCAGGTATGTGGGGTGGTGTTGATGAAGGTGACGGTCTGTCACAGCTCAACCCTGAAGATATCGAAAGCGTAAGCGTTCTGAAAGGTTCAAACGCTGCAGTACTTTATGGTAGCCAGGGTGCAAACGGTGTTGTTATGATCACAACAAAAAAGGGTAAAGAAGGTGCAGTTAATGTTAACCTTAGCTCAGCAACAATTTTTGAAAGTGTTCTTACATGGCCTGAACTTCAGTACAACTATGGTGCGATAGGTAATGCAAAGGAAAGCTGGTCAAAAACTCCGCTTTCAAGCTATGATGACAAATTTGTTAAGGATTTCTTCCAGACAGGTTATAACCTTGTAAACAACATCTCAATAAGCGGTGGCAATAACAGGACCACAGCTTATTTTTCTTATGCTAATACAAGTGCACGCGGTGTGATCCCGACAAACACCTATGACAAGAATAACGTGACTTTCAAACAGTCAACAAAGTTATTCAATGATAAGGTTAAGATCAGCTCAAATATCATGCTTACCTCTGAAAGGTCATTCAACAGGCCTGCAAACGGTTACTATCTGAACACTCTTACTGGTCTTTATTTCTTCCCACGTCAGAAAGATTTCAATACATACAAGAATGAATATCAGATATTCAATACTGGCAGGAACCTCTATCTTCAGAACTGGTTTGTGGAAGACCATCATCAGTCGAACCCATACTGGATACTTAACAATGAACCAAAAGAAGACCTTGGCAAAAGGGCAATCGCAAGTGTCAATGCTGAGTGGGAAATTGCAAAAGGTTTTAAATTCCAGGCAAGAGCTAACTATGACTATGCTGACAAATCTTATGAGCAGAAGCACATGGCAGGTTCAAATGCAACAAACGTTTCAGCAAACGGCAGGTGGGCATACAAAAAATATACTGACTGGCTGGCTTATGTAGATGGTATCTTTACATATAACAACTATTTCGGCGATTTCAGTGTAAACGCACTTGCAGGTGGTAGCTTCCAGCAGACACGCTATGGTGACGGTGTATCAGTTGATAACGGAACCAACTCTCTGATGTATCCTAATGAATTCTATTTCCAGAATATACCTTCAAACGTTGTAATATCTTCAACACTTGCTTCTAAAGTTATCAAGCAGGGTGTTTTCGCAAACGCTCAGCTCGGTTTCAAAGAGATGATCTTCCTCGATCTGTCAGGAAGGAATGACTGGTCATCAACACTGGCTGGTACGGGTAATGATTCATACTTCTATCCTGCTATTGGTCTTAGCGGTGTGTTAAGCCAGATGCTCCCTCTTCCTGAATTTGTAAGCTTTGCAAAAGTAAGGGGTTCATATACAACAGTTGCCAACGAGGTGCCTTTCAATGTAATTTTCCCGACACATTCAATCAATGTTAGTGGTGGTGTTGACAGGAATACCAGAGCTCCATTTGCTGATGCCAAACCTGAAATGCTCAGGAGCCTTGAGATTGGTACAGACTGGAGATTCCTTGAAGGAAAACTCGGCTTCGACTTTACATATTATAATATCAACAGCCAGGATCAGTTTATTGAACTGCCTGCTCTTGCCGGATCAGGTTACACAACATATTATGTTAATGCCGGTGAGATTATAAACAAAGGTATTGAGTTAACAGTTGATGCTGAGCCTGTTACAAAAGGTGATTTCTCATGGAAGACAGCATTAAACTTTGCAAAAAACAAGAACACCGTTACAGAACTTATTCCGGAAGATCCGGGTAAGAGAATTGACCTTGGAAGTTCAGAAGGTTATTACAACTACATTGTAGCTGGTGGTTCATTCGGCGACCTTTACGGATACAAATTCCTCAGGGATGACCAGGGTAGAATTGTTCTTGACGCTCTGAATAAGCCAAGAAAAACAGCTCTCCCGGAAAAAGTCGGATCAGTTGACCCTGATTTCACACTTGGATGGAACAATAACTTTGCATACAAGCAGTTCTCACTCAGCT
>JAKLDT010000199.1 GCA_022703405.1 Bacteroidota bacterium | reverse complement strand
CCGCATCAGTTGGAATATCAGTAAGAAGGGAGCCTCCCATGGCAACATTGAGTATCTGTTCCCCCCTGCAGATGCCGAAGACAGGCATTCCAAGAAGCTTTGCCCTGTCAATCAGCCTGAATTCAAGCGTATCCCTGTAATGATCTATCTCCTCACATTTCGACAGCTCATTCTCTTTTCCATAGCTGGCAGGATTAACATCCTCACCTCCTGTCAGAAGAAGACCTGAGCATGTTTCAAGAAGTTTTGCAGCCGAATCCGGTCTGAGACCATACATGTTAACAATTACTATTCCCGGATCTGCTTTTTTAAGCCAGGCTTCGTATGTTGAATAGGTTTTACTCAAAGCTACTCTTACCTGATCGTCTGCAGAGTTACAGGAAAGTAATGCTGAGCAGAGTAGTATCAGAAAAAATGATCTGCGCATCAGAATCTGGTTTATTTTAGTGAGAATCAGAGTCCTGCTTGTCCGGGCCTCTGTTGTCAAGCAGGAATGAATAGAAAAGAAGATGAGATATTTTTTGCATCACAGGTGAGCAATCGCCCAATTCCACAGAATACTTCATTGCCATGGCTTTCCAGTCGGGCGGAAGAAAATCGATCCTGCTGGCCATTCCATCCTCCGGACCCGGCGTACAGTATTTTGTATCGGCACCTGCTGTACTTATCCTGATAAGGCACATAGGACATGGTTCTGCAGAGCTGAAAACCGTAAGACCTGGCTTGTATACATACATGTGCATATATTTCTTTGAGTGCCGGCTATCTTCAAACTTTGTCATCAGTGTCATTTCTGCATGAAGATCTGAGCGGCTTTTCTGAATCTGGCTGTTATGAGCTTCCTCAATTATTCTCCCATCCTTGTCAATAAGGACTGATCCGATACCGTATCCTCCCTGCATTACACTTTTGAGAGCCTGCAGGTTAGCAGCACGTGCATAAATATCATCTTCAAATTCAGCAGATGGTTTGAACTCATCAAGATACTTCTTAAGCTTGTCAAGTATTACTTTAACCTGATCATCTGATTTAATGCCGCATGGCAAATCCGTTAATTTTGAAATTAGCTCCTGGCGTGTATGTGTGATGAAATAGGACCGATCTGTTACGGAGCCTCCCTGCTGGTTGGTCTGCGCCGAAATACCCAGAAACAAAACAACAAGACAAATCAATATCAGTGTTTTCTTCATAATCGTTTTTAATAACCTGATAGTTTATAATAATCTGATCCTGAAAATAGTTCCATTTATACCATAAAGTTAAATAATATAGTGAAACAGCAGGCTGTTTGGCAAAAATTAAAGCACATTTGTCTGAAAGCCTAAATTAGTAATGGTTCTCGTCAGTTCTTTTTGTAAAAATCCAGAGATAAATTTATCAATCTCTATATAATGGTTTAGTTACCTAAATATAATACCCTTCGATTGAATTATCAACGACAATTATTATATTTTTGACAAGCAGCGGAAAGATTTTCACAACCTTACTTAATTCCGGGATGAATGATGTTAATATAACAATAATTGGGGCCGGAGTTGTTGGCCTTGCAACAGCACGTAAAATTTCAGGGACTTATGACAATGTATTCCTGCTTGAAAAGCATAATACCTTCGGGCAGGAAACCAGCTCAAGAAACAGTGAAGTCATTCATGCCGGAATATACTATCCTGAAAACAGTCTGAAGGCACGACTCTGCACAGAGGGAAAAAATCTTCTTTACAACTACTGTGAAAAAAATAACATTCCTCACAGACGATGCGGAAAGCTGATTGTGGCAACAACACCTGAAGAGTCTGATATTATTGAAGGTGTGAGACTGACTGCAATGAACAACAGGCTGACTGATCTCGTCATGCTCGATAAGGATGAAATTGCTGAACTCGAACCATCAGTGTTCGCGATTAAGGCACTATGGTCTCCTTCAACAGGCATAATCGATTCTCACAGCCTGATGAAGCAATATGAAACCGATACTATAAATAACGGAGGCCAGATTGCCTATAACAGTGAAGTATCATCAATCAAACGGACTCTGGAAGGCTATGAACTAACTGTAAAAGAGGCAGATGGCAAAAACTACAGCTTCACATCGCGCTTTGTTATAAATTCAGCAGGACTAACATCCGACCTCATTGCAGGCATGGTTGGCATAAGGGACGAAAGCATTAAAATATGGTACTGCAAAGGAGAGTATTTCAGGATCATCCCGCCTAAAAACAGGTTGCTGAACAGGCTTGTTTATCCGGTACCACATCCCAGGCTTGAGCATATCGGAGTACATGTAACTGTCGATCTTGCCGGTGGAGTTAAACTTGGTCCTGATGTTAAATACCTCGACTCGAACATACAGGATTACAGGCTGACACCTTCCAAGCAGGAAGCTTTTTTCAGTTCTGCCAGAAAATTTCTTCCCTTTCTTGAGTTTGATGACATTGCTCCGGAAATGGCAGGTATCAGGCCTAAACTACAGAAACCAGGCGAAGCATTCCGCGACTATTATATTATGGAAGAAAGCGGCCGTGGATTACCGGGATTCATCAACCTGATAGGGATGGAATCTCCGGCACTTACTTCATCCCTTGCAATAGCGGATTATGTTTTTAAGCTCGTAGCAATTTAGCTGATAGCTGATAGCTGATAGCAATTTAGCTGATGGCTCATAGCTGATAGAAATATTAACTATGAGCTAAGCTGCTATCAGCTAAACTGCCATCAACTAAACTGCTAAACTCCTTACTTCGTCCTGAGTAGCATCTGAAGCTCATTCATCTCATCCCTGAATCTGGCTGCTTCAATGAAATCAAGTTCTGATGCAGCTTTCTCCATACTCTTTCTTGTCTTTTCTATTGCTTTCTCAAGAGCTTCCCTGTTCATGTATTTTACAACAGGATCAGCTGCAATATCGGGACGTTCTTTTTCTATATATGCTTTCGGTGCTGTTTTGGCCTTTGACTTGTTCAGGCTGCTGAGCACAGTCCCTGTCTTTTTTACTATCTGTGCAGGAGTTATTCCCATCTCCTGGTTGTATTTCATCTGTTTCTCCCTCCTCCTGTCTGTTTCATCAATAGTCAACTGCATGCTCCTTGTAACTGTATCGGCATACATTATGACCTTTCCATTCAGGTTCCTTGCAGCCCTCCCGGATGTCTGCGTCAGTGACCTTGCTGACCTGAGAAATCCTTCCTTATCGGCATCAAGTATGGCAACAAGAGATACTTCAGGAAGGTCAAGACCCTCTCTCAGAAGGTTAACACCCACAAGCACATCTGTTTCTCCGGTTCTGAGTCCCTCCATTATTTCGATACGGTCAAGAGTATCTATATCGGAGTGGATATAACTGCATTTAATTCCGTATCTCTGCAGGTATGAAGACAACTCCTCTGCCATTCGTTTTGTGATTGTTGTTACAAGCACCCTCTCATTTGCCTCAGTTCTCAGCCTGATCTCCTCCATCAGATTATCAATCTGATTCAGGCTTGGTCTGACCTCAATCTGCGGATCAAGCAGGCCGGTAGGCCTTATTACCTGGTCCACGAAGATTCCCTCACTCTTCTCAAGCTCATATTCTGCAGGTGTGGCGCTGACAAAAATTGTCTGACCCGAGAGCGCTTCGAATTCCTCCATCCGCATTGGTCTGTTGTCAAGTGCTGCAGGCAGACGGAATCCATATTCCACGAGAGTCTGTTTCCTGGAACGGTCACCACCAAACATTGCCCGTATCTGGGGTACGCTTACATGACTCTCATCAATTACTGTAATAAAATTATCAGGGAAGTAATCCATCAGACAGAAAGGTCGTGATCCCGGTTTGCGGCCATCGAAGTACCTTGAATAGTTTTCAATACCACTGCAATAGCCCAGTTCCTTTATCATCTCAAGGTCATATAACACCCTCTGTTCAAGTCTTTTTGCTTCTTCCTTTTTACCTGCTTCACTGAAGTGGGCAACCTGTTGCATCATATCATCCTGAATGTCGCTGATTGCCGAATTAATTCTGTCTCTTGTTGTTACGAATATATTTGCAGGGTAAATGACATATTCATTCAGTTCATCAATCCTGTTTCCTGTAAGAGGATCGAAAGTATTCAGTTCCTCAACCTGATCACCAAAGAATACAATCCTGACGGCAATATCGGCATAAGCGGGAAACACATCAACTGTATCTCCTTTGACACGAAAAGTTCCATGCTTGAATTCAAGCTCATTTCTTGAATAAAGACTGTCGACAAGTTTCCTCAATAGAACATTCCTCCCAATGTTCTGACCTGTTTTAACCTGTACAGTGTTTGAATGGAAATCATCAGGATTGCCGATACCGTAAATACATGATACTGAAGAGACTACAATAATATCAGTCCGTCCGGAGAGGAGTGCTGATGTAGCGCTGAGCCTCAGTTTTTCGATTTCCTCATTGATTGCAAGGTCCTTTTCAATATATGTATCTGTTACCGGAATATAGGCCTCAGGCTGGTAATAATCGTAATATGAAACGAAATATTCAACACGGTTCTCAGGGAAGAACTGCTTAAACTCACCATACAGCTGAGCGGCAAGTGTTTTGTTATGGCTTAATACAAGAACCGGCCGGTTTACCTTTTCGATAACATTTGCTATTGTAAAAGTCTTTCCGGAACCTGTAACCCCGAGCAGAGTCTGGTAAGGTATACCATTATTCAATCCCTCAACAAGTTGTCTGATAGCTTCAGGCTGATCTCCTGTAGGTTGAAATTCGGAAACAAGTTTGAAATCCATGTAATATGATGAAAAGCAAATTTAGACATTTTGATGAAAAATTCAGGCTAACAGATTATGGAATTATACAGCGAAGTCGGGAGACTTCGATATGCCATTTTACGATTAACATTTGCATTTAACATGCACAGCGAAGTCGGGAGACTTCGCTGTGCATAGATATTACATTTGTCGAAGTATTATCCGATCAAACGTTTGACGAAGTCACTGCACGGCGAAGTCTCCCGACTTCGCCATTTATTTCAATAATTATTCTATATTTGATATAAGAATATGTCTTTTTTAACGTGCTAAAAAAATCTTATGTCTACCGGTTACCAGATTAAGGACCAGGAAGCTTTGTATTTTCTTACATTTCAGATCGTTGACTGGATAGATATTTTCACAAGGAAAATATACAAGGACATACTGATTGATAGCTTCAAGTATTCTTCTGAACATAAGGGATTTCAGCTGTTTGCATACGTAATCATGTCAAATCATGTACATCTGATAGCCAACAGCACTGAAGGGAAGCTAAGTGATAGTATCCGGGATATAAAAA
>JAKLDT010000198.1 GCA_022703405.1 Bacteroidota bacterium | reverse complement strand
ACCTGGCAAGTATCCAGATGGCACTTGATTTTCTTCCCTTTGTACTACTTGTAGGTTCAGTGCTGTTTTTCCTGGGTTCGCGGTATTATGAGAAGGATATGGAAAAAGTCACTAAGATTGAAATGGTCGCCGCCTGATAGCAGCAATTATTTTTTCCTCTCTGTTGTATAATGCACAAATTCCTTAAGTGATTCTTTAACAGGGGAATCAGGATAGGAATCCAGTATGGCCAGTGCCTTGTCGCGATATTGGTTCATTCTGGTTTCAGCATATACCATACCACCGTTATCTACAACAAAATCAATTACTTCGTTTATTTCTGCCTTAGTTTTCTTCCTGCTTTTAACAATTGAAAGAACATGTTTTTTCTGGAAGAAAGAAGCCTGTTTGAGTGCATGGATAAGCGGAAGGGTAATCTTTCTCTCCTTGATATCGTTACCTGCAATTTTGCCCGTCAGGCCTGTACTCTCATAATCAAGAAGGTCATCTCTGATCTGAAAAGCAATTCCGATATTTTCTCCGAATTCCTTCATCAGCATTATTGTTTCTGCATTGTCTGTTACTGCCCGTGCACCACAGGCAGTACAGGCAGAGATAAGAGCTGCCGTTTTGCTTTTGATGATCCTGAAATAGTCTTCTTCAGTTATGCTTTGTTTCCTTGCCTTCTGCAGTTGCAGGAGCTCTCCTTCACTCATCGATTTTACAGCCTCAGAAACTATTTCAAGCATATCGAACCTGTTCTTTTCGACACTTATCAGCATGCCTTTCGAAAGCATATAATCGCCGACGAGAACTGCTATTTTGGAATTCCAGAGGGCATTGACAGATAAAGATCCGCGACGTTCATGTGCATCATCAACAACATCATCATGAACCAGGGACGCTGTGTGAAGAAGCTCAATAAAGGTTGCTGCAACATAGGCAGCTTCCGAAATTGTACCATTCAGTTTTGCCGTAAGCAATACCAGCATAGGCCTCATTTGTTTGCCTTTGCGCCTGAGGATATAATTAAGTATTATTTTAAGCAGAGGAATATCGCTCTGCAGGGTCCTGCTGAAATAGGCTTCAAATTCAGCCATTTCATTTTCAACCGGGCCTTTTATTTTATCTATTAACGACATATTAAAATAACAGTCTCAAACTTACACAAAATTATCATTCAATCGTCGTCCTGAGTTATTACAGTCAGGGTACCACAACATTATATATTACAGAATAAAGTTCCCGGTTATTCTATGGCACAAAAAATCTTAAATTTGTCTGGTAAATCTCATAGTATGCTAAACCGGATTCTGGACTTCAGCCTGAAAAACAAGCTTATTGTTATTTTGTTCACAATAACCATGGTTATTTTTGGCCTGTTTGCGGTATATAAGATACCAGTTGGCGCAGTGCCCGACATAACAAATAATCAGGTTCAGGTTATAACAACCTCAGGGAACCTTTCAACTCAGGAGATAGAGCAGTTCATTACTACTCCTGTTGAAATGGAAATGGCGAACCTTCCTTCCGTTTCTGAAATAAGATCTGTGTCAAAATTCGGTATTTCGGTTGTTACCGTGGTATTCAAGGACAATATTGGCACATATCTTCCACGGCAGCTGATTGCTGAAAAGCTGAAAACAGCATCAGCCAATATTCCTGAAGGTTTTGGAACCCCGGAGATGGGACCGATTACAACAGGACTTGGGGAAATATATCAGTATACTCTGGCTGTCAGGCCTGGTTATGAGGATAAGTATAATGCAATGGACCTCAGGACAATACAGGACTGGATTGTTAAAAGAAGGCTTTCAGGAATAAACGGCGTGGTTGAAATTAACAGCTGGGGAGGATACCTGAAGCAATATGAAATTGCGATTGATCCGGCAAAGCTTAAGGGCGTGAACCTAACCCTGATTGATGTATTTGAAGCAATTTCCTCAAATAACAGCATTTCGGGCGGGGCTTATATTGAAAAGACTAACCAGAGTTTTTTTATAAGGGGTGACGGGCAGGTAAAGTCTCTGGATGATATAAAAAACATTGTTGTTGACTATAATAACGGTTATCCGGTTTTGATTGAAGATATTGCCGAGGTTCGTTTTGGCAATGCAAACAGGTTTGGAGCCATTACTGCAAACGGAAAGGGAGAAACTGTACTCGGGCAGGTTATGATGCTTAAGGACGCCAATTCAAAAGAAGTAATAAACGAAGTAAAAAAGCGTGTTGAGGCAATTCAGTCGAATCTGCCGGAGGGAGTTTATATTAGTCCTGTAATTGAGAGGGGGGAACTGATTGGCAAGACCTCTACGACTGTTGCGGAAAACCTTATTCTGGGCGCATTGATTGTATTAATAACCGTTGTATTGCTTCTTGGCAATTTAAGATCGGCACTTGTCATTGCTTCAATGATTCCGCTTGCCCTGCTTTTCACCATATCAATGATGTACATCTTTGGAATCGATGCCAACCTCATGAGCCTGGGTGCTCTTGACTTCGGGATAATAATCGATGGAGCAGTAATAATAGTCGAATTTATAGCTTTAAAAATAGTTACAAAGAAGGAAGAACTGGAAGGGTCATCTGGAGAGTTGCATCAATCTCTGATGGACAAAATATCTTTTGAGGGATCTTCAAAGATGATGAACTCTGCTATTTTCGGTCAGGTAATTATTCTAATAGTCTTTATACCGATACTTTCGCTTAGTGGTGTTGAAGGAAAAATGTTCCGGCCAATGGCTATCGCATTCTGTTTTGCTATTATCGGTGCGATGATCTTCGGATTGACATGGCTGCCTGTTGCTTCTTCACTGTTCCTGAAACCACAGAATGGAGGAATAAAAAACATATCAGACAAGATAATGGCCCTCGCTTACAGGTCATATAATCCTGTAATTCATTGGTCATGCCGGCATAAAAAGGCAGTGCTTGGGATAGCTCTTCTTTCGCTTGTATTTACAATCTTTATTTTTACCAGAATAGGAGGAGAGTTTGTTCCTACTCTTGACGAAGGAGATTTTGTTATTCAGCCTGTACTGAAAACAGGTACTTCTCTCACCAAAACAATTGAGATGACAACACAGATGGAAAACATCCTGATCAGTAAATTTCCGGAAGTTGATCAGGTTGTCAGCAGGATTGGAGCGGCAGAAGTGCCAACCGACCCAATGTCTATGGAAGAAATAGACATGATTATAAAACTTAAGCCCAGGAAATACTGGGTTACGGCAAAAGACAAGGAAATGCTTGCTGTGAAATTCAAGGAGGCCCTTTCTGCAATTCCCGGTATAGATTATGAGTTCACTCAGCCTATAGAAATGAGGTTCAATGAACTGATTACTGGTGTCAGGTCCGATATTGCCATAAAAATTTTCGGAGATGACCTTGATTATATAAGCAGGAAAGCAATTGAAGTCAAAGCGCTCATTGAAAACATACCAGGAGCCGGAGATGTGATATTGGAAAAAACAGCAGGATTACCCCAGGTCAGGATAGATTACAACAGGGAGAAAATAGCCTATTACGGGCTTGATATTAAAGTACTTAACAGGTATCTGTCAACTGCCTTCGGAGGAGAGATTGCCAGCGCTGTATTTGAGGGTGAAAAACGCTTTGACATGGTTGTCCGGTTCAGGAAAGAGAGCAGGACCGATATAACAGATATTAGACAACTTTATGTTCCACTAAATAATGGCTTGCAGATCCCGCTTGAGGAACTTGCAAGTATTGAATACTCTGAAGGCCCGGCCAAAATTTCAAGGGAAAACACACACAGGAGGGTCGTGGTAAGTGTCAACGTCAGGAATCGCGACCTACAGTCGGTTGTAAAGGATATACAAACTGTTGTTGACAGTAAAATTGCGCTTGAACCAGGTAATTACATAGTCTATGGTGGTCAGTTTGAAAACCTTCAGAATGCAACAAAAAGACTAATGATTGCTGTGCCTGTTGCCTTATTGCTTATTTTCATCTTCCTCCATTTCGCTTTTGGATCATTCAGGGATGCTCTTCTGATATTTACCGCGATACCTCTTGCTACAGTTGGAGGGGTAATATTGTTATGGCTAAGGGGTATGCCGTTCAGCGTTTCTGCAGGTGTTGGTTTCATTGCCTTGTTTGGGATTGCAGTACTTAATGGGATAGTTCTGATTGAGCATTTAAAAGAACTCCAACACGCAGGTATTTCTGATATCAGGGAACTGATTTTAAAAGGTACAAGGGACAGGCTGAGGCCCGTGATGCTTACTGCAGGAGCTGCTGCAATGGGTTTTCTTCCCATGGCAGTATCTACTGGTGCCGGAGCGGAAGTTCAGCGTCCTCTTGCTACAGTTGTTATTGGCGGACTTATAACATCAACAATGCTTACAATGATCGCCCTGCCTCTTCTTTTTGAGATTTTCAACAATGTAAAAAGCATAAGCCTGTTCCCTTTCAGGGTAATCAGGTTCAAATCACTTGTGCTTGTCCTTCTGCTTTTTGCTGTTGGTGGTATTGTACATTCTCAGTCCGTTGAAATGGATTTGAAAAAAGTTATTGAAACCACTTATGCAAACAACAGGGAGATAAAGGCTTACACTCTGAGGGTTGATCAGAGTAAGGCTCTTGTATCAACAGCATTTGATATTGATAAAACTGTTGTTACATACGGAAAGGATGAAAACAATATTGCAGAAAACGGTTATCCGATAAATGTCTGGGGTGTTGAACAGACTTTCAGCTTCCCCACACTTTACACGGCAGAACGAAATTCAAGAAAAATTGAATTGACAAGGGCGGAAACAGAACTGGAAGCAGTGAAGCAAAATCTGGCAAAAGAACTCTCTTCAACTTATTATGAAATACAGAATTTACAAAACCGCAAAAAAATATTGCAGGAAATAGACAGCCTTTATGCAACCCTTGCAAAAAGTGCTGACACAAAAAGGATTAGCGGGGATATGAGTGAAATGGAAAGACTCAACATTGTTGCAAGGCAAAAACAGGCTCAGCTTGACCTTAACAGCATACGGTACAGTATTGAAATAGCTGGTCAGAAGCTTAAGACACTTATGAATTTTTCAAATGAAATTTCTGTTCCTGATGAAATTGAAATATTAAATCCCGAGGATCAGGATATCTATTCAAATCCCCTTGTACGTCTGATTCAAATTCAGGATCTGTATTCTGAATCACTGCTTCGTGTTGAAAAGAATAAAATGTTGCCGGACCTGTTTTTGAACTATTTTACCGGAACAAACACCTATCAGAATGCAAGAAGATATAACGGATTTCAGGCTGGTCTTTCCCTGCCTCTTTTTTTCGGCAGTCAGAAGTCAAGAATTGAAGCAGCC
>JAKLDT010000197.1 GCA_022703405.1 Bacteroidota bacterium | reverse complement strand
GTTTACAAGCACTATCGTGACAGTGGCTTTGATACATGGGTGTTAAGCCGTAATTACCTTAACAATTCACAGTACAAGTTCAAAAACAACATTGAAGCTGACACGAGCAAAACGCTTGACTATCTTTCAGGCGAAGGTGAGATAAAGGCAAGATACGAAAGGACCATACTTGGTGAAAAGGGCTTAAGAATTACCTATGGTGCAGGTGGTGAGTATGGGCATTACAGGACCTCAAACTACCAGCTTTTTTATACAGGAGGATCTCTCCCTTTTCTTCTTGATTATGATACAAACCTTAAAATAGGAAAGTACAGTGCTTTTGGTCAGGTTAGCCGGTCATTTCTTGAATCTAAGCTGACGGCATCATTCGGCTTAAGGAGCGATTTCAATTCTTATTCTTCTTCAATGATGAATCCCCTGAAGCAGCTTTCGCCCAGAATATCAGCATCATACAGGCTTTCAGAGAAATTGAACCTGAATTTTTCAACAGGAAGATATTTCCAGCTTCCTCCATATACTGCACTGGGACACTCAAATTCAGGCGGAATAATGCTTAACAAGGAAAATGATCTTAAGTATATGACGGCAGACCATATAGTTGCAGGTCTTGAGCTGATACCGATGGAGAACATTCAGTTTACGCTTGAAGGTTTTTACAAGAAGTATTCAAACTATCCTTTTTCGCTCAGGGATTCAGTTCCCTTGTCAAGTAAAAGCGCTGACTATGGAATATTCGGTGATGAAGCTCTTACATCATCTGCCAGCGGAAGATCCTATGGTGTCGAATTGCTTGGAAGGGTAAAGGAATTCAGGAACATAAACCTCGTATTCTCTTATACTCTTGTCAGGAGCGAATTTGAAGACCTTGCAGGCAACATGATACCATCATCATGGGACAATAAGCATCTCTTCAACCTTACCGGAACAAAAAAATTCAGGAACAACTGGGATGTTGGCTTTAAATGGAGATTTGTAGGTGGTGCTCCCTACACTCCGTATGATTTTGAAAAATCATCGTATAAAGCAGCCTGGGATCTGCAGGGAAGGGCTTACCTCGATTATTCAAAGTTTAACTCAGCAAGGCTGAGCGCATTCCATCAGCTCGACCTTAGAGTTGACAAACAATACTATTTTAATAAATGGTCACTTATGCTTTATGCCGATGTACAGAACGTATATAATCATAAAGCCGATCAGCCTGATCTGCTTATAAGGGAAACTGACAACTCCGGCAAGCCGCTCACTGACCCTTCAGATCCTCTGAAGTACAGTATGAAATATCTGAATAATGAAAGTGGAACAGTGCTTCCCACAATTGGTATTATTGTTGAATTTTAAGAGAAAAGAATATGAACAGAATAATCATTTTACTGATTTTTTCTTTGTTAACGGCTTGTTCATCGGCCAGTATGAAGAAAGGCGCTGCAGTGCCTGAAGAAAAGTCTGTCGTGAAAACAAATGCAGAAGGGAAAGGACCACAGATTGTAATTGACTTTACAAGAGGAAAATCATTCTATTACCCACTCATGGCTGCCTGGATTGAAGATATGGACGGTAAATATATACAAACCCTGTTTGTCCCATATTCAGTTGCAACCGGAATTTTCAAGTATGGAAAAACTGAGGGAAGCCACTGGACTTCAGCCCCTAAGAGAGCTCCCGAGACTTTACCATACTGGGCTCACAAGAGAGGGATAAAGGCTTCTGACGGAGTATTTATGCCAGAACCTGAGAATCCTGTGGCCGATTCGTACTCGGGTGCAACTCCCACTGAAGGATTTATACTATATGCAAGGTCAGACAACGAGTTGCCGGAGAAGTTCAGGGTTATGTTTGAGATAAATCAGAACTGGGATTGGAATGAATACTGGACAAATAACAAATATCCCGGTGATGAGTACTATAAGATGTCGTGTCAGCCTGCGCTTGTATATGAAGCAGTTATTGATATGAAAAGCAGGAATGATTCAATTCCTGCTAAAGTAATCGGTCATAGCCATTATAACGGCAGTACCGGAGAATTGTTTACAGATCTTAGTACTATAACAACTGCTCTTGATATAGCAAAGTCAATTGTTGTAAGTATTAACTGATTGCAGACAGTGAATCTGCGATTTCAAGGAATTCACCCGGAAGGCTTGTGAAAATAAGTTTATCCGGGTGTTTTATTTCATTTATTTCATGCAAGTCTGAGAATACTATCTTCCTGAGCATGAGAGATTTGCCGATATTCCTGAAATATGAAATCTTTCTTTCAGAAAAGTCAAATGATCCGGAGTTGACAACAAGATATTCAAAGGATTTTGTTTTATAAATCTCAACTACTTCTGATGCAGGAAGTATGCCGCCTGTATAAATGACATCAAAGCCCCTTTTTCGCAGTGCAAGCTTATAGAAGAGAAAATTATTCTCATTCAGGTTATCTGCAGAAGTATTTATCATTGCCACAGTGGCTGAAGTGGTATTCTCCGTTTTCCGGAGTTTCAGATCCTCGGAAATCAGTATATGTTTGACTGTATTCCTTACAAATTGTTCCTGAGCCCTTGAAAGGCTTCCCGTCTGCCATAGGATCCTCGCTTTTTCGAGCAGAAGAGAGATGTATCTGCAATATGAATCTTCGATCCCGTGCTCTTCAATGAGTGCAAGTAAACTGTCGCGAAACTGGGCTTCATTGAATCTTATCGCAGAAGTCAGCATTTTTCCAGGCTGGAAATCACTTGTTTTGGAGTCATTCCTGCTGCTGATTGTCATCACCTTTCTCGTAAGCTCATCCTCATCGAGCCTGGCTATCTTTGAAATCTTTATCCCGTTCCTGTTGAGGAAGGAGATATTCAGAATTTTCTTTAATTCTGATTCATTGTAAGTTCTTATGTTTGAATCAGTTCTGTCTGGTTCAAGAATATTGTATCTTTTCTCCCATATCCTGATAGTATGGGCTTTGATGCCGGAAAAGTTCTCAAGATCCTTAATTGAAAATACATTCAGGCTGTCTTCCATAAGACTTGTTTTAATGATTTCTGGATTACATCTAACTAATGTAAGTAACAAAGAGATGAACAGATTGTTTAGGCTGGAATGAAATGTTTCAGAACCTTAATAAGGCAGAAATCAATTTCAAATTTAATTACTCCGATTCTTCAACCATTATTTTCTTAACGACTCTCGATCCGTCGGAGAAGTTAATTGTCACCAGGTACATTCCTCTTTTTGGATTATCAAGGAAGATTCTCACCTGTTGCTGGTTGCCATATTTGCTTTTAAAAATATCCTGACCAATAATATTTGTTATCTTGACAAATACAATTTCCTTTTCTGCCCTGAGTGTGAAATTATTATATCTCACCGGGACAGGATAAATAGTAACGCCTGAGCTGTTGTTATCCCGGATATTATCCCTGCCGGCATAAGAAGAAGCAAATACTGTTGTGTCCCTTTGGGAGTAAAGGGTAAAGGCAGTCATTAAAAAGAAGATAAAGAGTAAACCTTTCTTCATAAACAGCATTTAGTTCCTTTCACAACAAAAACTGTGCTAAAATTAACAATTTTTATCAAATTCTTCAAGTATGAGCCGTGCTTTTTCCAGATCCTCAGGAGTATCGATCCCGATACTTTCCCATTTTGTTATGGCAGTCCTGATTTTAAAACCATTCTCAATCCACCGGTTTTGCTCAAGCGACTCGGCAAGTTCCAGCGTGCTCCTTTGCAGTTTTGTAATCTTTTTAAGTGTTTCGGTTCTGTACGCATATAAGCCTATATGTTTGAAATATGTGTGCTTTTCAGCCCATACTGCTTTTTCGGCATCTCTTATAAATGGTATTACTGACCTGCTGAAGTAAATGGCATCGCCCGATATGTTAACAATAACTTTTGGCTGGTTAGGATTGAAAATATCCTCTCCGGTATCAACTTTTCTGATTAGAGTGGCCAGTTCAACCTCTTCTGAATCAAAGCAGTCGGCAAGGAGCCTTATCTGTTCAGGTCTTATGAATGGTTCATCTCCCTGTATGTTAATTACAATATCAACAGCTGAGCCGGTATTCTCCATAATTTTATCTGCTGCTTCAGAACACCTGTCAGTGCCGCTCATGTGGTCGGGTGAAGTCATTATTGCCTTACCTCCAAAATCAGTAACAGCCTTATAAATCCTTTCATCATCAGTGGCAACATATACATGTTCAAGTGCTTTGGAAGCCTGTTCAAACACTCTCCTGATCATAGTTCTGGAGCCTATCATTGCAAGCGGTTTTCCCGGAAATCTTGATGAAGCGTAACGGGCAGGTATTATGCCGGCAATTTTGTAATTATTAGGAGTTTTCATTGTGCTAAATTACTAAAATTGGATTTCCCTATGTTTTAAAAAAGCGTTAAATTCGCAGTTCCAAATAAAAGTGATGAAGGATTTGCAGAACATTAAGCAGAGATTTGGTATAATAGGCAACAATGAGGGTCTTAACAGGGCCATTGACATCGCTGCACAGGTTGCGCCAACAGATCTTTCAGTGTTGATTTCGGGTGAAAGCGGAACAGGAAAGGAGATCTTTCCCCAGGTGATTCACAATTACAGTACACGGAAGCATGGACAATATATTGCAGTAAACTGCGGGGCAATACCTGAAGGAACAATTGATTCAGAGCTTTTTGGTCATGAAAAGGGTTCATTCACCGGCGCAACCGACAGCAGAAAAGGTTATTTTGAAGTTGCTGATGGTGGAACCATTTTCCTTGATGAAGTTGCCGAACTTCCGCTTTCAACACAGGTGCGTCTGTTAAGGGTGCTTGAAACAGGTGAATTCATAAAGGTTGGTTCATCCAAGGTTCAGAAAACAAATGTCAGGGTTATAGCTGCCAGCAATGTTGATGTTCCGCGCGCAATTGATGAAGGTAAATTCAGGGAAGACCTGTTTTACAGGCTTAATACTGTACCGATACGTATACCCCCTTTACGCGACAGGGGTGAGGATATCTTTCTGTTGTTCAGAAAGTTCTCTGTCGATTTTGCTGAAAAGTACAGGATGCCTGCCATAAGACTTGACGGTGAGGCAAAAAACCTGTTGCTTAATTTTTCATGGCCGGGAAACGTAAGGCAGCTTAAAAACATAACAGAACAGATCTCTATAATTGAAAGCGAAAGGGAGATTAATGCTGCAACTTTAAGAAATTATCTTCCTGATTATACTGGAATTAAACTGCCTGCTGTTATAAGAAAGGAAGAGGAAAGATCCTTTGCCTCTGAACGGGAACTGCTTTACAAGATTCTCTTCGATATGAAGAGTGACATGAACGATCTTAAGAAGCTTGTTTTTGATCTTATCCGCAGGGGGGATGTCGA
>JAKLDT010000196.1 GCA_022703405.1 Bacteroidota bacterium | reverse complement strand
TAAAATGAGCCCTGAGCATAACATAAAACTTGCCTTTACAAGGATGCTCGCCGGTCAGATGGATTATACTCCCGGAGCTTTTCTTAATGTTACACGTGAGCAGTTTAAGCAACAGGTACCTGCAATAGTCTGGAACACAAGGGCGGCGGAATTATCAAAATTCGTGATTTACGAAAGCCCCCTTACAGTGGTCTGCGACCATCCTGACAATATCCTCGGTCAACCGGGATCAGATTTTCTGAAGTTAGTGCCGACCACCTGGGATGACATAAAATTTCTGGGAGGATATCCGGGGGAATGGATTGCCCTTGCAAAAAGAAGCGGCGACAAATGGTACATAGGTGTCATGAATAACAGCAAGGCAAAAACAGTTGAGATAAAGCTTGATTTTTTGCTGCCGGGAAATTATAAAGCAGAAACGTGGACCGACACAAAGAACTCAGATAAGGAAGCGAAAGAGCTGAAGAAAACATCAACTACATTAAAAACTCCCGGAACCTTAAAAATTACAATGGCGAAAAACGGGGGGTATGTTGCTGTGATTGGGAGATAGCTTAAAATTAACCACGGAGTTCACGGAGTAGCACTGAGTTGTTCACGGAGTAATGGCAAAAATATCAAATAATTAAATCAGTATTGCTCCGTGCAACTCCGTGTCCTCCGTGGTTAATAAAATTGTTGATCATAATCGTTAAATTAGCCCTCTGTAACAAAAAGAGTATATTTTGAAAAAGGAGTGGCGTAAAACTGCACAATACATCTTGCCCCGGATCAAACCGGGAGTAAAGGTAGGCAGGTATGATATATATCCATCCTTCCTCCTTGAAGAGGGAGTGATATCAGCCGGCTATGATGCACTTGCTGAATTGATACTGAAACATAAGACAATAACAATTGAAGGTTATGGCGGAGTATTCTTTGATCACTTCAGAAACTGCCTCGATGGCATCTTTCAGAAAAAGAATCTTAATGTAACCTGGTTTGATACTGTCAGTTACCTGAAAAATACTGATGATATTGAACAGCTTATCGCTCCTTTTAACAGGGGTGAAGATGCCCTGTTCGGGACCAGGACAAGCCTGAGGATCGAAGATTTTCATGACCTGAAAAAAATAAAGGAACTTACACCTGACACAAATTCACAGCACAGCATTATATTCGGTCCGGGGGCCTCTCTTGCCGGGTGGAAGGGCCTGCTTATCTATATCGACCTGCCAAAGAACGAGATCCAGTTCAGGTCACGGTCAGGAAGCATAACAAACCTTGGTGTAGCCTCAGCCAATGATCCGAAAAAGATGTACAAGAGGTTCTATTTCATCGACTGGATAGTACTTAACCGGCTTAAAAAAGAACTGCTGCCTGCAATTGATGTAATTGTTGACGGACAGGACCCGGAAAATCCTGTTTTTATGAGTGGAGCTGCCCTGAGGGAAGGGCTGAAAGGAATGTCTCTGAATTACTTCAGGGTCAGGCCCTGGTTTGAACCCGGCGCCTGGGGCGGAAAATGGATCAAAAAGAATATTGACGGGCTTAACAAGGATGTCCCGAATTATGCCTGGTCATTTGAACTGATAGTGCCAGAAAACGGTCTGCTGTTCGAAAGCTCAGGCAGGCTGCTCGAGGTTTCATTTGACTTCCTTATGTTTCAGGAAGCAGGAGCCGTACTGGGTGACTGTCATAAGCGTTTCGGTACCGAATTCCCGATAAGGTTCGACTTCCTTGATACTTTTGATGGGGGTAACCTGTCTGTCCAGTGCCACCCCAGGCCAGGCTACACAAAAAAACATTTTGGTGAAGATTTCACCCAGGAAGAAACATATTACATACTTGATAGTAAAGATGATGCAGTAATATATCTTGGATTTCAGGAAGATATAGATCCTGATAAATTCAGGAAGGAACTTGAAACAAGTATTGCTGAAAAAAAACAAGTTGACATAGAGAAGTACGTTCAGAAACTCCCTGCTTCAAAACATGATCTCTTCCTGATCCCTTACGGAACTGTACACGGATCGGGCATGAACAACCTTGTACTCGAAATCAGTTCAACTCCCTATATCTTCACTTTCAAAATGTACGACTGGCTTCGTCTCGACCTTGACGGAAAGCCAAGGCAGCTAAACATCCGGCGCGCCTTTGAGAATCTGTATTTTGACAGGAAAGGCAGTTATGTTACCGAAAAGCTTGTAGCAAAACCTGTGCTGATCAGCCAAGGTGATGACTGGAAGCTATATCATCTCCCAACCCATGAAACACACCTGTATGATGTGCACAGGTTTCACTTCATGAAAAGCATCGAAGTAAGTACTGAAAACAAGTGTCATGTTCTCAGCCTGGTGGAAGGAGAAAGCATAATACTTGAAACCGAAAATGGGTTAAAGCAAAGGTTCAGTTATGCTGAAACTTTCGTTGTTCCGGCAGCTGCCGGCGCATACAGACTGATTAATGAGTCCGGCAGGGAAGCTATTGTTGTGAAAGCCTTTGTAAAATAATAATGGCATCAGAATATGGATCGTCGAAAATTCATAACAAACAGTGTGATAGTATCCGGCGGATTTACACTTGCACCAATACTTCATAATAATTGTATTAATAACATTTATGATGGTTTTCCGTTAGCCTGGAGCCGTTCACCGGTAACCGGTCTCTATGAATTATTCAAAGATCCTCCCCTTTCTTATCATCCTTACGTTAGATGGTGGTGGAACGGGAACAAGATTGAAGCAGGGGAACTAATCAGGGAACTGAGGCTGCTGAAAGAGGCAGGCATAGGTGGCGTTGAGATAAATCCTGTAGAATTTCCTTCACGGTCGGAAGGTGATGATCTGGGAAAACAATCAGTTAAATGGCTGAGTGATGAATGGATAGATTTGCTGAAACTTGTTTTTGATGAGGCAAAAAACCTTGGCATGACCTGCGACCTCATTGTCGGCTCAGGCTGGCCCTTCGGATCAGAAAATCTTGAGGACAATGAACGCTCTCAGGTTGTGACAGTTGCTGTTAAAAAATTAACAGGACCTGCAGATTATGAGATCTCTGAATATGAACTTTTCAGAGAGGCCGATCCTGCAATAAGTTCTCCTTTCCCCGGAAGGACAATGGAACTGCTGTCCCTGCAGCTTGTACCCGATCCTCTTGAAAAACCTGAACAGATTACTGAGCTGAAGCCTGAAGCCGGGAAAAAGAGTTACAGGATTTCGGTACCTGCAGGAAAACACGCAATCATAGGATTGGTGAAGATCAATGGCTTCATGCAGGTTATTAACGGAGTCCCGGGAGCCACCGGTCCGGTACTGGATCATTATAACAACTTGGCTGTAAGGAAGTACCTTGACAATATGTCGGGAACAATTGAGGGAAGCATCGGGCCTCTTTCAGGTCACATAAGAGCCCTGTTTACTGACAGTCTTGAGCTTGAAGGAGCAAACTGGACAAGCAGGATGCGGGAATATTTTATTGAAAGGAATGGTTATGACCTTATGCCTTACCTGCCGTTCATCCTCTTTAAAACAGGGGGCATGGGCAATGTTACTGACTTCAGTTACAACGTTAAGTTATCACCTGCCCTGGAGAATGAAATCCGCAGGGTACGGTATGACTTTGATTTTACAAAAGCCTCCCTGCTTAATGAAAGCCTGACAAAAACTTATCTTGAATGGTGCCGTAACCTGAATGTGAAATCGAGGGCCCAGGCTTACGGAAGAGGGCTCTTCCCGCTCGAAAGCAGTTTCGATTATGACATACCTGAAGGTGAATCATGGACAATGAACTGGCTGAAGCACAAAATAGGTGAAGAGATGCCGGAAGATGACTACAGAAGAGGCAGGGCATATACAATGGTTAACAAGTATGTGTCCTCGGCAGCACATCTTAAAGGGAAAAAGCTTGTGAGCTGCGAGGAAATGACTGATACCTATACAGTGTTCAATACTTCCCTTGAAAACCTGAAGATCGGAAGCGATCAGTCTATCATTTCTGGTATCACTCATTCAATCTTTCACGGGTTCAACTATTCTCCTCCCGAGGCTCCATACCCTGGTTGGATCAGATATGGCGCCTATTATAATGAGAAAAATACCTGGTGGCCCTGGTTCAGCATTTTTAATGAATATAAGGGCAGGTTATCATCACTGCTTCAGAACGTTATGATGTTTGCTGATATTGCAATCCTTCCCCCGGTTGACGATATGTGGAGCCTCATCGGAGCGCCGATGGAACCTTTTCCATCTGTTACGCATGTTGATTATTTCACACTTGTGTGGGAAGCAATCAACAAGAACGGTAACGGATGTGACTACGTATCCCAGGGCGTGATAAGGGACAGTGAAATGAAAGAGGGGTTCATGCATTTTGGTCCAAGAAAATACAATACACTTTTCCTTGTGAAAGTGGATTCACTTCATCCGGATACCGCGGCCAGAATGCTCGACTTCATCAATGCCGGAGGAAGGATCTTCTGTGTTGAATCATTTCCTTCAAAATCATTAGGGTATAAAGACTGGGAGGAGAATGATAAAACAGTTATCGATCTCGTAGAGAAAATGAAGGCCTTTCCTGACAGTTTCATTCTTCTTGAAAAACCTGAAAAGGACTTCATCGGCTGGTTCAGGTCTGTGCAGGAAAAATACAATATCAGACCTTACCTTGAAATTGAAAAACCTGATCCGTTTGTGATGCAGAACAGGTATCAGGCTGATGACGGGACAGAATTAATTTACCTGATAAACTCCAGTCTGAATAATCCATATAAAACCCAGCTTACTTTTTCAGGAGATATCAGCTCACGGCGTAGTTGCTGGAAATGGGATCCGGAAACAGGGAGAAGGTATAAGATAAAACTTGAAAAGGGCGATAAATTCAATCTTGACCTTGGACCTGCCGAATCTTTTCTTTTCGTGTTTGACAAAACAGGCAAGGGTGAGGAATGGAAACCACTTCCCGCAGAGGGCAATGAAATAAAAACATTCACTGAAGGCTGGATGGCTGAATTCACTCACTGCAACGATGGTTCAGTAAAAAACATTTACCTCGATAAGCTAAAGGACCTGAAAGATCTTCCTGATTACATCCACTTTGCAGGAACAGTTAAGTACCGGCACAGTTTTACAAGTTATAACATAAGTGCAAGGACCTTCCTGAATGCCGGAAAAGTATACGGATTATGTACACTGAAAATAAACGGGAATGATCTGGGAACCAGGTGGTACGGAAGACGGATCTTTGAGCTTACAGGTTACCTCAAACCCGGAAGAAATGATCTGGAAATACTTGTTGCCACATCTATGGGCAACTATATGAAATCCCTGACTGACAATCCCATAGCCCAGTACTGGACCAACGAGAAGAATAAAGTTCAGCCTCTGCAGGCAATGGGACTTATCGGCCCTGTAACAATT
>JAKLDT010000195.1 GCA_022703405.1 Bacteroidota bacterium | reverse complement strand
CAATTTAACAAAAGCAGCCCGACTAATTGCCGAAAGTATAACTAAAGATTGTACCATCAGCCTGTATGCCACCAAGCGACTTCAGCGATGATTCATTATTTGTAAACTGACGGACATCAGCAGGAGTATTTACTTTCTTATTATTTACACTCAGGATAATATAGCCCTTTCTTATACCAAGATCCCTGAATTTTCCATCAGTAACTTCAAGTACCTTAACTCCATGTTCAACATTGAATCTGTCTTTCTCTGAAGAACCAAGAGATGCAAGTCTGGCGCCATATACCACTTCCACACCCATATCTGCAGTAACAACATTGGTATTGCCTGCAACATTTTTAAGTGTAACTGTTACACTTGCTTCCTTGCCATTCCTGAGATAATTCACTTTAGCCTTGTCACCAGGACGGTGTTTGCCAACCTGCTCCTGAAGTTCTGCTGTTGTGCTTACCTGCACGCCATCGAATCCGATTATGATATCATTAGTCTTCAATCCGGCTTCCTCGGCAGAACCATTCTCAACAATTCCTGTAATCATGATGCCTCTTACTTTATCAAGACTATACTTATCTGCATCATCGGAGTTGACATCCCTTATATTTACACCTATAATGGCTCTCTGAACTTCACCGAACTGGCGAAGGTCTTCAACAACCTTCTTCACAATTGTTATCGGAATTGCAAATGAGTTACCGGCATAAGCACCATTTGGTGTCAGGATTGCTGATGTAATACCCACGAGAAGTCCTTTTGTATTTACGAGAGCGCCTCCACTGTTACCCATATTGAGCGCAGCGTCAGTCTGAATGAATGATTCAATCCTGTAATCTCCTTCAAGCAGTCCCAGGCTCCTTCCCTTTGCACTTACTATACCGGCCGTTACAGTAGATGTAAGATTAAACGGGTTACCAACAGCAAGCACCCATTCCCCAAGCTTAAGTGCATCGGAATCGCCATATTTAACGAATGGCAGGTCAGAGGCATCCACCTTAAGCAGGGCAATATCAGTGCTGGGATCTCGGCCAATAACCCTGGCCTTGAAATTCCTGTTGTCATTCAGCTTAACCTCAACTTCATCAGCATCGTCAATCACATGATTATTAGTAATAATATAACCGTCAGCTGTGATTATAACACCCGAACCGTAACCACTGACTTCCTGTGGACGCGATGAATAACGGTCACCATAAAACCACTCAAGTATAGGATTCTGTGCATAGCCTCCCATCATTTTCTTTGTATGAACATGCACAACTGCATGCACAGTCTGCTCTGCAGCATAGGTAAAGTCAACCTGACCTTCCTGCATCTGGAATGATGTTAGAAGGGCCTTTGCATTCTGAACTTCGGCAGAGGTACTCTCCTGTGATACTGCAGGAACACTTTTATCAAAATATCGTGTATATACAAACAGAGTTATGGTTGCACCCAGAACAGCCATCATCAATGATCCAAAAACATACCTTGTTTTCATTTTTCTTTATTTTTAAATTTAACTATTCCTTCGGTCAGCATAGACTTTCAAATTCCATGCCTTCGTAAAAGATTCATATCTTTATAACCGTTTTTCAGAGGAAATGTTTTACAAATATTATGCATTTCTGATATGGTAATCAACAATTTAACAACACTTTAACAGAGATAAAAATTTCATTTAACATATACCCGGATGCAGGCACTTAAATGTTAAAGACATTTTGACAGTTGGGTGACAGGGGTGACGAAGGGACCGCAAGACCAAATAAACATGACAAAGGAGAAACTATACGGAAAGACTCTCAATGAACTGATATCAGTATCAAAACATCTGGGGTTGCCCGCATTTACTGCCAGACAGATAGCTGACTGGCTCTACAAAAAGGAGATCAGCTCAATTGATGAAATGACAAACCTGTCAAAAAAGGCAAGGGAGCTGATGGCTGCTGAATATGAATTCGGACTAACCGCTCCGGAAAGTGCAGCGGAAAGCAGTGACGGAACAAAAAAATATTTATACAAAGTACTAAATAACAGATATATAGAAACTGCATATATTCCCGATAATGAGAGAGCAACAATCTGTGTTTCCTCCCAGTCGGGCTGCCGCATGGGCTGCATTTTCTGTATGACAGGGAAGCAGGGTTTCCAGGGAAACCTGTCAGCCAATGAGATTCTCAACCAGTTCAGAAGCCTTCCCGAATTCAGTTCTCTCACAAATATGGTTTACATGGGCATGGGAGAGCCTCTTGACAATACCGCGGAAGTGCTTAAAAGTCTTGAGATACTTACAAGTACATGGGGATACGGATGGAGTCCGACAAGGATAACTGTGAGTACTGTCGGACTGCTATCGCCTGTCAGGGAATTCCTTGAAAAAAGCCGCTGCCATTTAGCCGTCAGCCTCCACTCTCCCTTCGACGAAGAAAGAAGGCAACTGATGCCCGTTCAGAAAACAAATACTATCGCAGAGGTACTTGATATAATAAGGAACTTCGATTTCAACAGCCAGAGGAGGGTATCATTTGAATATATATTGTTCGAAGGACTGAATGACACTCCACGCCACATTAAAGAACTTGCCCGCATACTTAATGGCATCAAGTGCAGGATTAACATAATCCGTTTCCATAAAATCCCCGGATCGGAATTCAGCAGTCCTGATGATGCTGCAACATTAAAGTTCAAGGAAGCTCTCAACGCCAAAGGAATACTGACAACAATAAGAGCCAGCAGAGGTGTGGATATTCAGGCAGCATGCGGATTGCTGTCTACTCTCAACCAGAACCGTCAGAACTCATGACAAGAGGGAAATTAACCTTGCTGTTTGCCGTCCTTTCAGTGCTTACTGTTAATGCCCAGGATGAAAGGTTCACTGAATTTCTTAACGATTATGTTATGAAAAACGCCTCGGTTTCGTTTGTTGTGGCTGAGGCCGGAAGCGGAAACATGGTCTGGTCATTTAATCCCGACCTGAACCTGATACCAGCCTCAACACTTAAGCTGGTAACATCGGCAACTGCCATTGAATTGCTCGGTCCCCGGTATACTTTCAGGACAAAAATCGCCTATACCGGCATCCTTAACAAACGCTCAGGAGTCCTCGATGGTGATCTTGTAATAAAAGGAGGAGGCGATCCATGCCTTGGCTCTGATTATTTCAGCTACCATTACGGTGATTTCATAGGAAGCTGGGCTGAGGCTGCAAAAAATGCAGGAATAAAGAAAATCAGGGGAAGGGTAATTTCTGATGACTCATACTATGATTATGAACCTGCTGCCCCCCGCTGGATGTGGGAGGATATGGGAGTAAGCTATGGCGCAGGAGTTTACGGACTTTCAGTATTCGACAATACCTGCAGCATCAGCGTAAGGTTTGCACCGGGCAGTCCTGAAGCAGAAATTACAGGAACAACTCCGGAACTGCCTCAGTTCTCATTCACAAGCAGACTTAAAAGAGATGCCGGAAGGGATAACTGGTATGTGTACAGCGTACCCTATAGTAACAGCGGCTGGTTATCGGGAACAATAGTCACCGACACATCAGCCTGTACCCTTGACGGCTCAATTCCTGACCCGCCGCTCCTTGCTGCCACTATGCTCAGCAAAAGACTGATTGATGAAGGTATTAAGGTTGCTGGAATGCCTTCCACCGTCAGGATTGAAAAAGGTATTTCAGTAAATGAAAGCACTTTGCTCACGGAAACAGTCTCTCCTCTCCTTTCACAAATAACCGACAGGCTGAACAGGGAAAGCATAAACCTGTATGCAGAACATTACGTAAAGGAGCTTGGCAAACAATTCAGAGGCACTGGTTCTACAACAGAGGGTCTTAAGGTAATCAGGGAATTTCTTGCCGGGACAGGAACCGATACAACTACTTTGTTTCTTGAGGATGGAAGCGGTTTGTCGGCACGTAACGGGATAAGCGCCGCAGCTCTCACAAAGCTTCTTGTCTATATGAAAAACAAGGGTAGTCATTTTCAGGAGTTTTACTCATCCCTGCCTGAAGGAGGCGGTACTCGCTCAACTTATTTCACCGATCCTCTTTTTGAATCGAACCTTAAAACCAAAAGCGGCTCGATGACAAGAGTCAGGTGCTATGCAGGTTATTTTACAACACAGGCAGGCAATGATCTTGTTTTCTGTATTCTTGTGAACAACTTCAGGGGAAGCTCCCCATACATTATTAATAATATAGAAGCCGTATTAAAGGATTTCATATTGTATAAATAATCTTTTGTACGGCATCTCCAGGATAATTCTATATTTGAGCCGTTTAAATAATTCGATGAATAAAAAAGTTACTGTCCGGAAATGCACAGCCTACAATGCTGACGAGATATATAACATTATTTCAGATATTTACAAAACTTCCGGAGGTCCCGATCCTGCAAACAAAAAGGTCCTTGTAAAACCAAATATCCTCAGCGAGAATGACCCTTCGAAGTGTGTGAGCACTCATCCTGCAGTTGTTGATGCCATGATAAGGTATCTTCAGTCGCGGGGCGCCACTGTCTTTGTCGGGGATTCACCAGCAGTTCATACTTCAAAATTCAGAGGAGACAAATGTGGCATTCACCAGGTATGTGAAAAGACCGGAGCCACCTGGGTGAATTTTCTTGAAGATCCGACAGAAAAGAAAATTAACGGAAGAAGCATCAGAATAGCCTCAATAACAGACAGCGTTGATCTGATAATTTCCCTCCCCAAGTTCAAGAACCATGAACTGATGTACTTTACCGGAGCCATAAAGAATACTTATGGACTGATACCCGGGTTCACAAAAGCCCTGCAGCATGGTATATACAATGACAGAAACAGCTTCGGCAGATTTCTTATTGACCTGACTGAGACTATTACTCCGCATTATTTTCTTATGGATGCCATAATGGGGATGGAAGGACAGGGACCGGGGACTAAAGGAAAACCTGTTCAGGTCGGACTGCTGCTCGGATCGACAAATCCTCTTGCACTCGACATAACAGCAAGCAGGATAGCCGGTTATAATCCCCTGCTGCTTCCAACAAACAAGATAGCTCTTGAAAGGAAGAAGTGGCTTGGTTCAGAAGCTGAAATAGAATACGATGGCCCGCAGCTTAATACAATAATAAAGCATGATTTTCAGAGGATTCCCGCCACGGCAAGCCGTAACAGCGCCCTGAAGTTCCTCATGGGACGATTAAGTTTTCTCCGGAAGCTTGAGAAAAGGCCTGTTTTTCTGAGGGAATCATGCACCGCTTGTCATAAATGCATAAAGATATGCCCGGCAGAAGCAATAAAGCAATCACCCTCCGACAGCAGGCATATTGTGCTTACTGACAGCAAATGCATCAGATGCTTCTGTTGTGCAGAAGCATGTCAGGATGATGCAATTGATGTAAGGGTGAAGCTTTTCGGCGTCTAAGCGTCTATCTTCGCGTATT
>JAKLDT010000194.1 GCA_022703405.1 Bacteroidota bacterium | reverse complement strand
TTTTTCCTTAGCGACTGACACTATCCACGGCTCTGATCTTAATGTAGTTACAACCTTGCTGTCAAAGACAATCACAACTGAATCAGGAGTCCTGTTTTTAAAAACAAGCTCTGCCTCAATTTCAAAGGGTTGATTAAGTTTCAATTCGGCATTTTCACCGGGCTTCCTCAGTTTAATGAGATTTACCTGTTCCTCTGCAGGAGCCTTTGCCTCAGTTTCAGAATGTGTTGCTGCATCTTTTCCCGGTTTCCCTGAACAGGATATAAACCAGTTTGTAAGAAGCATTATTGAGAATACTATTAAATAAGCTGAGAACCTTCTATTCATCTTTTTTATCCTTTTTACTGAAAAGCTTCCGGAAAATATTCCGTGATGCTGTTATTCTCTTTTCCGCTTCAAGCTGCTGAAGTTCAAATGGATTGATCATCTGGTATACTTCACTCCATCCCGGAAATCCTCCGATATTCTTGTCATCGATATAGATGTCGGCATCAATCTTCCTGCTTACTGTTTCGTCGTAAACCTCCTCGGGATAATTTCTGTTCACGGCATAGAATTCAATACCGTTTTTTCTGCAGAATTCGACTGCATCGTTAAGTTCTTTCCCGCTTCTGAAAGTCCAGAGTATAAGGTTGGCCCCCATCTTTTCAAGCTCCCTTAGAGTCTGAAAGGCAAAAAGCTTCTCCTTCCCTATCTCAGGATAGGCATGCTCAACTATTGTTCCGTCAAAATCAACTGCTATCTTAATACCTCTAAGGTCTGTCATCTGCACTTGCTAATTAGTACAAAACTAATAATAAAGCCGAAATTTGTTTTAATTTTACCAATTCTACATCTAAACAAGCAGTATTTCAAATGAAAAAACATATTCCGAATTTTATTACATCGCTTAATCTCACATCAGGCTTCACTGCAGTAATTCTTGCTGCGGGAGGCAATATTGTTGCTGCCTCGTGGTTTATTGTGGCTGCTATGGTTTTCGATTTTCTGGATGGCTTTTCCGCACGGATGCTTAAGGCTTATTCTGCCATAGGAAAGGAACTTGACAGTCTTGCTGATGTTGTCAGTTTCGGTGTTGCCCCGGCAATAATAATTTACAATTTCCTCACGGCAGGTTCACCGGAGGCATCATTTAAAATAGCAGGTGCTGACATTATGATACTTGTGGCGGCACTTATGCCTGTTTGTGCCGCACTCAGGCTGGCAGTTTTCAATCTCGATGAGAGCCAGACAACAAGCTTTAAGGGTCTGGCAACTCCTGCAAATGCCATAGCAGTGATCTCACTTGTAATTGCAGGTCATTATTCAGAATCTGAATTCATCCTTAGCATTACAGGCAATAAGCTGATAATAAGCATCCTGACCATTACACTGTCATTGCTCATGGTAAGCAGGCTTGAACTATTTTCACTTAAGATTTCTGACCTCAGGCTGAAAGGCAATGAGGGGCGGTACCTTATGCTCGTGCTGATTGCAGTGTCATTCGCCATACTTGGAATGAGCGCAGCAGCACTTATAATACCGATTTATATTGTTTCTTCCCTGGTGTCCGGCTTATTCTGAGACACTGCCGTTTTCAGGAAATTTCTTGTCATATACCGATAATGCGAATTTTACTGTAATCCAGCTCAGGAATATGAATGCCGGCCAGATAAGGTATTCGAGTAATTCTGTTATATACATGGTTCCAATTTGTTAGCAATTATAAATATAAACAGGGCTGAAGGAAAATCCGTTGCTTTCACCCTTCCGCCTTCAGCCTTCCGCCTTCCACCTTTTTAATACTTATGTTCGTTCAGATTCATTTCATCAACAGTTATCTTATTGACATTCATCGACTTCCACGCATACCAGATATAAGCTATAACTAAGGGTACCAGGAAGGAGACAAACATCATTGTTTTAAGTGTGAACAGGCTTGATGATGCATTTCTTATTGTAAGTGAGCTCTGCAGGTCGTGAGATGAGGGATAGAATGAAGTATTGTTGAAACCTGCAAGCATAAATATTGCGAATACAGCCAGTATTGTACCTATCGAAGTGCACCATATTGCACCATTTTTCTTCCTGAACAGGGCTGCATACAGGCCATAAAGAACATTCACAACACCAACAAGGAAGATTATAAGCACCAGTGGCATCTGTATGAGGTTATGCAGGTATTTGTACTTTTCCATTGATACTGAACCTGTTGACGGGTCAGTGGCAAATCCTTCAGAAAAAAGTATTGCTATAACAAAGAACAGGAAGGGAACAAGGAAAAGTATTGAATTCGGGAGCAGTTTTTTCAGAGAACGGGCCTTAAGATCTTCATCATCAACAGAATTTACAATATATAGCAGACCGTTCACCCTGGCAAGGAAGAAGACTGCAAGTCCGAGTGCAAGGTTTCTTACATCGGTAACAGCTTCGAGGCCATACCATGAAGAGGCCCATGTAACCCTGTTCATCTCATCGAGACTGAACCTGGAGCCGGTGAAAAATGTTGCTACAGCTGTTCCGATAAGAAGTGGTCCGAGAGCTCCGTTCAGGAGGAGGAAAATATCGAAGGTTTTCTGTCCGAAAACATTGCCTGGTTTGGAGCGGAACTCATAAGCCACAGCCTGAAGGATGAAGCTGAAGAGTATTGCAATCCATACCCAGTATGCCCCGCCGAAGCTTGTTGCATAAAAAAGCGGGAAAGATGCAAAGAAGGCGCCGCCGAAAGTAACCAGGGTTGTGAATGTAAGGTCCCACTTGCGACCCACAGTATTGACAATCATGGTCTTCTGCATTTCGTTGCCGGGAAGAGTGAAGATGAACGACTGACCGCCCTGGACAAACATCAGGAATACAAGAAAACTTGCCAGAACAGATACAATTATCCACCAGTAATTCTGAAGAAAGAGATGTGATATCATTAATGTTGTCATAATTATTACCTCCTAATGTTTTGGTCCTGATTTAATCTGCTTAACCATTATTGAAACCTCTGCAATAAGCAGGGTTGTAAACAAGGCTGCAAAGATGAAGAAAGTTGCAATAACTGAACCGGAGCCGATATTGGTGACGGCGGCAGATACCGGCATCAGGTCCTGAATTATCCAGGGCTGCCTGCCTAGTTCGGCAAGAACCCATCCCAGTTCACTGGCTATGTACGGAAGAGGTATTGACAAAAGGCACAGCCACAAAAACCATCGTGCCTTTTCTATTGTTCCCCTGAACAGGTGGTAAAGGGTCAGAGCAAACAGCATTATGAAAGCAAATCCAAGAATTACCATAAGATGAAACGAATAGAAGGTCCCGGAAAGATCCGGGATCAGGTCCTCTGCCTTTTCAACAGAAGCATAACCAAAGAATCTGAAATATTCACTATTGAAACTTTTCTCTGCAAAAACATTCTTCAGTGAATCCCTGAGAGCTGTATTTCCTTCTTTAACTGCATTTTTATAATCAATAAGCGTTTTACGGGCAAGTTCTCCCCTTGTCTTCTTTTCATCAAAAGACATTATGTTACGGTCCCTGTTTCCATGCACAAGATCGATGACACCCGGAACATAGGCATCCCTGTCTCCGGAGGTCATCATTGAAAGCAGGCCCGGCAATTCAATTTTGAAAAGAAAATCCTTAAGGTATTTCTCACCAACTTTGTTTTCCGATTCTTTCAGAACGCCAAATGCCACAAGACCGGCATTTGTCTTACCCTCAGTAAGCGCCTCCATTGCAGCAAATTTGACAGGCTGCACCTTCGCAATTGTCCTGGCTGAAGAATCTCCTGTATATGCATTCATAAATGATGCAAGGATGCCGAAGACTGAGGCGACTAACATGCTCCTCCGTGCAAATGAAGACTCCCTTTTCTTAAGGAGAAACCAGGCACTTATCCCAAGCACAAAGACGGAAGCCAGGAGGAAACCTGAAGATATTGTATGAAGAAATTTATCGACTGCAACCTGGTTGAAGAGTACTTCCCAGAAACTGACCATCTCATTTCTTGCCGTTTCCGGATTGAATGCCATTCCGACAGGATTCTGCATCCAGCCGTTTGCAACAAGTATCCAAAGAGCTGAAAGGTTTGAACCTACTGCCACCAGCCAGGTTGAGATAAGGTGAAATTTCCTGCTTACCTTATTCCATCCGAAAAACATTACCGCAATAAATGTCGACTCGAGGAAGAAGGCCACTATCCCCTCAACAGCAAGCGGTGCACCGAAGATATCACCTACAAACCAGGAATAGTTCGACCAGTTTGTCCCGAATTCAAATTCGAGGATAATACCTGTGGCAACACCAATTGCAAAATTGATCCCGAAAAGTGTCATCCAGAATCTTGTTATCTTTTTCCATTCTTCATTGCCGCTCCTGACATAAAGTGTTTCCATTATAGCCACAATGAATGATAAGCCAAGTGTCAGAGGTACAAACAACCAGTGATAAATGGCAGTCAGTGCAAACTGGGCCCTGGACCAGCCGATTAAGGTCAGATCAATGTTTTCCGTCATGATTATCAGGTGAATTTATTAATTGTTCGAGTACATATTCGCTGCGTTCTTTATCATTGCCGAATTTTTTATTGAGAAAATCCGGGAAGAAGAAAAGCCTTAAAATAGCGAACATAATAAAAAGTTTTATCAGAATTATTATCCATACTTTCCGGCCCCATGAAGAGAGGTTTCTGAAACCATCAGCATAAAAACCTGCTATCCTGGATATTATCCTGATCATAAATTTAGAAAAGTATTAAAAAGCTTACTTTTTTTTCCTGCGCATTATCCTAGGGGCCTTGATATCAAGCAGGTCATGTTTTCCTTCACCGTCACTCCCTCCGTTTACGTTCTCCGGTGACAATCCTGAGGTTATTTTCTGGACTGCCTTGAAATTGTAGAAGAACTCGCGGGCTAATACCCTAACAACGGTATATGTGGGGATTCCGAGTATCATTCCCGGTATCCCTGCAGCAAATCCTGAGGCAAGCACTACTATGAAAATCTCAAGAGGATGGGCTTTTACACTGCTTGAAAAAATAACTGGCTGAAACACCACATTATCAATAAGATGAACAACTGCTTCAACAATTATCATATATGTCACAAGCGGTATTACAACAGTTTCAAAATCCATGTTTATATGAGAAGCCACACCCATTATAAGGGCGATAAACAGACCTACCCAGGGGCCTACATAGGGAATAACATTAAGTATACCCAGGATCACTCCCATCACTAGAGCCTGCTGAAAATCAATCCCCACTATTGTCATACCTATTGTTATAAGTATCAGAATACAAGTGCTCTGTATGATTATACCAATGAAATACCTTGTAAGCAGGTTTTGAATTGAATGCAGGGCGCGGGTGAAATTTTCTGTATACCGTTCAGGCACCCACATCAGAATTGATTCAAAGAACAACCTCTGATCCTTAAGGAAGAAGAAGGTTATGAAGGAAATAGAGAAAACTGCAATCATCATGTTACCCATGAT
>JAKLDT010000193.1 GCA_022703405.1 Bacteroidota bacterium | reverse complement strand
AACCACAACATCACCATAGCCCTGGAGGCCGGCCTTTAGCCCGTTTATGTTGAAATAGGTGAATTCATCATCCCTCTTTGCATCAACAGGAATCCAGTAGCCGACATCGTTTATGAACTTGCCATGACCGGCATACCATACCATAAGCGATTTAACCTGGTTCTTCTTGACAAGGTCGCGGAGCTCTATGCTGAAATAACGTTCCATCTCAGCCTTAGTCATGTCCTTTTTGTGTATAACATTGTGCACCTGGTAGTTAGCCAGGGCGCGCTGTATTGTTGCAACATCCTTGATAGGCCCGTCGAGGCTTGCAAAGGTCTCATAGCTTGAATTTTCAATGAAAACAACCCAGGTCTTGCCCATCGGATTGTTAGCGGCAATATCTGCTCCTTCCCTGTTAAAGTTGAAAACTGTTTCCTGCTTGTTGCCATGAATATCCTCTGCTATTACAGTGAACCTGCTCATGTTTGAGACATCAAGGATAGCAGTGAAGGAAGGATTCATCTCATCCCTCCTGTAACTTGCCGTGACATCGCCTATTGTGATTGATTTAATCTGGCTGGCGTCACTTATCTTTCCCTGAATTGCTATATTGGGATTATTCGAATCAAGATATACCTGTCCGTCTTCAGTTGTATATGGAGCGATTATTGCAATTGAAGGAGGATCTATTTCAGTACGCTTAATAGGATAGACAAGCATTTTTTCATTATCATAGTCGTCCTTGGCAAGAATTGTGATCTTGTCGGTACCTGTAAGGTCAATATTTGACAAGAACTCACTTTCCCCGTTTTTCCCTGCAGCGGTTGAGACAGGGCCATTATTTATCGTTACCATTTTAAGCTTGCTCCTGTCCTTTATTTTTCCTGAAATAAGCAAGGCTGCCTTATCGCCTCTTATTTCAATTGTATCCTTTACGGGCACAGGACTTACAAGAGTGATTTCAGGTGCAACTTTCTCCCTGTTAAGCTCATATAGTCTTGCCTCAGCATCTTTAAGCATCCTCCTGGCCTTCGGATCGTCCTCGGAAAGTACTGTGATCTTCGCATAGTCGTCCATAGCCTTCTCGTAATTCATTATCTCCTCATACGATTTTGCCCTGGCAAAATATGCGTCAGGATCATTCTGGTTAAGAGCAACATATTTTGAAAAATCGGCGATTGCATTTGTATGCTGGTTAAACTCCTGGTAGTAAGTACCCCTTACCATGTAAAAACCTGCATTATCCGGGTTAATCAGTATGTTCTTTGAAAGGTCATTTATTGCATTCGGATAATCAAGATTCTTCTTGTATATCCTGCTTCGCATCAGGTACGCATCAGTGTTCCTTTCATCATTTTTGAGTACTTCATTGCATTGGTTCAATGCCTCTGCAGTATTTGAATTCAGCAGAAGATCAGCAAGTGCAAGACGCGGTTCCGGAAGCTTTTTATCCTTTGAGATAGACTTTTCAAACTCCTTCTTAGCCAGAACATCATTTGTAAGCTTTCTGTAAACGATTCCGCGGTAATAGTAATTCATCGGAGAATCTTCAATAGCTACAGCTGTGTCAGCAACCTTGAGCGCCTGGTCGAACTTTTCAAGAGCCAGCAGGGTAATCACCTTTTCAGGGTAAGCCTTGCCATTTCTCTTATCAAGCGCTGTGGCCCTGTTAAGGGCTTTCAGAGCTGCTTCATAATTACCAAGCTTATTTCCTATGAAGCCCAGGTCGATGTATGATTCAACGTTTTTTGCATCAAACACAATAACCTTTTCAAAGTCAGCCTGTGCTTCTGAATACTTGTTCAGCTTCAGATAAGCGTCTCCCCTTGCATGATAGTAATCAGCATTTGCGGGCTCCAGTCCTATAGCGCTTGTAAACTGAACTACCGCATCTTCATACTTCATGCCTTCCATGAATTCAGTTCCTGCTTTGAAGTACTTCTTCCCGTTTTGCCCGGAAGCAGCTGCAAAGAGGAATGCCATTAAGGCTGTCAGAAATAGAATCTTTGATTTCATATCGTTGGTTTATATAATTATTCCCATCCTGAATGTCAAAATTACGAATTTATATTCACAATATCAATCTCATTATGAGGCGTTGAAGTCCCTTTCATATAAATCCAGAACGCTTTTACTGAAGCTGCTCTGCATACTGTGCCTCATTCCTTTCAGCTCAGGGGCTTTTACTCCTCCTCCAAAAACCTGATGTCCGGTAAAAATCCTGGCTTCATCCCATAATCCCAATGAGATGAAGTGATTATGTACTTCACTTCCCCCTTCAACAAACAATGAACTGATATTCCTGCTCCACAGGTAAGAAGCCACCTGTTCTGCAGCGGGAATACCTTCTTCAAGCCTGATTTTCACTTCATCGGGCAAGGCAAAATCATTTGATAAAGTAAACACAATATACGTGCCAGTCGGTCCGGAAAAAGCCGGATTTTGACCAACAGCGCCTGAGCGGGTAAGAACAAGCCTTAACGGTTGATTACCAGTCCATTCTCTTACATTAAGCTGCGGATTATCAGCCCTTATCGTCCCCGCTCCGGCCAGGATTGCCTGCTCCTGCGATCTCCACCTGTGAACAAGCACCTTTTCAGGATTTCCGCTTATCCAGACAGGCTTGTTTTCCTTTTTCCCATCCCTTGGCCTGTCGATAAAACCGTCAGCGCTCATTGCCCATTTAAGAATAATATAAGGTCTTTTCTTTTCATGAAAAGTAAAAAAACGCCTGTTAAGGTAGCGTGATTCATTTTCCATAATGCCTGTCCTCACCTCACATCCGGCTTCCCTGAGCTTCGCTATTCCCCTGCCTGATACTTTATCACTTGTGTCATTAGCTCCGACAACAATTTTCCTTATACCTTCAGATATTATCCGGTCAGCACAGGGAGGTGTCTTCCCGTAATGGGAACATGGTTCAAGATTAACGTAGATAGTTGAATTTTTCAACAGTGATCTGTCTCTGACCGAATCAATTGCAGCCACTTCAGCGTGTGGTCCTCCTGCCTTCAGGTGATAGCCTTCGCCTATTATCCTGCCTTCATGAACAATTACTGCTCCCACAAGGGGATTCGGATATGTAAGTCCCTCAGCCTTCACCGCCAGATCGAGACAGCGCTGCATGTATTTTATGTCGTCTTCCCGAACCATTCAACTCAAATTGCTAATTTTGACAAATGGGTATGAAGATACAAACAATAAGACAGATCAGACTACGGATTCAGGAGGAGTTGCGTGACCTGTATCCTGAAGCTGAAATATCTGCCCTGACTAATCTGATATTGAAGACTATAATTAAGGACCTGAAGTTGCATCAGATTCATGAAGGCGCCACAGAAATCACCGGTGAGAATTATGCTGCCATATCTCAGATAGTCTGCGAACTGAAGAAGGGAAAACCAATTCAATATATCATTGGCCATACCATATTTTATAACTGCACAATTGAAGTGAACAGCGCCACCCTTATACCCCGGCAGGAAACTGAAGAGCTTGTTGACCTCATTATAAGGGAAAACCCTGATTTCAGGGGAACAATTACAGATATCGGAACAGGCTCAGGCTGTATTGCAATTGCCCTTGCCGCAAATCTTCCCGGTGCCTCGGTAACGGCAACTGATATCTCTGCTGAAGCGCTTGAAACCGCCCGCCGTAATGCCCTTATAAACAGGGTAAATATCACCTTCCTTGAAGATGATATATTGGAAAAGGCTGATAAACAGGGAATAAGTGCAGACATTATAGTAAGCAATCCCCCGTATATCAGGCATTCCGAAAAAAAATACATGCACAGGAATGTTCTTGAGTATGAACCGGCAGGCGCCCTCTTCGTGGATGACAGCGATCCACTGAAGTATTACAGGGCAATACTGACAAGGGCTGAAAAATGGCTTGCATCACAGGGAAAGATCTACTTTGAGATAAATGAAGCCCTGGGCTGCGAAATGAGTGAATTGATGAACCTTTCAGGCTACAGTGAAATAATTGTTATGAAGGATCTGAACGGAAAAGACAGAATTGTAAAAGGTAGAAAAAATGGCTGAAAATGAACTATATAAAACGGCTCTTGCAAATTCAATGGCCTTATGTTCACAGCGTGAATACTGCAGGTCGGACATTGAAGAAAAACTTCAAAAATGGGGAGTGAGCCCTTCTGATTGTCAGAAAATAATAAACACACTCACCAGTGAGAATTTTATAAATGAAGGACGTTACGCCAGGGCTTTTGTGAATGACAAGTTCAGACATAATAAATGGGGAAAAATAAAAATCTCTTTTCATCTCAGGGCCAGAAAAATATCACCACAGGCAATAAGCGATGCGCTTGAATCAATTGACAATGAGCAATATATAAGCATGCTTAAAATGCTCATTGAAGGGCATAAAAAATCAGTCAGGGCAAAAAACGATTATGACCTCAGGGCCAGGCTGCTCCGCTTCGGACAGTCGAGAGGCTTCGAAAGCAGTCTTCTTTATGATATTCTGAAAGAGACTGACTAGATAATGCCTTTCAGGATATTCATTATGAAAGGCCAGAATGAGATAAGGAATAACAACCCGGAAGCAACTGAATCATAAATAATAAGCTGTGACCTGCTTTCCGGCCGTCTGACTGAGAGCCTCAGAAAATCGATTCGGAAAACAAGCTGGGAGAGGAAGAAAAGGAATACTCGCATTCCGTTCTGGTTCCATTGATATGCTTCTGCTATCCTTCCCCTGACAATAAGCGAGAAACTGTGTGAGATACCGCATGAAATGCAGGGCTGGCCTGTTATTTTTTCATGAACACATGCAACAGGGTATTTATCCCCGTCGGGTGAAAAAATGCCGGAGTAAGCCATTACAGCTATTATTACTCCGGCAAGTGTCAGATTTATTATATGATAAGGCTCCTTTGCAAGCCCTGAAAAATATCTGTTCAGATTACTGTTATTTCTGAAAGATGCCATCCTTTCCTTCTTACTGAAGAGTATCGGCCGGCGGTGTCAATCCTTCCAATTCTTCAAGCTTCTTCTCCTTGTCTTTCCCTTTTGTTGAAGCATTTATCTCAACCTTGTCGCCATTGCTCTCTATTTTTATAGAAATATTCTCATCTTCAAGGTCTTTAATTACATCATCCTGAACATCTTTTACAATATTCTGGATTTCATCCGGCCATTTGTCAGCCTTTTTTGCAATTTCGCTTGCAACAAAGATCTGTGAAATTGAAATCAATGATGCTAAAACTCCGATTATGAGTCCTGCCAGCTGGAGTCCTTTTGGCGAATTTGTTCTTGATGCCTGCGACAAGCCCACTGAAGCAAGTATTATTGCAATAATACCCGGGACAAGTGCAATAAGTCCCACGCAGGGAATAACTGCAAGTACAAATGTGATTATCGCTGTGATCAGAGCTGCAATTCCCAGGTTCTGTCCGTTGTTGTTTCTTACCTCTTCCATGATATTCCGTTTTTATTATTTTTCCTTTCCTCCGAGGATATTAACCATATCCTGTTCC
>JAKLDT010000192.1 GCA_022703405.1 Bacteroidota bacterium | reverse complement strand
CCAGGATAAGCATCTGCACAATAGGCACTGCAAATATTGCCTTCGAAATGAACTTATTCCTGAAGATCTGAAGGAATTCCTTTCGGATGAGGAAAAGTATAGTTCTCATATATGTTTATGTTATTATTCAGTTAAAATATTCATTTTTTAAGATCTGGCGCACGACTCACGACACAAGGCCAGGGCTCACTACAAACGACCTTAAACCTGATACCTGGTGCCTTAGTTACCGATAGCTATCTGTAAGGGAGCCCTGTGCCCTGCGTCTTGCGCCTTGAGCCTTTTTCACTCCAGCCTTACCTTAAACTTTCTCACACTGATTCCAATGAACACTGTGGTCATAAGTATCAGTACAAAAGTCTCTTTCCATATATACAACAAACCTGTACCCTTAATCATTATGCCTTTAATAATAGTTATAAAATATCTTGGTGGCATTATAAGGCTCAGGTAATCATACACTTTAGGCATGTTTTCAATAGGAAATATGAAACCCGAAAGAAGTATTGTGGGAAGCATTAGTCCGACAAGGGAGATGAAAATTGCCTGTTGCATTGTGGATGAAACTGTTGAGATAAGAATTCCAAGCGACAGGCTCATGAGGATGTAAAGCATCGATTCAGCCAGGAGCAGTATTATGCTGCCTTTAACCGGAAGGCCAAATACAAGCCACGACATGGCAAGAATTACCAGTACATTTATAAATGACAGAATAAAATATGGAGTGACTTTCCCCAGAATAATCTGCACAGGCTTAAGTGGCGAGACCAGCAGCACTTCCATCGTACCGAATTCCTTCTCCCTTGTAATTGTTACAGAAGTCATAAGTGCACTTACAAGTATGAGGATCAGAGTTATTACACCCGGGACAAACATCGAATAGCTCTTAAGTTCAGGGTTGTAGAACATCCGCACCTCAGGTACAATTTTCAATGCGTTATTAAGGGCGCTTCCGGCTATTTCAATATTAAAATCATTTACAATTGCCGTTGTGTAATTTGTCACAAGAGTGGCAGTATTTGGCTCCGATCCGTCAGCAATTATGCTAAGGGAAGCTTTGCCCTCCCTTATAAGCCTTTTGCCAAAACCTTCCTCAAAAACTATTACGGCCTTTGTTTTTCCCTTTTTAAGCACCTGATCTATTTCATCATAGCTCAGGAGGTCGGCGCTTTTCTTAAAAAAACCTGATGATAGTATTTTGCCTGACAGCTTTTCTGTGACTTCATCGTGTGAAAGATCGAGAATTGCAACTCCGGCATTTTTAATATCCATGCTTATTGCATACCCGAATATAAGTATCTCTGCAACCGGTATACCGAAAAGGATAAACAGTGTTCTGTAATCCCTGAATATGTGCCTGAACTCCTTCTTTACAAATCCCAGAAACCGTTTCATATTATCATTTTCACTTATATACTTTCAAATTCTTTACTCCAGGGTCTCACCTCACCCCATTCCGATAGCTATCGGAACCTTCTCCCGGGGGATGAGGTCATCCTACTCCCGGCCTTGCAATCTTAATAAACACCTCTTCAACACTTGATACATTATACTGCTTCTTAAGATTTGAAGGAGTATCGAGTGCAACAATCCTTCCATCATTCATTATCGATATGCGGTCACAGTATTCAGCTTCATCCATATAATGTGTTGTTACAAAAATAGTTATGCCTCTTTCTGCAGTCTCATATATCATTTCCCAGAACTGTCTTCTTGTTATGGGATCAACGCCACCTGTAGGTTCATCAAGGAAGACTATCCTTGGTTCATGCAGTACAGCCACTGCAAATGACAGTTTCTGTTTCAGGCCAAGGGGAAGGTCGGATATCAGCTTGTTTTCATACTCCCTGAATCTCAGCCTGTCAAGCAGCTGTGCGGTCCTCTCTGTAATTTCAGAACGGCTAAGGCCGTAGATACCGCCATAGAGGGCTATATTTTCCCGTACGGTAAGGTCTTCATAAAGTGAGAACTTCTGGCACATGTACCCGATATTCCTTTTTATCATCTCAGCCTGGGTTCCTGCATCAAATCCTGCAACTTTTACCTTGCCGGAGGTAGGAGATGAGAGACCTGAAAGGATTCTTATTGCAGTTGTTTTTCCTGCACCATTGGCTCCCAGGAATCCGAATATCTCACCTTCATATACGTCAAAGCTGAGCCTGTCATTTGCAGTAAAGTGACCAAATCGCTTCACAAGATTCTCAACTTCAATTACTTTCTCTTTCATTGTCATTCGGTCTTAAGGTCATGCGGTCGTGCGGTCTTACGGTCATGCAGTCTGGTGTTCTGTTGTCTGTATGAGTTCCAGGAACCTGTCTTCTATGCCTGACTCGGTTTCGGTAATTGATGCATCACTAATACCTCTCTCCCTTAATGATAAGTCGAGATTGTCAGGCAGCCTGTCATTTTTGAATGTTACATGCACTGATTCGCCGAAAGGGAATGAGCTTATAGTCTCATCAAGGGAACGCAGGGCAATAATAAGTTTATGTTTCTCTGCCGACCTGATGCTGAAAAGCTTCCTTCTGAACTCATTTTTGACTACCGTGGGTGTGTCTACAGCCAGCAGTTTTCCGTTTTGGATAAGAGCAATCCTGTCACATCTCATTGCCTCATCCATATAGGGAGTTGAGACAATTACAGTGATGTTGTACTCCCTGAGGCGCGACAGCATGTCCCAGAATTCTGATCTCGAAACTGCATCGACTCCCGTAGTTGGTTCATCCAGGACAAGCAGTTTTGGCTTATGGATCAGCGCACATGACAGAGCCAGTTTCTGCTTCATTCCTCCCGACAGCTTTCCTGCCAGCCTCTTCTTAAAAGGTTCTATATGCGAGTAGATGTCTTTAATAAGATAGTAATTCTCTTCAATTGTGGTTCCGAAAACTGTGGCATAGAACTCCAGGTTCTCTTCAACGGAGAGATCCTGGTAAAGGCTGAATCTTCCGGGCATGTAACCAATTTCCATTCTCAGCTCCTTAAAGTTCCTTGTCCCGTCCAGTCCAAGTACCTTTATTTCACCACTGTCGGGCAGAAGGAGGGTTGTTATTATCCGGAAAAGTGTTGTCTTGCCGGCACCATCCGGACCGATGAAGCCGAAAATCTCGGATTCATTCACTGAAAACGAAATGTCTTCAAGTGCGGCAGTCTGGCCGAATTTTTTGCTTAATCCTGAAGCTTGTACAACTACTGACATCTTTTATTCTATTAGAAGATTGCTTCCCCGGGCATTCCCGACTTAAGCGCGCCGTCATTCGGCACAGCTATCTCAACTGCGTAAACCATTGTCACCCGTTCTTCCTTTGTCTGGATTACCTTTGGGGTGAATTCGGCTTTTTCAGAAATATATCTTATTGTTCCATCAAATTCCCTGTATCCTTTCTCTCCGTCATCTATTCTTACTTTGCAGGCTTGTCCTGTTTTCACCTTACCGAGCTGTCCGCCGCTGACATAGACCTTCAATGTAATTACTGACAGGTCCGCAATTTTAACAATTGGCTTACCGGTGGTTGTTATCTCGCCAGCTTCAGAGTATTTTTCAATAATGGTGCCGTTGAGCGGAGATCTGACACAGCTTCTCCTGATCTGTTCATTAAGTGTTGCTTTCTTCGATTCAAGTACAGCAAGCTCTGCAGTCACAGATTCCTTCTGGGTATTGTTGGCAGTTATCTGTTTTTGCAAAACAGCCACCTGCCCTGTCAGATCATCGTATTGTTTTTGTGTTGCAGCCTCATCCTTAAGCATATTTGAAATCCTTTTTATATTCACATTCAGGTTCTCTATCTGCTGCCTGAAGATCTCATTCTGTGCATTGACAGAGCTGATACGCGTCCTTACGCTCTTCATGCTTGCATTAATCTCAGCTGTCTGCAGGACAGGGATTGTTGTATCAACAACTGCTATGAGGTCGCCTTTTTCAAGCATTGTCCCCTCAGCAGGATTAAATTGTACTATCTTCCCGCTTGTTTCAGACGAAATTATAACTTCAGTTGCTTCAAAGTTGCCGTATGCATCGGCTTCGTTTTTATTGTTGCTGCAACCGGCCGCTATAGCCAGTAATGATATTAGCAAAAGTCTGGTTTTCATATAATTTGTATTATTCTATTTCTTTTCCACCGATATTCTGATATTCAATTCCTGCAAGCACAAGGCTTATCTTATGTAACTCTGAATTAATAACTGCACTTTTTTCAGCATTGAGCTCATTCAGGTACGCAGTAGCAGTTATAGTCCCGTTTTCGTATTGTGCTTCTGCTGACAATGTGATTCTTTTTCTCATCTCTATCAGCTCAGAATCCGTATTAACAAGCTCCTTCAGGCTGTTGATCTCACTCAGTTTTGATTCAAGCTGTCTTTTCAGATTATCAGAGAGATCTGTTTTTCTGTTTTCAATTATCTGTTGCTGCAGACTGATTGCCTGTTTTTCATTTCTGGACTTGTTCCAGTCGAAAATATTCCATTTTATACCTGCACCTATAATATAATAGGTATCAAAAGCATCATTGAAGAAATTCTGGCCGGGAGGATTGCCGTATCCCAGTGTGGCAAACCCGAATGCTTTGGGCATCCTTTTGCTTTCAACCATTTTTAGTCCGGCGGAGAGCTGATCTCTTCGAAGGTCGAACAGTTGCAGTTCCGGCCGGGACAGTTCCGGAGTAAATTGTTCCATTGGAGCCGGCAGTACAAGAGTTGTCGATTCGCTTATTTCACTTCCTGTCATGCCTGAAAGAATTTTAAAGAGAGCTTTTCTCCTTAGTTCATTTTCGGCAAGCTGCTGCTCAAGCTTAATTTTTTCTGATTTTAATACATCTGTATCAGTTCTTTGGAGCACCCCGTTTTTAACACCGCTTTCAACAGTTGAGATCTGCTTGTTAAGCAGATCAAGGTAATTGCTGAGCAGCTCCTTCTGCCTGTTGAGCAACAGTATATTAAAATAGTAAGCGTTAATCTGTGCCTTCAGCTTATAGAGATCGGTTTCGGTCTGCTTTTCATTTACTTTAAGCTCAGCCTGTTCCATCTGCCGTGCACTTTTTATTGCACCTCCGTCGTAAATAACCTGGTTGATGTCAAGTGTCAGTTTGTACTGATCCTGCGGCATCGGGTGAAAGACTGAAGCCATAGCCGGCAGAGCGGATGTTGCTGCCGCGAAATCCACAACATCTGAATTGTATATGAAGTTTGCATTAGCATCAACTGTTGGTAACCATCCTTTAACAAGGTTTGCATCCTTCAGCCGGGAAATATCAGCATAGGTTTTCTGTTCTCCGGCAAGTGCATTTGCATTTGCTGCCATCTCATAGCACTGCTTCAGCGTTACTGCCTGCTGTGCCCTGCACCATATTCCGGGTATAACTGCAAGTATTATAATTGGTATTATTCTCTTCATAACTATATAACTTTATCTCTTTCTTAACTCTAGTCACTCTAGTCACTCTATTCACTCTATTCACTCTTCTTCAGTGCCTTAATAACAAATTCGGAGGCAAACTCTTTTCGTTCTTCGATGTAATCATCAAATTTTATATCAATCTTTCTGAAAATCTCTTCAATGATTCCCCGTGCCG
>JAKLDT010000191.1 GCA_022703405.1 Bacteroidota bacterium | reverse complement strand
GCAGAGCTAAGGGCACAGGGCTAAGGGCTAATGGCGCAGAGCTAAGGGCACAGGGCTAAGGGTGTTTCATACCGATAATTGATTTTAATATATCTATTTCCTCCTTAAGTGATTTAATTTCTGCTTGTTGTTTCTCGCGTAGCAAATCATTCTCTTTTTTTAATTCAATAATCTGAAGCTGGAGATTTTCAACTGCCTCAACAGTCTGGAACTGCATCCTTGTCAGATCGGTCCCGACTGACTGTTCCTTAGCTGAAGTCAGCCAGGGAAGATGACCGTTTTCATATATGAATTTCTCTGCTTCCGCAGTGGTAAAATACTTCCCGTATGACTGCAGGAATACATAATCAGGAGGATTGAGTGTACCTGTATAAATAATATTGCCTGTAACCTTCAGGTTTCCTGCAATATGCAGGGCTTCCTCAGGGACCGCCACATTGATACCTACCTTTTTATATGAGGCAATAAGAGTAGGATCACCGCTTCCGTTGGAGATGAATAGTCTTCCGGATGGAAGGCTGGTTCTGAGTACTGCATCACCGGGATTTGTAAAATTGCAGGCTTGTCCGGGTACTGCTGCTATGCTGAGATCAGCCTCAGAAGCAGTCCTTCCGATCCTGAAAGCAACAGGAATTCCTGCCCCGCCACTGTAAACACCAAGGCTTCCGGCAACAAACCTTGAATCTCCTATTACATCGAGTTTATAATCGGGTGAATTAATTCCCAGACCCACATTTCCGTTTTTCAGGATAACCATTGCATTGCTTCTGTTTGGCACACCTGATGTTGAACCCTTCCCATTACCAACAACGAATAATGGATCTGTGCCTACCCATGAAAATTGATTATAACCTGTAGACTCAACGTTCTGCTGACCAACAACGAGGGATGCATAAGATTGCGCTGAAACACCATGTCCAAGAGCTACAGAACCATATCCTGAAGCTACAGTGGGAGCATTGTAAATTTCTCCGGTGCTGATATTCAAACTGTATGAATCTGAGCCGATTGCTATTGCATCGGGCCCGGAAGCTTCTACATTATGACCTATTGCAGAAGACCACTTTCCTGAAGCGACTGATTTATTGCCAAAGGCTGTTGCATAAGCTCCGGTGGCTGTATTATAGGTGCCGAAAGTAGCTGACAGCCTTCCAGTTGATGTATTTTCAAACCCTACAGCTGAACTGAAATCACCGTCAGCATTATTATTGACACCCAGAGTAACTGATCCTGCTCCTATTGATCTTGATCCCTGCCCAAGGGCAAAAGAATAATCGCCGGTTGCTGCAGTGAAAATCCCTGTTGACACTGCATTTACAGTATCACGTCCTGATGAGCCGAAAGAGAAGCTTCCTGTCCCTGAAGCAATTGCTCCTGCTCCGAAGGCATAAGAATCACTTTTCAGCACCTTGCTGCCTGCACCCAGTGCAAAGGAATTGTCGCTGCCGGCATAAGCTTCCTTACCTATTGCAGTTGAGAATGTTCCGCGTGCAACAGACCTGTAACCCATTGCCTGTGAATAAGCCCCCTTAGCCCTCGATTCATAACCGGATGTTGTTGAATTAACCCCAATGCTGTCGGGATGTTCAATAAGTACCTGTCCGGTCAGGAAGGCATTCTTAACGGGATACCAGAGTATCCTGTTCTGTGCCGGATTTATTATTCCGCTGGCATCTGTTGAAATATTGAAAAAGCTCCTTTTTGGCGCTTTTGAATCAGCAAAACCTCCTATTGAGAAGCCGCCTTTAGCTCCTTTTGCTTCATCATCAATGTAGATCCTGATACTGTCATCACTTACAGTAAAAAGATTCTGCGGATCAGTTCTTTTTGATGATCCAAACCCACCTATTGCAAACCCTCCCTTTTTGCCCTTTGCTGACGGAGCATTATCAACATAGATCCTTGCGCTGTCAGGACTGATTACAAGATATTCATAAGTACTTCCTTTTGAATCACCAAAGCCGCCTATTGAAAAACCGCCTTTTGAACCCTTTATAAGAGGATTATCATAGATATATGCCCGTATACTGTCTCTGTTAACAACAAAATATTCCTGCTCTCCAGATTTTGAATCAGCAAATCCGCCAATTGAAAACCCACCCTTGGCTCCCTTTCCGCTGTTGTCAACATATACTCTGACTCCTTCATTATAAACAGCAAAAATTGTCTGCCCGTTAACATTTTTCACCTCAAACAAGGCCTCATCGGCAGTAGTGCTGCTTCCATTTACCGACAGCTTATTAAATGGCTTGCTAAGCTCATCAGCCACAAGAGAATACGGTACTGACCATATACGTGCAGCGCCCAGAATTTTCCATGAATTTTCATAATAAACCTGTGTCCGGATAAAAAGCTCAGGTACGCTCCAGCTCACTTCACCGAATGTAGCTGAAGAGGATGTTGCTTCCCGCTGTCCTGTCCCTATTGTAAATGAAAAAACACCGTTTCCTCCGGTTTTGACTGAAGGATGCAGCTCTTCCCAGACAATAACAGGTGCAACTGTATCAGTCATTATGCTGATTTTTACCTGTATTTCAGTGTTGCGAACCGCATTGCCGGCTGCATCGGTAAGAAGCGCCTGGTAATTAAAGCCCTTTGGCACCTGCGAAAATACAGATACTGTTCCTGCTGATAACAGGAACAGCAATGCAAGGATATATGAAAAAAGCCTGAGACCAATAAATTTCAACTTTAGAGCAAGTAGTGAATTTGCGCCTTCCGGGAGAAAAACCTGGGTTTTCATAATTTCAGATTTTAGTGTTTATAGAAAGAAGAAACAAAAGCCCCTGAGAAGAGGTCAGTTAACAGCCAAACAGTTTAAACACCAGAAAGTTAAAACAAAAGAGAGAAATAATCAAGTTTTTTTCTGCCAGCTCACCACGAAGACTCCTGTGAAGATAAGTACAGCTGACATTATCATTGTCAGGTCAATATGGTCCTGTCCCAATAACGATGCAAGCCATGCGGCAATGACCGGATTCAGATAAGTATAGGTGCTGACTATTGTAGGACTCAGCCTCTTAAGTCCGAATGAAATAAGAAGGTAACCAAGATAGGTTGCGCCCACAATAACAAATCCTATCCCAAGCCAGCCATTAAAAGTAATAGCCTGCCAGTCAGTGGCATTCAGCTGATTGTAACCTATTGGAATTGTTGTAAACATACCAAAAAGAAAGGTCCATTTCATCACAGTTACCGGATTGTATTTTTCAAGCATCCGCTTTATAATAACTGTATAGAAAGCCCAGCTTATTGTATTTATAAGAGTATAAAGGTCACCTAGGAAGGTCCTGCTGCTGATGTCAGGAGTGCCATTCTGCAGAATCAGGATCAGAACACCTGAGAGTCCTATTGAAAGGCCTATTCCTTTCAGAAAGGTAATGTTCTCCTTTAGTATTACAGCTGCGAAAATAAAGGCGAATATCGGATTTGTTGAAATTATTATTGAGGAATTTACAGGCGAGGTATAATTCAGCCCCACAAGGAACAGAACCTGGTTTATTACAACACCAAAAAAAGAGCACATGAACAGGTAAATGAGATCCTTCCGGTCTACCTTTTCGCGGGGCATAAAAAGACTTGTAATCCAGAATAGTGCTGCCGCACTTACGCTTCTGACGGCAACGAGTGCAAGCGGCTTTATCTGATCGGGCATTACTGCCTTGGCTATCGAATAATTAACGCCGTAAATCGTATTTGCGGTAATCAGTGCCAGATGAGCCCAGGTCTTTAGCCTGCTTTTATGCATTTTTCATAAATTGAGCTGCAAAAGTATTAAATCAACAAGTTATTGCAAAAATAGTTCCGGAATTGTTCCTTATTTTGCATTCATAATCAAGACTTACAGTATACAATATGAAGAAAGTTACAATAATAAGCGGAGGTGCAAGCGGACTGGGCTTCGAGCTGGCATCGGGAATGCTGAAAGCAGGAAAAAGCGTTATAATTCTGGGCAGGGACGGTGAAAAACTGAAAACTGCGGCCTCAAAGCTCAGGGATCTTTATCATAATTGTGATATTGAGACATTTAGATGTAATATCGGAACTGAATGTGAAGTGAAAAAACTCGGTGATCACCTCGTCAGCCGGCAGCTTGTTACAGAATATCTCTTTAATAATGCCGGTATGGGGCTGTTCGTGAAAGCAGATTCACTGACATCAGCAATGATCGACAGGGTATTTGAAGCCAACCTGAAAGGGATGATCCTGCTGACAACTGAAATACTGAGAATGACTCCTCAGGAAGAAGAACTTACAATAGCAAATATCATGTCAACCTCGGCGCTTATAGGAAGGGCTGAAGAAACAATTTACTGCGCTGCCAAGTTCGGTGCCAGGGGATTTACGGAAGCATTGAGGGCTGAACTGAAGGGTACAAAAAGGAATATTATCGCCGTTTATCCCGGTGGTATGAGGACCGACTTCTGGAAAATGCCCGGTGTTGAACGAAACCTTTCAACTTTTATGGATCCTGCAATTGTTGCTGAAAAGATTGTGAATGCAGTTTTGCTTTCAGACAAGACTCTTGTTACTGATATTACAATTAACAGGAGATAGAGGTTGAGAGGTTGAAGGCAAAAGGAATCAGGAGAGGCGGTTTTTGTAGTCGGGATAGCCAAATTCCTTTATAAGCCTGAATTTATTGTCTGTAGTCCAGATACCGATTGAAGGGTGATGCACTCCGTTGAAGGTTGTTGTCTTCACCATCGTGTAATGTATCATGTCGAGGAAGATGATCCTGTCACCGGGAATCAATTCTCTGTCAAATGACCAGTCACCCATAACATCACCTGAGAGGCAGGAATTGCCTCCGAGCCTGTAAGCAGGCTTACCCTCAATGGCATCAGTTGCTCCCAGTATCTTTGGCTTATAGGGCATTTCAAGGCAATCGGGCATGTGAGCTGTAAATGAAACATCGAGGATTGCAGTTTCAATACCCTGATTTTCAACAATATCCTCTACCGAAGCAACAAGCTCTCCTGTTTCCCAGGCAAAAGCACTTCCCGGCTCCAGTATAAGATGAAGGCCGGTTCTTTCCCTGAACTTTCTGAGTATGCTGATAAGATGATCAGTGTCATAATCCTTTCGGGTCATGAGATGTCCTCCACCCATGTTAATCCATTTGATCTTCGGAAAATGCTGTCCGAATTTCTCTTCAACTATTCCAAGCACCTTCTCAAGGGCATAGGAATCAGATTCAAACAAGACATGGAAATGAAAACCTTCGATTCCTTCAGGAAGTCCTTCCCTGAGCAAATCAGCAGTAACACCAAGACGTGAACCGGGGCTGCATGGATTGTATATTCCATGACTTACTTCTGAATACTCGGGATTAATCCGCAATCCGGGAGATATTTTTACCGGATAATTCAATATTTTGTCAGAAAACTTCCGATACTGAGCAAGGGAATTAAAAGTAACATGAGAGCTGTATTTCAGTATCTTATCAAAATCTGTAAGTTTATAAACCGGGCTGTATGTATGGGCCGGAGCTCCTATTTCCTCAAAACAAAGCCTGGCTTCATCAACTGAACTGGCGGCTGCACCGGAAACATATTCCCTGAGAACCGGAAAAACACCCCACATTGCAAAGCCCTTGAATGCCAGAATAATCTCAGCACCCGATGAGTCTGCAACATGCCGTATAAGCTTCAGGTTGCTTCTGAACCTG
>JAKLDT010000190.1 GCA_022703405.1 Bacteroidota bacterium | reverse complement strand
CCAGATAAGTGAAAAATCAATATTTTCCGCTAATGAATAATCTATTGAAGGACCGGCAAAGTATCCGTCAAGGTCAGGGAACCACATCGCCGAAATAGTAAGGTTCAGCAGGGGATTTGCTGCCCATGTGAAACTGCCGAAGGCAGTGAATTCAGAAAAAGCAAGGTCCTTTGCCGACATATTTCCTGAATAAAATGAATTGAAATCAGTTATTGACAATGGATTATTGCAATACATAAACTGAAATTGCAGCATTGAATTGTTTTCAAATATCCTGTCGGTTCCGGCAGTAAGCAAAAGAGTGCCTTCATCTGAACCGGAAGAGCCGGCCGGATAAAATAATGTGCCTTCTCCGCGCAGTGAAAAAGAACCTATTGCTCCTGACAATCCGGTACCGGCAACAAGATCCCTGCTGTTTGCATATCCGGCCAGGAACTGAAGGTCAAATCCCCATTTGTTAAACCGGTACAAACCAGCTGCAGTAACATCATGTTCACTGTCAATCTTGGCAGCTATTTCAGCTGCTGAGGAGGAAGAAGGAAAATACTGAATTCTCACGGCATCACTTCCCGGTCTTTCAATATAATCAAAGTCAAAAAAAGAATAGGCATTGAAAATATCATTCGGGTTCCAGACAAGAGCCTGCCCCCAGTTGATCCGCTGCCTGCCAATCCTGGCCTCAAACCTGTCGAGTCTCACATCCATCCATAACCTGTCAATCGTGGTATTAAAGAAAAATGAGTTTTCTTTTATTAGATTCCATGACATGTCTGCCAGCCCCTGATCTGAACCGATCAGTTCGGAATATGCATCTCCTGCCCTTGACATGTCACCTGTGAAAAGCCGGTTCCGCAGCTCGGTGTTAAATGTTATTTTGCTTCCGATATAAGCATTAATATTCAGCCTGTTATGAATTAAATTGTCAAAGATCACCGGCCCCGACAATGAATCAAACATCGCACTTTGCATTGAAGTAACATAACCGCCGGCAGATATTTTATTACCTTCTTCCTGAGAGCGGGCAGGAAGGAATATTAACAAACCAGGCAGAATTAAAAAATAAAACCTTTTCACTCTGTTGCAATTATTCCGTTCTTACGTCCGAAACCACTTTTCCGTCTTCAAGTGTAATTATTCTGTGTGCCATTTTAACGACCCTTGGATCATGGGTTGAGAATATAAATGTGATTTTCTCCTCATGGTTAAGCTTTTCCATTATTTCAAGCAGTGTGGAAGCAGATTTAGAGTCGAGATTGGCAGTTGGTTCATCGGCAAGAACAAATCTTGGTTTGGAGGCAAGTGCCCTGGCAACTGCAATTCTCTGTTGCTGCCCACCAGACAGTTTTGAGGGGCGGCTGCCTGCACGGTCGTCAAGCCCGACTGCCTTTAGCAGTTCAAAGGATCTCTCTTCACGACTGGCTTTTGACATTTTCTGGAGATTCATTATGAATTCAATATTTTCCCTGGCAGTAAGAACAGGTATCAGGTTGTATGCCTGGAATACGAAACCTATATTCCTCATCCTGAAATCAATCAGCTGCGAAGACTTGAGCAGGGACAAGTCTGTACCGTCAATGAGTATTTTGCCGGAAGTTGGCAGATCAAGTCCACCAAGGAGGTTCAGCAACGTGGTTTTTCCTGATCCTGACGGACCAACTATTGCTGCGAATTCTGCTTCCTCAAAATCAAGACTTACACCGTTAACAGCATTTACCTTGATCTCAGAACTGTTGTATATCTTATACACATCCGTTATTTCAATCACTTTCATAGTCTTGACGGTTTATTGTATTATTTATTCCTTTCTTAGTGCTTCTATCGGATTAAGCTTTAGCGCCTTCCGGGCTGGATATACTGATGACAGAATTCCTGTAAAAACTATCAGGATTGTTGTCATAATGAAAAAAGGTGCATCAATTGTCGGAAAAAGGTAGGCAGAATAACCAAAAGCCTCGAGGCCTTCAGAATACTGAACAAGGTTAATCCCGTTTTTCGATGTTGCAGCAATTACTATTCCGCTTACAAGCATGCCTGATAAGCCTCCTGTAAGTGAAAGAAATACCGACTCGAGCATAATCATTGAAAAAATCCTGTTCCTGTTCATGCCAATAGCCGAAAGCATTCCTATCTCGCGTGTGCGTTCAAGCACTGACATAAGCATTGTGTTTACAATACCAAATGACAGAGCTGCAAGAATTATTCCCATGAATATTCCATATATCTGCTGCATCATGTCGGCCAGCATTGCCAGATCAGGTTGTATTTCCTTCCATTGCATCACCTCATAGCCCGGAAGTTCCTTTTTAAGGTAAGCAGAGGCGGCTTCTGATAGCGAGTTGTCTTTCAGCCTGCCTATTACCCGGTGATAAGAATTTTCCGGAATCCCTGTAAGTTGTCTCAACTCTTCTTCCGGCACAAAAACCGACATTGCCTCAAACATATCATTGTTTGTCCGGAATATTCCGCTGACCCTGAAAGCAGCCTCAGTCTGGTTATTATTTATATCAATGAATGAAAGGATGATCTTCGAACCCGGCCTGTATGACCATGCTGCTTCCTTAATAAGGTAAATGTATTTTCTGTATTCCCCCGGGAGAAGAACTGCTTCAACTGCTCTTGAGAACTTCTTATCAGAAGTAAACCTTTCGCCTTTCAGGGCAATCAGTTTAGTGCTGATCTCCCCCGGTAGCTTTTCATCCTTTAACTTTTTAAGTGATTCTTCAGTGATCGAGTACCTGATTATGTTAAGTTCCCTGGCAAGCTTTTCTCCGATGAAGGCTTTGTTGTATTTTGTCTCAGTATCAAGAAAATCCCCTGTGCCCGGTATTAATTTTTCATGAAGCGTGAAGATCTGTTTTTCCTTAGCAGCATTAATACCGTTAATCTCAACACCGGTACTGCGGCCTGCTGTTGAAGCTATGCCCCTTATTATTATCCTTCCTGTAAGATCCTGCATACCAGGAGCCTTCATCATCTCAGCCACAACTTTATCATAAGCAGGGATAAGGCTTTTTATATCGCTGCTGCTTCGGAATTCCTTGTTATTCACCTGAATATGTGATAATTCCTCGTTGACTGCTGCATCTATCCTTTGCACCACAGAACTGTTCATAACGGCAATTGTGAATACACCGGCGAAGACGCCTATCGTGACTGCCGTAATTACAATAAGGCTTCGTGATTTATTCCGCCAGACATTTTTCCATGCTATTTCAGGTATCATAGTATCAGGCTCTTAACGAATTTGTAACATTTATCCTGAGGATTTTCCGTGTACTGAAAACCACTGCAATTATCAATATAAGGAGTACAACAAATACCTGCCACAGGTAATAGTTGTCGGGCAGCATTGTGGGCATTATCGGATCAAAGCCGTAATCTTCATACATCTTGCCCAATTCACCGGTAAACCTGATAGGATGTATATTTCCGTAAAAAACAACAGGCAGAGAGGCAATGACTCCTGCAATAATTCCCAGAAAGCCTACAAAAAGAAGTTCAAGCGTTACCACCCTGGCAAGTTTTGTTTTCTGCATGCCGATTGACACAAGCATTCCGAATTCCCGGGTTCTTTCTGCAAGCATCATAAGTACGGTGCCAAAAACTCCGAAGGCAATAACAAGATAAAGGATGCCAATCATTATCATCCCGCTTTTGTTATCAGCATCCATCTGGTTAATAAGAAGGGCATTCAGTTCCTTCCAGTTTCTGAAAACCTCATCTTCAGGCAGAATATTTTTCAGTCTGTCAGCCGTATTCAAAACGCTTTTTTCTTCCGTGTCGTGAAGTGCCAGTACCACAGATGTTGCCATGTCAGGAGCTCCGTACAGCTGCCTTGCGTCATCAATTGTCATATAGACAACTTTATTGTCAATATCCGGAGCCGGAAGCTTGACAATTCCCTTAATTACGTAAATTCCTGCTGCCGATGTTCCGTGGTAACCCTGTCCTACAAGCACCAGCGTATCTCCGATACCAACTTTAAGATATTCCGATAAGGCATTTCCTATCAGCACTTTACTGGTATCGTTGTTGTCGAAATAGCTGTTTGCAAATCCTGCATGCTTTCTTAATACCGGCATAATTTCAGCGCTGTCCTCATCAGCAATTCCAAGGTCGATCATTAGCCTTCCCGGACCTGAAAATGATTCGTTGAGAAAAACATCAAGAGCATTCTTCGTTTTTTCAGGCAGCGATTCCTTATGCAGTCCGGCCACAGCCTGTTCAGTCAACCGGTACCTTATAAGCCTGCTGCTCATATCTGAAACCCTTGTTTCTTTTTCCGGGTCCACTCCCATAACAATTGCACCCTGTGTACGGCTTTCTGCTGCAACCAGGGCAAAGGACTCTAGCCTGGGAACAAGAATATCAACATTTTTATCGGCAGAAAATGCTTCCAGCATCTCAGGGCTGACAACAAAACTGTTATCGATCGAAGGTTCTTCAAAGTAATCCTTCTGCTGAAGCTGCAAATAGCCGGAATATGATTCTATAATATTCTTGAACATGCGGTCATAGGCTCCAAGCTGAAATGACCGCATTACAAGGGCGAAAAATATGGCGAAAAACACCGAGGCGGCTGTAATTATTGTCCGCCTTCTGTTTCTCCAGAGGTTCCTCCATGCCATTTGAAGATCCTTCATATCCGGAAAGTATTTATTTTACTACCTTATGCTTTTCATGTTCTGCTGGGAAAAGAAGCTTTCCTCAACTTCAATATTGAATTTCATTTCCGAAATTTTCACTATAGTTCTGTTCCCTTCCTTTTCTGCAGGAATCAGTTCAATAACAGAAGGAACAAGCCTGCCATCAAAAACCTTAAGGTCTGATGCTATCTCTGTCCGCTCCAGATAACCATCCTCATCAAAAAGTTCGGCTTTCATAATAATGTAATCTTTCTTGTCTATCCACCAGACCTGCTGCCCCCAGATTATTCCGGCATCAGGTTTTGCTTCAAGCTTAATTTTATAGCATGCCCGATCCCCCACAGATTCTTCACCTTCAAGCTGATGCGTGTAGTCATTTACTGCTGATGATTCGCGGAGAATATCATCATTTGTATAATCAGAGCCCATCCAACCCTGTGACATCATTGAGGGCGGCAGTTTAATCAGCCTGTTTATCGAAGGATTCCAGCTCCACATTTCATTCGACCGTTTCAGAAATGACTGACCTTTCTCACGGGCCGGAGCTGTAATCAGGGTAAGGGCATAATCAGTCCCGAGTGACCATGATCTGAACTCAACAGTGCGCTCCCATGAGGGCCTGACAATAGTCATTGCCATAACGCTGTAGCCGGATTTTTCTCCATTGAATTTTTCATCGGCTATCCTTACTATTTCAGTTGGTGTCAGATTCTGCCCGCTTATGCTGTTAAATATCATAACCATGGCAGGCAAAAAAAACATTAATGCATTTTTCATAGTTCTGCTACTTATAGGTATCTATGATTTTCTGAACTGTCTCGTTAAATATATTATTATCCGGGTCTTCCATATAGACAAAAGTAAGGGCAAAGCCTTTTAGTGTCAGTATAAACATGTTCATGTCAAGATAAGGATCATAATCAGCACCTAGCCTTTCCTTCTTTCGCACAAAATAGTCAGTAACTGTTTTCAATATCTTTGCTACAAACAGCTCATTATGTTCTGAATCCGGACTACTGAGAAGAGTCCCTTTTCCCAGAAAAGACCTCAGAAACT
>JAKLDT010000019.1 GCA_022703405.1 Bacteroidota bacterium | reverse complement strand
TATGACCTTAAAAATATTCTTAATGAATACCGCGATTTCCTTATAACCACTCTTGAAGGAAAAAATCCTTCCGCAGAAGAAGCTCTGAAAAACCTTATCGACACAAATGACGGAAAAGACAAGGACGGTCAGCCATCACCCTGGCCAAATTATACCTTCCATACCTTGCCGCTTGTTGCTGTAATCTGTATTCTGTCAGAATACCAGGTTGCAGTACGAAATGCTGAAACTGAGGTGCTTAATTATCTTTATGGACAGATCGACGCTTCCTCATTCAAGTTTAACAAGCTGATGCCTATAGTTATTCCAAATTCCAACTATGTAACTTTAGGAGCAGACTATGAAGCTCAGGTTTTCGTCTCAGCTACAGATACAACCCAGCAACCTGTTATTACAGTTGGCAGCTCAGAACTTCCTCTTGATGAAACAGGAAAAGGTATCTACAAGGCACGTGCAACTGCAGTAGGTCCGAAAAAATGGGGAGGAATAATCTCTCTCAAGGCTCCAAGCGGTACAATAATGCAATACCCATTTGAGGCATCGTATGTTGTGGGTGAACCTAATGTAATCGTATCTCCCACCGCAATGAACGTAATGTATGCAGGTATTTCAAACCCAATTGATGTTTCTGTGCCAGGCGTTAGCCCTGATAAGATAAAAATAAGAATAGTAAATGGTTCATTCTCAACTGAAAAGGTAAGAAATTCAAAAGGAGAAGCCTTCAAGGGAAGCTGGTCGGTAAAACCAGAAGGTGTTGGCAAGAATGTGCAGGTAATAGTAACCGCAGATATGAGCGGGAAACCAGTTCAGTTTGCTCCTTATGAATTCAGGGTAAAACCAATTCCTCCGCCAGTGGCTATATTCGCCCAGAAAAGTACAGGGTCAGTATCAAAGGCTACAGCAGCTGCCCAGCAGGGAGTGTTCGCAATAATGCCTGACTTCGACTTCGACCTTCAGTACCAGGTAACAGGCTTCTCAGTGCTGTACTCTGAAAGAGGAAATGACTATGAAGAATCAAGCACAAGCAGTAACCTGACAGCAAAACAGAAAGAACTTATTAACAGGCTTACAAGAGGTAAAAACTTAATTATTAAAGATATAAAAGCCCTTGGCCCTGATGGTAAAACAAAAGACCTTTCAGCCATAATTTTGAAAATTGATTAGCGGATTTACAAATATCAAATCATGATAAAGAAATTTCTATTAGGATTGCTCATCGTCTCACTCACAGGACTACTCTCAGCCCAGGGATTCGGCGATATTTATGAGAAATCTATTCCGGATGCCAAAAAGATTGATTTCCCTTACCTCAGGGAAGGTGATGTAATCTGGTCAAAGAGAATATACAGGATGATTGACCTGCGCGAAAAGATCAATCAATCACTGTATTACCCGACACAGACTACTTATGACGGCAGAAAAAGCTTTATCAATATCCTCCTCGAGGAGATCAAATCAGGCAAGGTGCCTGCATACGATCCTCTCAATATAAGTGCAAATACAACTTATGCTGATATTGAAACAAAGCTTGGTGCTGTTGAAAAAACAGAATCAATTACTATAAATGCTGCCGGGGCTACAAGGGATACCGTTATCAAGCAGGCAGCCAAACCTGAGGAAGTCAAACAGCTCTGGGTATATGAGGAATGGTACTTTGACAAGAAACTGAGCAAGCTTGATGTAAGGATTATTGCCATCCAGCCTATTTATATGGGTTTTGACACTGATCTTGGAAGGATTTCCAAAAACCCTCTCTTCTGGGTTAAGTATGACGACATCAGGGATGTGCTTGCACGCAATGAAGTATTCGGTAACAACAACGATGCACAGAGGATCTCTTATGATGATCTTTTTATGCAACGCAGATTCGGAAGCGTGATAATCGGTGAATCAAACGTTTATAATGACAGGTTCATTCAGGATTACCAGGCTGGTAAATACACTCTTTTTGAAGCTGAAAGGATTAAAACGGATCTTTTCAACTTTGAACATGACCTCTGGGAATATTAAAATATTGACCATAAAAAAACAGGCTCCCGAAAAGAGCCTGTTTTTTTATCTTCATATTAAAGATATTTTTCCTTCGAGGCCTTCATTACATCCTCCAGGTATTTCTTAATATTCTGCTCTTCTTCCTTTCTGACAACAAGAAGCACATCCTCTGAGTCAACTACTATATAATCACTTAATCCCTGTACAACAGCTACCTTGCCCGGAGAGATATTGAAAATATTCCCGTTGCTGTCATAAGATAACACCTCACCGCTCACAACAGCATTCCCTTTCTTGTCATGTCCGGTATGATCATAAAGCGAACTCCATGTACCCAGGTCGGACCAGCCAATATCCGTACACATAACATAAACGTTATCAGCCTTTTCCATGATCCCATAATCGATCGAAATGCTGCGGCATACTGCATAGGCCTTGGCAATAAAGCCCTTTTCATTCTTCGTTCCGAACAATTCCCTGCCCTCGTCAAATACAGAGAATGTTTCCGGCATATATCTTTCGAATGCTGAAAGAACAGACTTGTTATGCCAGATAAATATTCCTGAATTCCAGTAGAAATCACCGCTTTTCAGGAATACTTTTGCAAGTTCCAGATCTGGCTTTTCTGTAAATGTCTTCACTTTAAGCAGCCTTTCATAACCCTTAACAGTCTTCTTCCTGTCAGCCTGTATGTAACCATAGCCTGTCTCAGGCCTGTCGGGCTTAATTCCAAGTGTAACAAGCGCATCATGATCCCTTGCAAAATCAAAGCAACGGTTTATTTCCTCCCTGAACTTATCCTCCTTAACGATCAGATGGTCAGCCGGTGTAACTGCAATAACAGCTTCCGGATCTTCCTTAACAATCCTGAATATCCCATAGGCCAGGCATGGAGCTGTATTCCTCCGCAAGGGTTCGCCCAATACATTTGAGGGCTTAATATCAAGCTGTTCAAGAACCAGGTTCCTTTGCTCTGCCCCTGTTACAACAAAAATGTTTTCAGCAGGACAAATATCCCTGAATCTTCTGTATGTCTGCTGAATAAGGGTTTCGCCTGTTCCCAGTATATCAAGAAACTGTTTTGGCTTGTACTGACGGCTGAGAGGCCAGAAACGACTCCCTACCCCTCCTGCCATGATAATTACATACTTATTGTCCATAAGAGATTTTATTCACTCGTATTACAAAGATATAATTTATAACATTGCTTCCAATGGTCAGGAGGCAATAGGGTATTAGTGCAATTATTCGTAATTTTGAATATCAGACTATGTATTATGCTCAGGTTCCTAGGTCAGGTTGGTATGTATTTCCTGTTCATGAAGAAGGTTTTTTCAAAGCCTGAAAAAGCCTCTGTCTATTATAAACAGACAATACATGAATTTGCCTCGCTTGGTCTGACTTCAATAGGGATTATTACAATTATTTCATTTTTCATGGGCGCAGTTATCACCCTGCAGACTGCGTATAATACTGATAATCCGATTTATCCCACTTATCTTATCGGCCTTGGTTGCCGTGATTCAATTATTCTTGAATTTTCTTCAACTGTTGCCGCACTTATTCTTGCAGGAAAAGTCGGATCACACATTGCATCGGAGATAGGAACAATGAGGGTAACGGAACAGATAGATGCACTCGAGATAATGGGCATCAATTCAGCCTCATATCTTGTGCTTCCAAAGATTATTGCCACACTTTGCTTTAACCCGGTACTTACACTTATATCAATTTCAGTTGGCATATTCGGCGGCTGGGTAGCCGGCACAATGTCAGGAGTCATTACTTCCGAAAACTTTATCTATGGCATTCAGTATGCTTTTATACCTTATTATATTACTTACTCACTTATTAAGACGGTTTTTTTTGCATTCATAATAACTAGCGTGTCTTCCTTCCAGGGGTACTATGTCTCCGGGGGGTCTCTTGAGGTGGGCAGGTCCAGCACAAAGGCCGTTGTTTACAGCAGCGTATTAATACTCCTGTTTAATGTAATACTGACTCAACTCCTGCTGTCATGATAAGTGTAAAGAACCTTTGCAAATCATTCCAGGGCAAACCTGTGCTTTCAGATATAAGTGTCGATTTTGAAACTGGCAAGACTAACCTGATTATCGGCCAGAGCGGGTCGGGCAAAACAGTACTTCTCAAGTCAATTATCGGCCTCCATGAAATTGACAGCGGGGAAATATGGTATGAGGATACTCTCTTCAATAATCTCGAATTTGAGGAAAGGAAAAAGATCAGGAGTGAGATAGGCATGCTTTTCCAGGGAAGTGCCCTCTTCGATTCACTGACTGTTGAACAAAACGTACGCTTCCCCCTCGATATGTTCACTGATAACTCCCCCGAGGAAAAAACCGAGAGAGTCAATTTCTGCCTTAACCGTGTAAACATTGTCAATTCAAACAAGCTCTATCCTTCTGAATTGTCAGGAGGAATGAAGAAGAGAGTTGCAATTGCAAGAGCCATTGCCCTTAACCCGAAATACCTTTTCTGCGATGAACCTAATTCAGGTCTCGATCCGGTAACAGCTATTCTTATTGATGAGCTTATAAAGGAACTTACTGAAGAATATTCAATGACCACAATTGTGAACACACACGATATGAATTCAGTAATAGAGATCGGGGAGAAGATCGTATTTATCCAGGAAGGCATCAAATGCTGGGAAGGAAACAAAAATGAAGTCCTGAATTCAGACTGTAAGCCTCTGAACGACTTTGTTTTCGCTAATTCCCTGGCAAAGAGAATAAAGTCAGCTTCAGGCTGATCAGGATTTCTTTTCTTTTATTTCCTCATAATCAACATATTCACCTATACTTTTCGATATTTTTTTCGAAGTATCTTTTCCCTTGTTCTCAGGCTGTGAATTACAATTGCCTGAAGCATCATCCTGACCGTATTTCATGAATGACCTGACAAGCAGATAAGCTATCAGACCTATTAAAAAAAATCTTATAAGGATCATCTAATCAGAATGTTTGTTCATTCTCAATAATCGGTTTGTCATTTTTCTTACTGACCCTGTTGCCAAAGCACAGGTTCATACCAAACCTGAGATTAAGAGTATTCCAGTTCGAAGGTACTATAATGTTTGCATCGTCATCAACCTTGAGTTTATTCCACGATACAGGCAACCTGTCGCTAAGCAGGTAAAACTGCATTATTCCTGCCCTGAATGAAAGCCCGGCACCGATGTTGTCAGCCCTGTGATTCTGTAAGGAGTAAGCGAGGCTCAGCGATACAAGGTTACTAACATTAAGGTTTGCTGACATCGTCATTGACTGCCTGACCTGCTTTCCTATGAACCTGGTATTTGACAATAATCCGAATGAAACGCTCTTTGTAAGGTTATAACTGCCCCCCAGGGTAAGGCCTGGAGTAAGCATTGTTGTGAACGGATCATTCGTCTTTACTACGTTGAATTTCTGCTCCAGGGTGTCGAGAATCTCATCCCCTATATCGGAAAAATCCTTTTCATCGCTGATTATATCTGAAAAATCTATCCCGTCGAATACATAATTCCCGTTAAGGGTTACATTGCTCACATTGTTTTTCCACCTTATATAACCGAGGTCGTTAATTGCTGCCGAAACAGTAACCTTGTTGTTAAGAAGCTTATAAGTTGCACCAAGGTCAATTCCAAATCCCAGATTCTGAGCATTTAAAAAGCTTGAAAAACCGCTTAAATAATCAGAATCAAATTCAACCGATTCCAGATCACCTTCACTGTTTGTCAGCACATCAAAAGGTCCTGCAAAATTTGCAGAGACATCAGCATCAATTGAATGAGAATAATCCTCATTCACCCTTATTCCGAGAGATTTATTCTTCAACCTTGTTGCAGCAATCCCGGTCATGATCCTGGGCCTTATCCCTACCCGCAGATTATTTGTGATATCTTTTGAAACAGCCAGCCCTATCTCATTGTAATATTTCATATCCATCCTCATTGAAGAAAGATCTATCTTATCATTCAGGAAGCTGCCGTTTCCTTTCAGCATCAACTTTATTATATCACCCGGCAAAACGCCGTTGGCATCAGCCTTCTGAATGAAGTCAAAAGAAAAATAAAGCCCTTTTGAAGTCTTAAAACCAATTGACAGGACAGGGATTGAAATCTGCGGTGAAAATGAGTTTTTCTTATTCACTTTCGAGAGAAAATCATCAGTAGCCTGTTCTGAGCTCAGAAAACTATAAACAGAGTCCGAACCTGCCTTTTTGAAGAAGATATCGGAATAGTTGAAAAAGTTATTGTTAAGGCTGAGAGAAATACCGGAAATAACAGGCAGCCCTATTGAAACTGAATTGGACGGTCTTAATGCCGGATTTACAAGATGGTTCTGTGGAAGGTTCATGAAGTAGAGTACCTGATTTTCCTGTGCTGAGGCCATAATGAAAATCAGCGATAAGCTTCCTGTTATGATGAATTTCAATTTACTTAGCATATTGTGTATTCTATAAATTCCTAATTGAATATTATTTCCGGTTTGGCTACAACTGAAGTCTTGAATCCTATCTTGTAGTCAGAGTAGATCTTTACATCAACAGTGCCGGAAGATGAGGTGTTCAGCGTAAACCATATTATTATCTTCTCCGACGACTTTATAGCATCGAAGAAGTCCTGGTCAATCTCAAAAGTAGTTTTTGTTTCCCTGAAGCCTGTTGATTTTCCACTCTGGTTAACAGGCGCTGCTTCAAGCAACTTAGATGCATCTATGTCACTGAGGACTTTCCGGGTATCTTCATCGTACAGTCCCATGCGCACTCCCACACCAAGCGGGAAATAGTTTGTTGCAGTCAGCAAAAGCTCAAGGGATTTGAAATTTTCAGGCTTAACAGGGCTGTCTTCATCCTCGTCAAGTTTAAGGAAATTATCAATTGTATCAGCAAACTGCAGATTATTCATCCTGAACTCAAGAGGTACTTCCACCTCTGCCGATGCCAGGAACCTGCTGTTCCCGAATACATAATTATCCCTAGCACCTGTATTTCCGTCCGGATTCATTGCAGCCGAACCTGAAAAGACAACTTTCCCCGGAGGCAGAGATATCAGCTCAGGCAGGTCAGAGTTGTCGCGGTCAATTGTAATTACTGATGATATGTCCCTGCTTTCAGGGTATTGGGGATAGGAAATCATTATCGGGTCAAGGCTGAGATTTACCGAACGTGACCCCCTTGAACCTGTAGCCTGGAAATCAACTTTCAGGGGTATTGCAAATGAATTTGAATAATTAAGGCGTATTATGGGATTTGATATCAGGAATTCCCCGGTAAGCGAGTTGAGAATTTCATCAATATCAAGATCAAGAGTATCCGGTTCAATTGTTTCAGATATCTGACTAAAATAACCCTTTACATAGTCTATGTCGGGGTCTTTAAGTGATAATTCCAGCTCAATCTTGTCAGTACTGTTAAAGTTTACAAGCACTCCCCCTGAACTGACATTAAGGGTGTATTGCATTGGAATCCTGTTAAATGGATGTGCCGGGTCAGTGCCAAGATCGGAAACAGATGAGCTGAAGTCAATAGTTCCTGTATATACTGTTCCGGTTGCGGTACTTATAGTTTTTGTGATAGCAGCCGAATTCTTTATTGCAGTTGGCAGGGTGACAGTAAAGCTTGAAGCCAGGGAAGTTGTTGATGTTAGTTTGTAAGAAACATTACCTGCATTTATCCTGATCTTCTCAATCTCAATTCCTTCACCCGGATCGAAAGTAATTGTGTCCTTTTCGTCAAGAGAACTGATCCTCTGTGAAGGAATCACAATCCTTCCTGATTTTACCTTCAGATCCCTTCCTCCTGCAAGCACTGATATACTGCTGTTATTAAGGCTGATAATAACAGGTGCTGAAGTGCCTGAACTTCCTGAAAGTACTATTGCTGCAACCAGGGAACTGGTTACTCTCTTGTCTGCCAGGTCGACAGAGCGGATAATGGTCTGACCTGCCGGTATTTCAGGTAGGGTAACTGAACCTACAGTACTGTGGTCAGATGAATTATACAAATTCAGGGTTGCACCTGAAAGCGGGGTTGTGAGGTTATTAGTAAGGGAGATATCGAGGTAACCCGACTGAAACACTGCATTGTCGAAGCCCGGGAAAGCCGGGAATGTTTTTTCTCCCAGGTTTACCGAAGGGAAGGCCGGGAAAAGATGTGTTGAGCCATCGTCGAGGGCACTTATCTGATTCCTTGTAGCAGACGACATGCTCTGCGTTATCTGATTAAGTGTAAGAGTAAGGGTGCTCTGAAATGATCCGATTGAGATTACTCCGAACTGATATGACTGCCGGAAATTCACCATGTCGTTAAGATCGTAGTAATCTTCAAGCTGCAGATTGATTACAGAATCCTGCCTGAAAACTAACCTTACAAAATTATCGTCATCAAACAGAACTGTATCATTGGCTTTGACAATATCGCTGAATAACACTTCCCCCCTGGGGCCCGGAATAGCCAGAGAAGGAGACAGACGCACCTCCTCTGACAGTTTTGTCATATCATAAGTCTCCTTAACACATCCCTGGATGAATAAGGAAATTGCTGCAACAGCCAGTAAGCAAAAACGTTTTATCATCAGAAAATATTTAATCAGTTTCCAGTTTATAATTATACAGGAACCTGTCGGTTCCGCCCACAATCAAATGCCAGCCGCTTCTGTCTGACAGTCTGCCTATTGAGAACATTGAAGCTCCTCTTAACGGAAATCCTTTTGCTGTCTCTCCGTTTTTCTCAATAAGGTATATCAGTTTCCTGCTGCCGTCAAAAATGCCAATCTTCCTGTCTTCAGCCGAAAATATGAAACTTATAGGCCCTCCGGCTTCTGTTGTTTCAAAATCACGGCGGAAGATCTCCGATTTATCATGATCATAAAGATACAATATCCCTTTTTCAATGAAAACATATTCGCCAAAGCCATCCCCGTCTACATCAAAAAATTCAAACAGGTGGTCAACACTGAAGTTTTTAAGACTGAATTTTTTCACACTTCCGTCAAAATATATGTGCTGTACAGTTCCGTCAGGTGAAGAACAGACAATTGACTGCTCACTGCCTCCTGAAAGTCTCATTGCTGATCCTTGAGCTCTGGTAACAGGTTCCTTAAGGCTGAGTCTTTTGTTTCCTGTCCGGTCAACAAAATAAAGAGATGATTCGTCAGAAATTACAAGGTAATCCTTCCCTGAATTCCTGAAAAAAGATATTTCAGAGCTCACTCTCTCTGCCGTCTTCACTGGTTTCCAGCCCTTTACAACACTGCCCTTTATATCATAAGCATAAACATTCCGGTCTTCTCCGGCTATCAGTAGCCTGTAATTCCTGTTATTGTCATAGTCAAACATTGAAAGCGGACCTGTAGCCGTTGATCGCAACTTTACAGGATAACGGTCAACATAATTACCATTCCTGTCGAGTAGGTGCAGATTCTCCCTTCCCGAAAACAGCAACTGTAATTTGCCGTTTTTGAAATAATCAACAATATAGACTGTACTAGTAATTCTTTCTTTCAAAGGGACTTTCCAGAGTACTCTTCCGGCTGAGTTTATTAGATAGGCATTATTGTTCAGGTCCTGTATAAAGATCTCCCTCGCACCTGTAATATGATTTGTGAAGAAGAAAGGTTTTATTGCTGCGAGGGTATCAAGAAGAGTCTCCCATTCAGCTGTCGATTCCTCCCTTTCATCCTGCCTGAACCTGACTGATATACTGTTGTATATCATGCCGTTACTGGGAGCCATCTGATATCCAACACCGGAAATTTTATTAACAAAGCTTCTGTTGTTCCTGAAAAATGAGATAAGCTCAGGTTTAAGCAATGAGCTCAGAAAATCTGTTATCCTTGATGGTACGCAGAAAAAGAAATATCCCGACCTGCTTGGAAGAGTGCTTTCAAATTCCCTGTAAAGCAAATCATTCTCAAGCGTTTTGTTGAGCAGGTTATCATAAAGAAGCCGGGAAACTGTAAGGTATGAATTGCCGGTTATCATGTACCGGTCATAAAATGTAACAAAGGTTTCAGTCGCATCATCCGCGAATCCTTTTTCAACAGAGCCTGCAAAACCTGATATATCAATATTATATACAGGTATTCTTGTAACATCATCAGGAGTGAAATATATTGTCTGAGCCGCATTTTCAGACTTTCCTGTGAAAAACTGCTCAGCAAGATTCCTGTCGCTAAGCTCATAAATAAGTACTGAATTCTCACTGACAGGCTTGGTTCTGATGTCGATGTAAGCCCTGCTGATCTCGTTTCCGAGATATTGTTTCAGTCCTGTAACCGGCATCCCCACAGGTTCTTCCGGCTGTTTCAGCTCAGGCATTGCCTTTTCAGCTTTTCTTATTGATGTTTCAAAAAGAATTGTTGACGCAGGCAGAATCTTATAAGTACCGAAATCTTTTGCATCTGCATGCTTGTAAGCATTAATTCCCTGGCTGTTTCCCGTACTCTCAGTGTAACCGCTTAGTACAAGACCACCTTCATTTATGTAAATATCGAATGATGCGACATCAGCCATCCTGCGTATTTTTTCAGATACCAGCCTCCCCTTTTCTGAATAAAGTTCTTTAAGTACAGGCTCAAGATTTCTGAATAACACAAAAAGTTTATCCGCTTTCCTGCCGGAAGCCTGCAAAACTTTCATAAATCCGTTAGTGTTTCTGATATCGGCTCCTGCTGAGATTGTTGAATCCGAATCAATTATCAGATCTTCTGAACTGCTCAGGAGCAGAAGACCCGAAACAAGTGAAAGATAAACCGTATCTCTGTCGGAATCAATATTATAAGGGACGGCCAGAATTGTGAGTTTCCCTCTTTCCTTTTCCGAAATATTACCCGCTCCGGAAGCTTTCAGCGCCTGGTATAAATGTCTTTTTTTAAAACCGGCGGAAACTGATGAAGAAAAAAGTACCTGCAGCTTTGATTTACCGTCAGCTGAAACCGAAATCACGGTATTTCTCTCATTCAGTATTTCAGAATAAGCTGCTTTATTCAGCTGGTCTGCAAAAAACTTCAGCCTTGTGTTAAAAGACTTCAGGTCCCTGACTCCTGCAAGTTCTCCGAACAGTCCCTGGCCACTTGTAAGGCTGTTAATCAAACTTTTTAGGTCTGCTGTTTCAATAATGAAACATGTATTGGGAACCACGGCATTATATGGATCTGCAAGAAGCGTCTGCCTCGATTTGAAAAAAAGGTATCCAAGTATTCCCGTAGCTGAGAATAAGATGATAAGGATTATTATGGCTAAACGTTTTCCCATTGCCTGTCAGATAGACAAAAAACACTATGCTTATGTTGCAAGGTTAAACGAAAGTAATACAAAAAATCTTGTGTCTGACTTTGCCTTTGGCACACATTTTGAATCATAATGTAAATAACAAGGCAATCCCAATCATATCCCTGATCCCATCAGGGCAGCCAGGCTCCAGGCCTGGCTTTCTCTTTCAGAATGGTTTGTATCCTATTATTTCACGGACTTCCCTTACTGTTTTTGCCGCACTTTCACGCGCTTTTTCAGCACCTGAAGCCACCACCTTTGCCAAATATTTTTTATCTGCAAGAATCTCATTGATACGTTCACGTACCGGATCAGTGACTTTAATAATGTCCTCAGCCAGTTGCTTCTTCATATCCCCGTACCGGATTTCGCATGAGGCAAACTTATCTGTGAAATAATTAACAACAGACTGATCTGAAACAACCTTCATTATTGTAAAGAGGTTCTTAACAGGTTCTGATGGCTCCTGTCCGGGAGCAGTGGGTCCTGTATCAGTGACAGCACGCATAACTTTTTTCCTGATTTCATGGGGAGTATCAGCAAGGAAAATTCCGTTGCCCTCACTCTTCCCCATCTTTCCGGTACCGTCAAGACCGGGGATTTTAAGCAGCTGCTGCCCAAAGTTATATGCATCAGGCTCAGGAAAATAATTCACGCCATACATCATATTGAAACGCCTGGCAAACCTTCTTGTCATTTCAAGATGCTGTTCCTGATCTTTTCCCACGGGCACCTTGTTTGCCTTATGTATTATTATATCGGCAGCCATAAGTACAGGATAGGTCAGTAAGCCGGCATTTATATTATCAGGCTGTTTCCTTACTTTTTCCTTGAACGAGGCAGTCCTTTCAAGCTCTCCGATATATGCATTCATATTGAGAAGCAGATAGAGCTCTGATACCTCCGGTACATCACTCTGAACAAAGACCGTTGCAACTTCCGGATCAATTCCGCAGGCAAGGTACTCTGCAAGGACCTGCCTTATATTTCCATGAAGGTCCTCCGGTTTGGGATGTGTTGTAAGTGCGTGATAATCTGCAATAAAGAAGAAACATTTGTTCTCGTGCTGCATTCTGAGAAAATTCTTGACCGCACCAAAATAATTTCCAAGATGAAGATTGCCTGTTGATCTTATGCCACTTACTACTGTATCCATCGCCTCTTTAAAATTTTGGTCAAATTTAATAAAAAGGCACAAAGTCGCAAAGGCACAAAGGCGTAAAGGCAGGAAGATGAACCGGGAAAACATATTAACCAATGCTCCCCTGAGCAGTGTGTCATTCACCAATAAACCCACCCCTTCAAACTCCAGTCATTACGCCGTTACGCCATTTTTTATTACCTTTGCACTTTCAAATAATTAGGCCATGGAATCGACGAGACAAAAAAAAGTAGCAAGGCTGATACAGAAGGAGATGGCCGATATCTTTCTGAAAAAGGGAAATGAGCTTGCTCATGGCAAGCTTGTCTCAATAACAAAAGTAAGAGTAAGCCCCGATCTGTCATTTGCAAAGATCTACCTTAGCATTTTCCCGGCCACAAACCAGGAAGAAATATTAAAGATTATTGAAGAGCACAGCTCAAAGATAAGGTTTGAGCTTGGGCATAAAATAAGGACACAGCTCAGGATAGTTCCCGACATTGCCTTCCACATTGATGACAGCCTGGATTATATCGATAAGATCGACAAGCTGCTCAAATCATAGCATAAATGCAATATGACCCTATAAAAAAGACTCTGGGCCGGTTTTTCTCCGGTTCTGTTTTGCTGAGAAAAACTTTCTACAGCCTTCTTGATCTGCTTCTTCTCCGCACCTGGCATGTAAAAAAAGCACTTAAAAAAACAGCTGCAGGATTTAACGGACCTGTGACAATACTTGATGCAGGATGTGGTTTCGGGCAGTACTCATGGAGAATGTGCAAAATGAACAGGGAGTGGAAGATTAAGGCTGTTGATATTGATAATGAACACATTGCAGATTGCCAAAACTTTTTCTCAAGGGCAGGCCTTTCTGAAAGGATTGCTTTCGAAACACTCGATCTCACAAAACTAAGTGAGATTGATCTTTATGAGCTGATTCTTTCTGTTGATGTTATGGAACATATCGAAGAGGATCAGGCGGTATTCAATAATTTTTACAACGCCCTGAAGAAAAACGGAACTCTCATTATATCAACACCTTCCGATAAGGGAGGTTCCGATGTGCATGGAGATGATGACCACTCGTTCATTGGCGAACATGTAAGAGACGGTTATGGCGTCGGAGATATAAGAGAGAAGCTTGAAAAGGCAGGCTTCAGGAAAGTAAGCACAGAGTATACCTATGGCGTGCCCGGTAGTGTTTCATGGAAGCTTTCTATGAAATACCCCATCAAAATGCTGAACATTTCTTACCTGTTCTTTATTATCCTTCCCTTCTGGTACCTGCTTTTCTTTCCGTTCTCCCTATTGCTTAACTTTCTGGATGTAAACCTTAAACATAAACAAGGAACCGGATTGCTTGTAACTGCAACGAAATAAACAGGATGAAACTTTCTGTCTACATCGCTAAAAGGTACCTTTTCGCAAAAAAATCGCGGAATGCAATAAATATAATTTCCGGGGTATCAGTTGCAGGAGTTACTGTTGGCACAATGGCTCTCATTATTGTGCTTTCGGTTTTTAACGGGCTTGAAAAACTTGTAAGTTCAATTTTCAATACTTTTGATCCTGATATTAAGATCACTGCTGCAACCGGAAAAACTTTCACAGCTGACTCTTCAATGCTGAAACAGTTGTCGGAAATAGAAGGAATAGCTGTGTATTCTCTTGCCCTTGAGGAAAATGCCCTGCTAAAATACGGCGACCGACAGTATATTGCAACAATCAAGGGTGTTGACGGGAACTACGCTGCCGTAAGCTCTATCGACAGTTCAATGTGGGAGGGTGAATTCACTCTGAAATCAGGTAATGAAAGGCCTTATGCCGTTCCTGGACTTGGTGTTTCTCAGTATCTGGGAATAAGGATCAATTTTGTAACTCCCCTGAGCATATATGTCCCCGGCCATTCCGAAGGCACTTCTCTTAACGCCGAAGACGCCTTTAACAGGAAATATATATTCCCCTCGGGGATCTTTGAGGTTGAAAAGGAATACGACTCGAAATACGTTTACCTGCCAATCGACTTTGTCAGGGAACTTACTGAAAAAGAGGGCGCTGTAAGCTCAATTGAAATAAAGACCGATAAAACGGCCGACCAGGAGACAATCGAGAAAAACGTAAAAAAACTGTATTCAGAAAACTTTCTGGTTCAGAACAGGTATGAACAGCAGGAGATTTTCTATAAGGTCATGAAATCGGAAAGACTAGCTATATTTCTGATTCTCACACTCATACTCGTAATTGCCTCATTTAATATAATCGGCTCACTGACAATGCTTATTATTGAGAAGGAAAGGGATATTGAGATACTTAAAAGCCTTGGAGCTGACAACAACCTGATAAGGAAGATATTTATTTTCGAAGGATGGCTCATATCAATTATCGGAGCTGTGGCAGGATTGGTCCTTGGTTTTTTTGTCTGCTGGCTGCAACAACGTTTCGGGCTTGTCAGACTTCAGAGCGAGTCGCTGATTATGGATGCCTACCCCGTTGTGCTGAAAATAAGGGATTTTATTATTGTTCCCCTGACTGTCCTCATAATAGGTTACTGGGCAGCATGGTACCCGGTAAGGTATCTTACAAGGAAATACCTTAACAAAAATGTCTGAAAGCAGTATTATATTTACATGTCAAACCGGAAATGAAATATTTTAAGATAATACCTTATCGTCCTGTCCTCATACTCCTTCCGTTACTGATCCTTATGTCATGCACGGCAAAAGTTGAGAAACCGGACAGTACCGGGACAATACCGGAGAAGGACTTTATTTCAATACTCACAGAGATCCATATATCCGACGGACTGCTTGCAAATCCCAGGATACAGAACTGGGTATATAAAATTGACTCACTTGCCACTTATAACTATATCATTGATAAACACGGATATACAAAAGCAGCTTTTGACAAAACAGTAAGATATTATTTCATCAGAAAGCCAAGGAAACTGACAAAAATATATGACGAAATACTGGCAGAGCTCAGTGAAATGGAATCAATACTGGCGAAGGAGGTAATGCTCGAAAGAGAACGTACTTCGAATGTATGGCCGGGGGAAAAGAACTATTACTTCCCTGATACTGAATCAATCAGCTCGCCCGACTTCAGAGTCACTCTTAACGGAAACAGGCAATATATCCTGAAGTTCACCGCAACTCTTTTCCCCGATGACCAGTCTGCTGATCAGAAGGTCAGCATTTCTGCAATATCAGCCGACAGCCTCCTTACCGGGAAAAAATACTTTTTCCAGTCTCCGGTGTTTCCAAAGGATGGCATGCCCCATTTATACAATGTAAGGATCTTTGTTCCGGTTTCAGGCGCCATCCAGGTTGACGGCAGCCTTCTTGATACCTGTACCCCGCCTGATGAAAGACCTGAACATGTTTATTTTGAAGGAATTACTTTGAGCATGCCAGAATAGGAAATATGAGGTATTTCTCAGCACAATATATCTTCACGAACACAGGAGCTCCCCTGAAACGTGGCATATTAACGACTGATGATGACGGGCTTATCTTAAAAGTTGAGGATACCGGCGGCAGGCTGAATGACAGGGCTTTACTCGAATATTATAATGGCATCATTATTCCGGGAATGGTCAATTGTCATAGCCACCTCGAACTGTCACATCTGAAAGGCAGGACAAAAAGGGGAACGGGACTAGGCAACTTTATTGAACAGATCCGGGACTTAAGGGGAAGCGATGACAAAACTATTGAAACTGCTGCCCGGCAGACTGACAGGTTAATGTCGGATGAGGGTGTTGTTCTGTGCTCCGATATATGCAATACAGAAGACACCTTCAGCATAAAACGCAACAGCAGGATCAAATACATCAACCTGATAGAAGTATTTGGCATTGATCCCTCTAAAGCAGAAAAAAGAATTGAAGAAGCTCTCTGGCTGAAGCAGAAAAGCGAGGAATACGGAATTCCCTGCAATATTGTGCCTCACTCCTTCTACTCAGTATCTCTGACTCTTTTGCGTCTTCTGAAGCAGACTGGTGAGAAAAACAGCCTTACATCTGTCCATTTTATGGAGAGCTCCGGTGAAAAGGATTTTCTGATTGAGAAAAAAGGACCTCTTGCCGAATCGTACATACGTTCCGGACTGATGCCTCCTGCTCCGGATACTGTCAGAAACCATTCTGCCGGCGTTATGGAAGAGCTGACCAGCAATGGAAACCTGCTGCTTATACACAACACCTTTGCCGACAAAGAAACAATTTCTGAAGTCAATTCAAGGAATAATACTTTCTGGTGCCTGTGCCCCGGATCGAACCTCTATATTGAAGGAAAGCTGCCTCAAGTTAAGTTGCTAATTGATTCCGGATGCAAACTTGTCACAGGAACCGACAGCATAGCATCAAATGATACTATAAGCATGGTGAATGAGATGAAGATCCTGCAGCAAAGTTTTCCTTTTATCAAGCTTGCAGATCTTGTTGAATGGGCTACATTAAACGGGGCCATGGCTCTCAGTGCAACAGATACTTACGGAACAATTGAGCCGGGCAAAAGACCCGGACTTGTACTTTTAAGCGATCCTGATCTGGAGAACCTTAAACTGCTCCCCGGCACTTATTCAAAGAGGCTGATCTAGAATTCCTGAGGTAAAGCCGGTCGCAAAACTTTTAATGTTAATTTTGTAAGCTCAATAACTGTAAATGGCTACATTTCTCTTTGATGAAATTATTTTCGGACCCGTAAGAAGCCGCCGGCTGGGTGTGTCATTGGGTATTAATCTGCTTCCTTTGAACAGGAAGATATGCAATTTCAACTGCATATACTGCGAATGCGGATGGAGCTCTGACTATGGAGGCAAACCTTCAAATCTGCCCTCACGCAGCGAGGTCCGCTCCTCACTTGAAAACAAGCTGGCAGAGATGAAAGAAAATAATCAGGCGCCAGATGTTATTACCTATGCCGGAAACGGAGAACCGACACTTCACCCGGAATTCCCGGGAATAATAGACGACAGCATAGCACTGAGAAACAAATATTTCCCAAAGGCGCGGATTGCAGTACTTTCAAACTCCACTACTCTTGAAAAACCGGAAATAAGAAAAGCCCTGCTAAAGGTTGATCAGAACATACTGAAACTTGATTCAGCATTTGACAGCACAATTAACCTTCACAACCAGCCAAACAGGAAAATTATTGCTGCAGACCTTATTGAACAGCTTAAGGAATTTAAAGGGACGCTTGTTATTCAGACACTCTTTCTTCGTGGGGAATTCAGAGGATCAAGGATTGACAACACAACTCCTGAGGAGCTTAAGGAATGGCTTAATGCTCTAAGCGCGATCAGACCACAGGAGGTGATGATCTACACTATATCGAGGGATACTCCCGAAGGCGGAAAACTGGAAAAAGTATCCCTGAAGGAACTTAAGGAGATTGCGGAAAAAGTTGCAGCGCTCGGAATAAAGACACAGGTCTCAGGTTAAAATTGGAAAGCAGGAAAAACATTCTTATCTGTCCCCTGGAATGGGGTCTGGGTCATGCTTCAAGGATGATCCCTGTTGCAGATGAGCTCATCAGCCGCGGTCATAATGTGATCTTCGCGGCAGGCGAGGAACTCCTTAAATTTGCCGCCAGTGAACTGCCCGGGTGCAAAAAGGTTAAATTCCCGGGATTCAGACCACAATATTCGGGAATATTGCCACAGTATTTTTCTGTCCTGCTGCATCTGCCTGTCCTTATCTATAAAATTGTCCGTGAACACAGGCGACTTGAAAAAATCATACAGGAACACTCTGTTGATATTGTCATAAGCGATAACCGCTTCGGCCTGTGGAATAAAAAAGTAAGAACTGCTTATATTACACATCAGCTCAGAATACCTTTTCCCGGGATATTCAGATTTCTTGAACCTGCCGGAATCATGCTACACAGGTATATCATAAGAAAATACGACTTCTGCCTTATTCCCGATCTGCCGGGTGACAATAATCTTTCCGGTCGTCTTTCGCACAGTACAAAGCTCCCCGGAAATGAAAGATATATCGGCATTCTTTCCCGCTTTTCCGGTATTTCAATAAATGACAATCCTGAAACAACTGCTCACAGGATTGTTGCATTGCTCTCAGGACCAGAGCCGCAGAGAAGTATACTTGAAAAAAAGCTGAGTGCGGTACTAAATGTAAACAGCAGTCAGGCAATTATCCTGAGAGGTCTGCCTGGAAAAGAGGTATCAGTATTCAGATCAGGAAACATTGATTATTATAACCATCTGCCTGCAGGGGAATTTAAGAATATAGTTCTGTCGGCTTCTGCAATTATATGCCGATCAGGTTATTCAACAATTATGGATCTTACAGCTCTCGGAAGGAGCGCCCTGCTTATACCAACTCCCGGCCAGACTGAACAGGAATATCTTGCAGAGTACCTTTCACAGAAAGGACTTTTCAGTTGTATCAGCCAAAAAAAACTTGATAAAGACCTGCCTTTTGCATCTGTCAGGAATTATAACAGCAGCGAGATACTCAATTTAAGCAGTCAGTTATTAAGAAGTGCGCTTGATGAATTATCAGATGAGCCACATAAGCAGGCCCAGTCCAGCAAAACCTCCTGAATAGCCCAGCCATACTTCAGCAGGGCTGTGTGAATTCAGTCTGAGCCTTGCCGAAAGTACCAGCCCTGAGCACATTATCACAAGCAACAGCGGCCACATAAGATACGAACTCATTTTAAATGTCAGCACAACAACCATTGCGGTTACTGCACCGCAGGCAGTTGCATGAATTGATATCTTCCACCACAGAGTAACAGCCGTTATAGCAAGGGAGATCAGGAAGATCCCCATAATATATGTTTTTATAAAAAGAGGTACAGGATATCTTATTATTATATATGATGTAGCTGCATACAGTACAGTTGTAATGAAAAGCGGAAGCATCCTTTCCTTTCTTGTCTCCATGGTCCAGGAATTTATATATTTCCTGTACTTAAGGTAGGGCAGCAGTGAAAGAGGCAGGAGCAAATTATTAAGAAGCACAACAGAAAAAAGTATCTTTTTCACATTAAAAGGAAGAAAGCCAAACAATGTAGGAGCCGAGAATATGAGAAGCATTCCGAAAAGCGGCATGAATACAGGATGGAAAATTACAGAAACAACCCGTGCTGCAGTATCTGCATAACCTTCTCTGATTTCATTCTCCATCGTTCTGTTTTTAAATTTCTTTCCTTAGTCGTGCTACAGGTATATTAAGCTGTTCTCTGTATTTGGCAACTGTTCTGCGTGCAATCTGATAGCCTTTTTCCTGCAGTATCTCCGTAAGCCGTTCATCGGTCAGCGGCCTTCTTTTCTGTTCATTATCGATGCAATCCTGCAAAATCCTTTTTATTTCCCTTGTCGACACCTCTTCTCCCGAATCGGTTTGCAATCCTTCTGAAAAGAAATACTTGAGAGGAAGGATTCCAAAATGCGTTTGGATGAATTTGCTGTTCGCCACTCTTGAAACAGTTGAAATATCAAAGCCTGTCATTTCAGCTACATCTTTAAGAATCATTGGCTTAAGCTTTGTTTCATCGCCATCGATAAAATAATCCTTCTGATATTCCAGAATTGCATTCATTGTTAGCAGAAGTGTATTCTGTCTTTGCCTTATCGCATCAATAAACCATCGGGCAGAGTCGATTTTCTGCTTTACAAACTGCAGGGCATCACGCATCTCCTTCTTCTGGCTCCTGTCCTTGCTGTATGCCTGCAGCATTTCACTGTAGGCATTGCTGAGCCGCAGTTCAGGGAGGTTTCTTGAATTCAGGTGCAGGTCAAAGCCATCTTCTGTAAGCTCAAGAATGAAATCGGGGATAACCGGCTGTGATGACTTGTTAAAAGGATCGCTGTACACTCCTCCTGGTTTCGGATTAAGCTTAAGCACCTCATCGATGACGCTTTTCAGCTCACTCTCTGTAATACCAAGCCTGGCAACAATCTTGTCATAATGCCTTTTACTGAACTCCTCAAAATAATTTTCGAGTATTGTTGTTGCAAGCTGTGTAAGCGGAAGATTCCTGTCCTTCCTGCCAATCTGCAGCAGAAGGCATTCCTGCAGGGTCCTGGCTCCCACTCCTGCCGGTTCCAGATCCTGAATTATTCTAAGCACTTCTTCTAGCTCCTCTTCCGTTGTCTCAACATTCTGCAGAAAAGCCAGGTCGTCAACTATGTTTACAAGCTCCCTTCGCAGGTAGCCATCTTCATCAATGTTTCCGATAATATACTCTCCCAGTATTTTCTGTTTCTCGGTGAGGTCTCTCAATCCGAGCTGCGATTCAAGATGTTCATGGAAAGAGAATCCTACAGAAAAAGGTATTTCTGATCTTCTCTCATCATCTTTGCTTGTATTGCCGGCCTGAAGTCTGTAATCGGGGATATCGTCCTCCTCTATATAATCATCGAGGGTAAACTCGTCCTGGTCCCTGTCGTTTTCTTCATCCCCGAATTCCTCATCTTCAGCTTCATCACGGGGCATATCTTCATCCTCAGCTCCCTCTTCAAGAGCAGGATTTTCTTCAAGTTCTTTCTTTATACGTTCCTCAATCTGCAAAGTGGGTACCTCCAGCAATTTGATCATCTGTATCTGCTGGGGCGACAGCTTCTGAAGAAGTTTCTGCTGAAGTTTCTGCCTTAACATTGCAGTAATATTTTCTTAATCTGCACTATCCCTCTAAAACTCAGCATTTTTGGGAGTTCTGGGGAAAGGTATGACATCACGGATATTGGACATCCCCGTAACAAAGAGAATCAGCCTCTCAAAGCCAAGGCCGAAACCGCTGTGAGGCGCTGAACCAAACCTGCGTGTATCGATATACCACCAAAGGTCTTTTTCAGGCATTTTCATTTCCTTTATCCTTGACAAAAGCTTATCATAATCTTCTTCCCTCTGCGATCCGCCAATTATTTCACCTATACCTGGGAAGAGAACATCCATTGCCCTTACTGTCTTTCCATCAGCATTCTGCTTCATGTAAAAGGCCTTGATATCTCTCGGATAATCGGTAAGGATAACAGGACGTTTAAAATGTTCCTCGACAAGGTATCTCTCATGCTCTGCCTGAAGGTCACGGCCCCAGCCAACAGCATATTCCCATTTCCTGTCAGCTGTAGTAAGTATTTTGACTGCTTCAGTATATGTCATCCGGACAAAACTGTTGTTCAGGACAAAGTTCAGTCTTTCAAGCAGACCTTTATCAATCATATTATTCAGGAATTCAAGGTCTTCCATGCAGTTTTCAAGAGCATATTTAATGAGGTACTTCACAAATTCCTCGGCGAGATCCATGTTGTCCTCAAGCTCATAAAATGCCATTTCGGGTTCAATCATCCAGAACTCTGAAAGATGACGCGGGGTATTTGAATTCTCAGCCCTGAAAGTTGGACCAAAGGTATATATCTCACCAAGAGAAAGCGCTCCGAGTTCTCCTTCAAGCTGCCCGGAAACAGTTAGATGAGTTTCCTTGCCGTAAAAATCTGTCCTGAAATCGACCGATCCGGTTTCATTCATTGGGATTTTCTTAAGATCAAGAGTTGTTACGTGGAACATCTCACCTGCCCCTTCACAGTCGCTTCCTGTAATAATCGGAGTATGAAGATAATAGAATCCCTTGTCGTTGAAATACTTATGAATAGCGAAAGCCATTGCATGCCTTATCCTGAACACAGCGCCGAAGGTGTTTGTCCTGAAGCGCAGGTGAGCATTCTCCCTGAGGAACTCCATTGAATGTCCCTTTTTCTGAAGAGGATAGGTTTCTGCATCACTCTTACCGTATAATTCTATTTCCGAAGCATTTATCTCGACATGCTGTCCCTGGCCCTGTGATTCAACAAGCTTGCCTTTAACAGCCACACATGCACCGGTAGTTATATCTTTCAGCAGGTTTTCATCAAATGCTGCTGCATCGACAACAACCTGGATATTATTTATTGTGGATCCGTCATTCAAGGCAATGAATACAATATTTTTATTTCCCCTCTTTGTTCTCACCCAGCCTTTCACAAGCACTTCTGAACCGACAACAGGCGACTTAAGCAGATTCTTGATCTTAAATCTTTTCATTATTAATATTGTTTAGTAAAAATTGCAGCGCAAAAATAATAAATAGTTGGCCGCCAAGTTCTATAATTGGTTTGAAATTTGTTAAAATGTAAATACCTTTGATTTGATTAATTGTAACTTTTGATATCAATGGAAGAGAATAAGAAATTAATCGTTGTACCATGGGATTTTACCGTGGTTGCGGAACATGCCCTTGCTCATGCTGCTAAAATCGGACGCATGGTTGGCAATGACATTTGCCTTCTTCACATTGTTGACAAAGGCATAAAAGCCTCAGAGGAAGCTGAAAAGAAGACCATGCTGCAGAAGATTTCTGACGAGAATGGTACAAAATACAATACCAAAATTACCTGGCACATATCAAAAGGAAGCATCTTCACTGAGATTGCCGAGTTTGCAAATGACAAGGAAGCAAGCGTTGTTGTGATGGGAACCCATGGTATGAAAGGTATGCAGAAGCTTACCGGTAGCTGGGCTCTCAAAGTAATCGTTAAATCGAAGGTCCCTTTCATTGTTGTACAGGATCCTCCCGCCGACCAGGAAAGATATCATAATATTGTATTCCCCATCGACTTCAGGGCCGAAAACAAGGAAAAGATGAAGATGGCAATTTTCATGGGGAAATATTTCGACTCAAAAGTACACCTCCTTGTTGCCGAAGTTACTGATCAGAGCCTTGCCAAGAAAACTAAGATAAACCTTAACTTCGGAATCAAATATCTGATCCAGAATAATATATCTTATGAAGTTCATGAGATTCCCAAAGGAAATTTCCCTCAGCAGACTCTTGATTTTGCCGTGGAAATAAAAGCTGACCTCATTCTGATTGTCACAACAAAGAATATAACCTTTGCTGATTATGTGGTTGGTGCTTCCGAGCAGTACATGATAGCTAACAGCTCGAAAATTCCTGTCTGCTGTGTTAATCCCATGACCTCTTTTGCCAATGTGGGACAGTTCATGGGCGGATGGGGCTCATAAACTCCAAAGACTTATCAGGATATGTCAATTTCAGTAAGCGGGGTTACAAAGCTTTACGGTAAGCAGAAGGCTCTCGACAATATTTCCTTTGAGGTAAAAACCGGCGAAATCGTCGGATTCCTGGGCCCAAACGGTGCAGGAAAATCAACATTGATGAAGATAATTACCGGCTTCATTCCTCCAACTTCAGGAAAGGTGCTTGTAAATGGAATTGAAGCTGGCGCTGAAAACACTTCTGCCAGGAAACAGATTGGCTACCTTCCTGAAAATAATCCTCTGTATCACGAAATGTATGTTAGGGAATATCTTGAATATGTGGCATCAATTTACAGAACAGAAAAACCTTTAAAAAAACAGGTTGACAAAATAGTTGAGCTGACAGGACTTTCTCCTGAACAAAACAAGCTGATCGGATCATTATCAAAGGGTTACAGGCAACGCGTCGGACTCGCACAGGCCCTTATTCACAACCCTTCGGTGCTGATACTCGATGAAGCCACAACAGGCCTCGACCCTAACCAGATAATTGAGATACGAAACCTTATCCGCGAGGCAGGAAAGGAAAAAACAGTTCTCCTCTCAACACATATTATGCAGGAAGTAGAAGCTATCTGTGAAAGGGTTATAATAATCGACCACGGGATCATAATGGCAAACGAGGAAAAAAACAGGATCTACTCACTCGTGAACAAATCAAGGCAGACTGTGCTTGTAGAGTTTGATAAAGCAGTTGATGCCTCCCTGCTTTCTTCCCTGGACAAGGTCCTTAATGTTAAGTGTCTGACAGGCAATACCTGGCAGCTCGAAGCAGAAGGGGAAGATGATATAAGGTCGGCTGTTTTTAACCTTGCTGTACAAAATAATCTTACAGTCCTTTCCCTCAGTAAACAGCAAAGTAACCTTGAGGAAGTATTCCGTCATCTTACAAGCTGAAAACTATTTTGTTATTTGTATTTTTTTTTGTTGCTTTGCTGCGTAATAATTGTGGACAGATTTGAGCTGATTGCAACCACAGGAAAAAATGCTAAACCAAGTAACTTCCTTTAATAACAATCAACCAATCATCCCGATAATTGTTTTAACAGGGTACCTGAAAACACAGGCACTTTTGGCACAATGTTAGTTTAGTCACTTATTAATTTAAAAACTATGGCATATTTATTTACATCGGAATCAGTTTCAGAAGGGCACCCCGATAAGGTAGCCGACCAGGTATCAGACTCTCTGCTTGATGAGTTTCTCCGCTGGGATCCGGATTCAAAAGTAGCATGTGAGACATTCGTAACAACAGGGCTTGTTGTGTGTGGCGGAGAAGTGCATACACAGGGATGGGTCGATGTTCAGGAAACAGCGAGAAAGGTTATAAGAAAAATCGGCTATACAAAGGCTGAATACCGTTTCGATTGTGATTCATGCGGTGTGATCTCTACAATTCATGAACAATCAAGTGATATCAACCAGGGTGTCGTACGCGAAAAACCTGAAGAGCAGGGTGCCGGCGACCAGGGTATGATGTTTGGCTATGCAACAAGAGAGATGGACAGCTTTATGCCTCTCACAATTGAACTTGCACACCGTCTGCTTGAGGAACTGGCAGCAATAAGGCGCGAGGGAAAAGTTATGAAGTATCTGCGCCCCGACAGTAAATCGCAGGTCACGGTTGAATACGATGACGATAATAATCCCCTTCGTATAGATACAATAGTTGTTAGTACACAGCATGATGAATTTATCCTTCCGAAGGACAAATCACAGAAAGCTGAACTTGCAGCTGAAAGAGCTATGCAGGACAAGATAAAGGAGGATATTCAGAAATACCTGATCCCCAGGGTTAAAAAAGATTTTCCCGCAAGGATTCAGAAGCTTTTCAACACTGAATACAGGTTACTTGTTAACCCGACAGGAAAATTTGTGATCGGTGGTCCTCATGGAGATACAGGTCTTACAGGCCGTAAGATTATCGTCGACACTTATGGCGGACACGGTGCTCATGGCGGAGGCGCTTTCTCTGGTAAGGACTCATCAAAAGTTGACAGGTCAGCAGCTTATGCGGCACGGCATATTGCAAAGAACCTTGTTGCCGCAGGCGTATGCGACCAGGCACTCGTTCAGGTGGCTTATGCTATCGGCGTTGCAGAACCGGTTGGATTATATGTAAACACTAACGGAACAGCCAAAGTAAAAAACAGCAAGGGCAAAGTCCTGCCCGACGGAGAAATAGCCAAAACAGTAAGCAAGCTCTTCGATATGAGGCCTTATGCAATTGTACAGCGCTTCGGCCTTAAGAACCCGATTTTTGTTCCCACTGCATCATACGGACATTTTGGCCGTAAACCGTATACTGAAAACGTAGAGGTGTATTATGAAGTACCGGGAAGCAAGAGCAAGGGTGTAAACGGCAATGGCAAGAAAATCTACCAGAAAAAAGTTGAATTCTTTGCCTGGGAGAAACTTGACTATGTTGATAAGATAAAGAAAGCATTCAAATTATAAGAAAGACGCAAGGCATAAGGCCCACGACACATGGCATATAGATCAGGTGTTCTGGTTCCCCTCCTGGGAGGGGTCAGGGGTGGGTTAAACTAAATACACAATGTATTCATAACCTGCATCTTGTGCTATGTGCTATGTGTCCTTCGCCTTGAGCCCTGCGTCGTTAGCCTTAATTGTACATTTTTACAAACTATTAAAATATGTCAGTTCTTGATAAAATCGGCAATAAAAGCATTCTCCTGTGCGACGGAGCCTGGGGTACTTTCATGCAGGCAACCGGTCTGAAACCGGGTGAATGCCCTGAACTATGGAACATTTCGCACAGAAATGAAGTCCTCAGAATTGCAGAATCCTATGTAAACGCCGGTTCTGATATCATTGAAACAAACAGCTTCGGTGGTAACAGTTTCAAGCTGGCAAACTACGGACTGGCTGACAGGGTTCATGAGCTGAACAAAGCAGCTGCGGAAATATCAAGAGAAGCTGCAGGCAAAGAGAGATATGTTGCCGGATGCGTTGGCCCCACAGGCAAGATGCTGATAATGGGCGATGTAACAGAAGAAGAACTTTATCAGGCTTTCAGGGAACAGTCACTTGCCCTTGAAGAAGGAGGTGCAGATATTATCATAATAGAAACAATGACTGCCCTCGATGAAGCTGTTATTGCCACAAAAGCTGCCAGGGAAAATACAGGATGCACGGTAATTTGCACTATGACCTTTGACGGTGATGCTGCTACGGGTTTTAATACTATGATGGGAGTATCCCCATCAGAGATGGTTGTTGCCCTCAAGGAGGCAGGAGCTCATGTAGTGGGCTCCAACTGCGGCAACGGAATAGAGAATATGATTGGCATCCTGAAAAAGATACGCAAAACAGATCCCTCCGTTCCTGTCATAATCCAGGCTAATGCCGGAGTTCCGGAATATATTGACGGCAAAACTGTTTTCCGTGAATCTCCTGAGATGATGGCATCATTCGTACCTGCCCTCATTAAAGAAGGTGTGAATATAATAGGCGGGTGCTGTGGTACAACACCCGATCATATAAGAGAAATTCGTAAAATTCTGGGATAGTTTTTCATAATTGACCCCCCTTTTAATTCCCCCCACGGGGGGAAACGGGACTTATTGGGGGTGTCTAAAAAGTCAAAGATACATTGTTAATAATTAAGAAAAAATGGGGATGAAATGGCTGTTTCATCCCCTTGTTTATTCTCCAATCTGTTATAAATTAGAGATATAACAAACATCTTAA
>JAKLDT010000189.1 GCA_022703405.1 Bacteroidota bacterium | reverse complement strand
TTGCCGCATATTTAAAAATTATGGTAAGTTACCTGCAGGCTGAAAATATTTCAAGGAGAATAGGGGACAGGATTATTTTTGATAAGATTTTTCTGAATATAAATAAAGGAGATAAAATTGCACTTATTGCAGTAAACGGAGCCGGAAAATCATCCCTTCTTGACATCCTTGCAGGTGTGGAATCGCCCGATACCGGAACACTGAGCATAAGACGCGATATTACAATCGCCTATCTGAGACAGTATCCGGTTCTGGATGAAACAAATACGGTCATAGATGAGCTTTTTACTACCGACAGTCCGATAGTTGAGGCAATAAAGCAATATGAGAAATGCCTGTTGTCAGGAAATAATGAAGAGCTTCAGCCTGCGCTTCAGCAGATGGACGACCTGAAGGCATGGGATTATGAGGTTTCAGTAAAACAAATCCTCTTCCGCCTGAAACTTACCGATCTGGCTGCACCTGTCTATTCACTTTCCGGAGGCCAGAAAAAACGCCTTGCACTTGCAAAAGTGCTTGTTGATGAGGCTGATTTTCTGATTCTTGATGAACCTACAAACCATCTCGACCTTGATATGATTGAGTGGATGGAAGAATATCTGATAAAATCGAACAGGACTATTTTAATGGTTACTCATGACCGCTATTTTCTTGACAGGGTTTGCAACTCTGTATTCGAGCTGGCTCCTGATCAGTTATTTTCTTACCAGGGCAACTATGAGTATTTCCTCGAAAAGAAACAGGAAAGAGAACTGTCAGACAGGTCAAATGCCGATAAAGCAAAGAACCTTCTCAAGACTGAACTTGAATGGATGAGAAGAATGCCCAAAGCGCGAAGACATAAGGCAAAATCGCGTATAGATTCATTCTATGATCTGAAAGACAAAGCTGCTTACAAAACTGAAAACAATGCAATTAATATTAATGTGAATACAGCCCGCATGGGCGGGAAAATACTTGAGATCAGGAATATCTCAAAATCTTATGGAGACAAAGTACTTATAAAAGACTTCAGTTATTCATTCAACAGGTTTGAGAAAGTAGGCCTCATAGGCCGTAACGGAACCGGAAAATCAACCCTGCTCAATATAATAACCGGCATGCTTCCGCCTGATTTCGGCACTGTGCAGCAGGGAGAGACGATAGTATTCGGATATTACAGGCAGGAAGGCATTACATTCGATGAGGATATGACAGTTATTGATGCTGCCAGAAAGATTTCTGAAACTGTTGTTTTGGGCGATGGAAACAAAATTTCTGTAAGTCAGTTCCTGAATTATTTCCTGTTTGCACCTGACAGGCAATATACTTTTATCAGGAAACTCTCAGGTGGTGAAAAACGGAGACTATACCTGCTTACAGTACTTATGCAAAATCCTAATTTCCTGATACTTGATGAGCCTACAAACGATCTGGACATAATTACCCTTAATATACTTGAAGAATATCTGTCCCTGTTTAAGGGTTGTGCAGTTATCGTTTCTCATGACAGGTATTTTATGGATAAGATTGTTGATCATATTTTTGAGAACAGGGGGGATGGTATCATAAGGGATTTTGCCGGCAATTATACCCAGCTTCGAAACAGGGAAGAAGAAGAACAGGAAAGGGAAAAAGAAAGAGATGTCCGCAAGATGAAAGCATCGGGTAGTGAGCCTAAGAATATGGTTCCGGAAGGAGAACCAAGGAAGACGAACAGGAAAGGTCTGTCATTCAAGGAAAAAAAGGAACTTGAAGAGCTGACTGCAGAGCTGGAAAAACTTGAAAATGAAAAGAATAGCATTGAAGCGGAACTAGCCGGCGGTGAGTTGAATCATGAGGTTTTACTGACAATGTCAACACGTCACGGAGAGGTATTGATGCTAATAGATGAAAAGGAATTCAGATGGCTTGAACTGACAGACAAGGCATAGGATATCATATTTCTTAAATTCTGCCTGCTGCATCCCTTAAATGATTATTTTCGTATAAATATTATTCACATTGGAAAGAATCTTTATCAATACACCATCAACAAAGTCTGAGATTCTGGTCGGACACTCATGGGAGAATTTGAGTGAGCTTCTTCCGGAAACAGGGGTTGTGATTATCACCGATGATAATATTCTTAAAATCTACAGGAAAAAATTTCCTGATTTTCCTGTTCTTTCAGTTGCTCCTGGTGAGAAAAGCAAGCAGTTGTCAGTAATTGAAAAGCTGGCCGGCGGACTTCTTGAACTTGGAATTGACCGCACAGGATTTATTCTTGCAATTGGCGGAGGAGTTGTCTGCGACATCGCAGGCTTTCTTGCTTCTGTTTATATGCGTGGTATCCGCTGTGGCTTTGTTTCAACGAGTCTTCTTTCACAGGTTGATGCATCAACCGGTGGAAAGAATGGTGTTAACCAGGGTTCAGTGAAGAATATTATAGGTACAATAAGGCAGCCTGAATTTGTCCTGTGTGATCCCGAAATGCTTCTTACATTACCTGATGATGAGTTCCTTTCAGGACTCTCTGAACTCATCAAGACTGCAATTATTGGCGACAGGGTACTTTTTGAGTTCATTGAAAACAGCAGGGATGAAATTCTTAATAGAAATACGGAACTTCTTACTATGCTCATAACGCGGGCAGTGAATTTCAAGTCAATAGTTGTAACTGAGGACGAAAGGGAGACCGGACTGCGCCGGATATTGAATTTTGGTCATACTTACGGACATGCTATTGAACTTGAGCGTGGAATAATGCATGGCTTTGCAGTGGCCCTGGGTATGGAGCTTGCTACAGCTTTTTCTAAAAAAATGGGATACCTGTCAGCAGATGAGGCTGACAGGATAGTTCGAATACTTAATGCATTTAACCTTCTTGACAATAAATTTATTCCTGCAGAAGATATGGAAAAGCTTATTGTTCATGATAAGAAGAAGGCAGGATCTTCAATTCATTTTGTTTTTGCTGAAGGAATTGGTCAGGCTGTTGTCAGAAAAATGGCTGTCAGCGAAATAACAGATTTTTACAGGGAGTTCAGGAAAAAATAATAACTGTATGAATTCATTTGGGAATATTTTCAGAACAACGATTTTCGGAGAATCTCACGGGCCTGCAATAGGCATTGTAATTGATGGCTGCCCTCCGGGTATAGCTGTAGATCCGGAACATTTTATTCCTGACCTGGCAAGGAGGCAGAGCGGAGGCAGGGGAACCACAAAAAGACACGAGGCTGATTTACCTGAAATACTGAGCGGCGTTTTCAACGGATTTGCAACAGGAGCGCCAATTACACTTGTAACAAGGAACAGCGACAGAATATCATCTGATTATGATGAGTTTAAAAATATACCCCGTCCGGGTCATGCCGATTTTGTTGCAGGTGTTAAATATTCAGGTTTTTCAGATATGCGTGGCAGCGGACATTTCTCGGGCCGAATTACATGGGGGCTTGTTGCTGCAGGCGTTGTGGCCAAAAAGATTCTGCCCGGTACACAGGTTAATGCAAAGCTGATCTCGGCAGGCGGATCGGTTAACATAGAAGAGGCTGTTGAAAAGGCTATCGCTGCTAACGATTCAATCGGAGGAATAATTGAATGCAGGATACAGAATCCTCCTTCAGGATTAGGAGAACCATTTTTCTATTCCTTTGAATCTGCACTCAGTCACCTGATCTTTTCAATTCCTGCAATAAAAGGCATTGAATTCGGAATTGGTTTTGCTGCAGCTATGATGAAGGGATCGGAACATAATGATCCTTTTATTGACCGAAGTGGAAAAACAGCAACAAATAATGCCGGTGGGATAAATGGAGGCATTACAAACGGCAATGAAATAGTCTTCAGGGTTGTCGTAAAACCAACTTCTTCAACAGGAGCTGATCAGGAAACATTTGACTTCAAAGGGGGAAAAATGACTACCCTGAGGGTAAAAGGGCGTCATGATACATGCATTGCCCTAAGAATACCGGTTATCGTTGAAGCTGCAGCAGCCATCGCACTGGCAGACCTGTTCCTGACTGACAGAGGAATTCACGGAAAAAGGGAAGTGCTCTGAGCTTAATACTGAATTATCATAATTTTTTTTGTTTCAGGCGTGATCCTGAACCTGTTGTCAATTCTTTTCCCGATAATCCAGGCAATTCTCCCGTCGCTTTCCAGTATCCTTATTTTGTCTTTCTCAATCAGTGAGAGCTTGATATCTGTAAGAAAATCACTGACTTTTTTTCTGCCTGTCATTCCAAAGGGATAGAAAAAGTCTCCTTTTTCCCATTTTCTTATTTTAAGCGGAAAAACAAGACTTGCTTCATCAAGACAGGCTGTTCCTGCATCTCCGGATATGATAAAGTTCTTTCCGGGGCGCACCGATCTGCACGATTTTATGAATTGAAGCTCCCTGAGTTCATTTAGATCTGTAATGATATAACTTTCTTCATTTTCTGCAGAAATCGGAATAACAATAATGCTGGCCCTGTTTTTTAAGATCCTGTGAGACTCCGTATTTAGTTGTTTACCTGTTTTTCCTTTGATAATGTTTATAAGATCTTTTACCTGGTTTCCCCTTAATCCGTAAATGCTGAAAAGCTCAAAAATAAGTGTTTCATTATCAGTTAGCTGATTTATTTTTTTACAGTCAATCCTGATGTCAATACTATCATTTGATATTAATTCTGATCTTACAGATTTGATATATTGTTCAAGAAGTTTGTCAGTCTCTCCAAGTCGTTTCATTGTCTCTGCAATTGCAGTTTCAAAGGAGGGATTTATGTCCTTTAAGACAGGTATGACTTTATGCCTCAGCTTGTTGCGGGTGTATTTAGTGTCGGCATTGCTTCTGTCCTCGCGATATTGTATCCTGTGTGATTTACTGTATTCTTCAATCTCAGAGCGTGTTGCAAAAAGCAGCGGTCTGATAATACTTCCGTTGACCTGTTTCATGCCTGTGAGCCCTGATAAGCCTGTTCCCCTTGTCAGATTTATCAGCAGAGTTTCAATGTTGTCATTCAGGTTATGTGCCACTGCTGTGAAATCGCAATTTTCCTTAATCCTCGTTTCTTCAAACCAGCTGTATCTCAGTTCCCTGGCAGCCATCTGGATTGAAAGGCCGTTCTTTTCTGCATATTGTTTTGTGTCGAACCGGACTGACCTGAATGGAATTTTATGTTTTTGTGCGTATTTTTTTACAAAATCCTCATCGCCATCTGATTCCTGTCCCCTGAGAGCGAAATTGCAGTGAGCAATTACAATCCTGATCTTTTCTTTTACAAATAGATCCGTCATTACCATGGAATCGATTCCTCCGCTTACAGCAAGCAGTACCGGCTTATCCGTGCCTGAAACTGAGCAGGAGGACAGGTATTTTCTGAATCTTTCCTTCATTTGGCTTAATAGGCAGGTACAAAAATAAAAAAGGTATCCGGAAAAGGGATACCTTTTATTTTAAAATTGAATAATCCTTAATGTTTTGAAAGATAGTTTGCTACACCTTCCTGTGTTGCTTTCATCCCCTTCTTTCCTTTTTGCCAGTCAGCAGGGCATACTTCACCGTTCTCTTCAAAGTACTGGAGGGCATCTACCATTCTTAATGCCTCGGTTACGCTTCTGCCAAGCGGCATATCGTTCACCACCTGGTGTCTCACGATCCCTTTTTTGTCAATCAGGAACAATCCCCTGTAAGCCATTGGAGATCCGTTGAATGAGACATTACCTTCATCATTGTAATCATAATTTCCGGCAAGAACATCATAGTTTTCTGAAATTGTCTTTGAGA
>JAKLDT010000188.1 GCA_022703405.1 Bacteroidota bacterium | reverse complement strand
TGACAATATAATCCTGTTCATTGACGAAATTCATACAATTGTCGGCGCCGGCGGTGCTACCGGATCGCTCGATGCTGCCAATATGCTTAAACCAGCATTGGCCCGTGGTGAAATACAGTGCATCGGAGCCACTACTCTTGACGAATACAGGCAGCACATTGAAAAAGACGGAGCCCTTGAAAGAAGGTTTCAGAAAGTGATTGTTGAACCTACTTCAATAGAAGAAACTATACATATACTCCATAATATAAAGGAGAGGTATGAGGAACATCATAATGTTAATTATACCGAGGATGCTATTGAAGCCTGTGTAAAGCTGACCAACAGGTATATTTCAGACAGGCATCTTCCTGATAAGGCTATTGATGCCCTTGATGAATCAGGCTCAAGGGTGCATATTTCAAATATAGTGGTTCCGGAAAGGATCCTTTCTCTTGAAAAGCAGCTTGAAGAGACCAAAAAGGAAAAAATGACTGCAGTCAAAAACCAGAACTTTGAAAAGGCAGCCAGCTTCCGTGACAGGGAGAAAGATCTGCTTGACATGATTGAAGTCGAAAAGAAAAAATGGGAAAAAGAGCTTGCTGTTAACAGGGAAACAGTTGATGCTGAGAAGGTTGCGGAAGTAGTTGCAATGATGACGGGTGTTCCTGTTCAGCGGATAGCCCAGACTGAAGGTACACGGCTCCTGCACATGGCAGAAGAACTCAAAGGCAGTGTAATTGGTCAGGATGAAGCAATTCTGAAAGTCGTAAAGTCAATCCAGAGAAACCGTGCCGGACTGAAAGATCCCAATAAACCAATCGGAACATTTATCTTCCTGGGCCCTACAGGCGTTGGAAAGACCCAGCTTGCAAAAGTTCTGGCAAAATTCCTGTTCGATACAACTGATAACCTTGTAAGGATTGACATGAGCGAGTATATGGAAAAATTTTCCGTATCGCGCCTTGTAGGAGCTCCTCCCGGATATGTAGGCTATGAAGAAGGAGGTCAGCTTACTGAGAAGGTAAGAAGAAAACCATATTCTGTTGTTTTACTTGATGAGATTGAGAAAGCCCACCCTGATGTGTTCCATATAATGCTTCAGGTATTGGATGAAGGCCAGCTTACTGACAGCCTGGGACGCAGGGTTGATTTCAGGAATACAATAGTAATTCTTACGTCAAATATCGGAACAAGACAGATTTCTGAGTTTGGACATGGGATAGGATTTGACACGCAGGCAAAGAAAGCATCGCGTGATGAACAGACAAGGAGCATTCTGCAGAAAGCCCTTCAGAAGACTTTTGCTCCTGAATTTCTGAACAGGATAGATGATGTAATTATGTTCAATTCACTTGGAAAAGAGGATATTAACAAAATAATTGATCTTGAGCTGAAAGGTCTGTATGAAAGGGTAAAATCACTTGGTTATACACTTAAGATTGCAACTGCTGCCAGGGATTTTATTGCAGAAAAGGGCTTCGATGCCAATTATGGTGCCCGTCCGCTTAAGAGAGCAATACAGAAATATCTTGAAGATCCTATGGCTGAGATACTTATAAAGGCTTCGCAGCAGGATGGAGATACAATTCATGTGGGCTTCAATTCAGCCAAATCTGAGATTAAAATAAAAATTCAGAAGAAAAAATCTGATTCTTCCGAAACAACTGAAGAAAACACGGATTGAAATAATAAGGATTCTCAGCCGGAAGCTTCACTTATTCCGGCTGTGGAATTCCGAAAAGATCGAAATCACTTGTTTTTGTGATAAGGACCCGGTAGAAATTACCGGGTTTTAATTTGTATTCTGCCGGAATAAGTACTTCCTGGTCAACTTCAGGACTGTCAAATTCAGTTCTGCCAGCAAAATACTCACCTTCCCTCCTGTCAATCAAAACTTTGAACACTTTCCCTATAAGTTTCTCATTAAGCTCTGCTGAAATGTTCTGCTGAATTTCCATAAGTTCAGCAACCCTTGCTTCCTTGGTTTCATCAGGGATCTCATCCTGGAATTGCCTGAAGGAATAGGTATCTTCCTCGTGTGAATATTTGAACACGCCCAGCCTGTCAAACCTGAATTCAGAAATTAAATTCTTTAGTTCATTGAAATCTTCTTCGGTTTCTCCCGGATGTCCGGCAATAAGTGTTGTTCTGATGACTGAACCCGGTAATTCATTTCTGAGCCTGTTCAGGATAGTCAGTGTTTCCTGTTTATTATGTGATCTTCTCATCATTCCGAGCATATTATCGGAAATGTGCTGAACAGGTATATCAATGTATTTGCAGACAGCCGGATTATCGCGGATAAGCGGAACCAGTTCCCACGGAAAATTTGCAGGATACAGGTAATGCAGCCTGATCCATTCAAATCCATTGATTCTGAGGAGCTCACGAAGCAATCCGGGCAGCATCTGTTTCCTGTAAAGGTCAATACCGTAATAACTTAAATCCTGGGCAATCAATATCAGTTCCTTAACACCTTTTGCTGCCAGTTTTTCAGCTTCTTCCACAATATCTTCAACAGGGCGGGAAATATAAGGTCCCCTTATACCGGGAATAGCACAGAAAGAGCATGTGCGGTCACAGCCTTCAGCAATTTTAAGGTAAGCAAAATGTGCCGGTGTTGTAAGAGCTCTTTCAGTAAGTAATTCATCATTTTGTTTTATGCCGAGCTCGGTAAGCACATCCTGCATGTGGTTGACGCCGAAGTATTTGCTTACTTCAGGTATTTCAGCCTGTAAAGCATCCATGTAACGCTCAGCGAGGCAACCCATAACATACAGGTTATCAATAGTTCCAGCCTTCTGTTCTTTTACATATTTAAGGATTGTGTCAATGCTTTCTTCCTTTGCATCGTTGATGAATCCGCAGGTATTTATTATGACTGTGCCGGCTGTATGGTCTGCCTCGTTATATGCGATGTCGAAACCACCGGCTTCAATCTGGCGGAGAAGCTTTTCTGAATCAACGACATTTTTGGAACAGCCAAGTGTTATTATGTTTATTTTTCTGCTGTTTTTCATTTACCAAGTCCCTGCTGTCCTGAGCTGAAAAGAGAATCAACGAACTCAAACCTGTTGAAAACCAGAAGGTCATCAAGCTTTTCACCCACTCCTATATATTTAACAGGAATATTGAACTGATCGGATATACCGATTACAACTCCGCCTTTAGCTGTACCATCAAGCTTTGTTATTGCAAGCGCTGTAACATCGGTGGCAGAAGTGAATTGCTTTGCCTGCTCAAAGGCGTTTTGTCCGGTGGATCCGTCAAGAACAAGAAGTACCTCATGAGGCGCTTCCGGCACTACCTTCTCCATTACCCGTTTTATCTTTGACAATTCATTCATCAGGTTGATCTTGTTATGGAGTCTGCCGGCAGTATCGATTATAACTACTTCAGCTGAAGCTGCAACAGCCGACCTGAGTGTGTCAAAAGCCACTGATGCCGGATCAGAACCCATTTGCTGTTTTACGAGAGGTACTCCTACCCTGTCGGCCCATACCTGAAGCTGATCGATGGCTGCCGCCCGGAAGGTATCAGCTGCTCCGACGAGAACACTTTTACCAGCCGTTTTATACTGGTGAGCAAGTTTTGCAATAGTTGTTGTCTTGCCTGCCCCGTTTACCCCTACTACCATTATAACATGGGGTTTGTTCTTAAGTGAAGCACTGAAATCAAGGCCTGAATCAGCCTGGTTCTTTTCAAGAAGAGAAGCAATTTCCTCCTTAAGTATGGTATTAAGTTCGCTTGTATTCAGATACTTATCTCTTGCTACCCTTTTTTCTATTCTTTCAATTATTTTCAATGTGGTATCTACACCGACGTCAGATGAAACGAGTACTTCTTCGAGCTTGTCGAGCACATCATCATCCACCTTCGATTTTCCGGCAACTGCCCTTGAAAGCTTCAAAAAGACACTTTCCTTGGTTTTCTCAAGTCCTTTGTCAAGGCTCTCCTTCTTTTCCTTTCCGAAAAATCCTAATAAGGCCATTACTTAAAATTTATTGAAAATAAGCTTGTTACAGAAAAAAAAGGCTTCCTTCCGCAAAGAAGAAAGCCACAGTATTCAGTTAATATTCTTTTACTTCTTTGTGAAGAAATCCTTTACATGATCGTTATTAACGATTTCTTCCTTGAACATGTAAGCACCTGTTTTATCTGACCTGGTCATCTTAATGCATTTTGTAAATGCCTTACCTGTGCCGGTCTTAAGTGTTGCAACAACTTTCTTTGCCATGGTTTAAATATTTATTTTATTTCTCTGTGAAGAGTGTATTTCTTAAGAATCGGATTGTACTTTTTTCTTTCAAGACGGTCAGGAGTGTTTTTCCTGTTCTTGGTTGTAATATACCTTGATGTACCTGGCATTCCACTTTCCTTATGCTCTGTACATTCAAGAATTACCTGCTGCCTGTTACCCTTAGCCTTCTTTGCCATTTTCTATACTTGTTTAATAATTCAAAATGTAACCTTTTTCTTTGGCTTCCTTGAGTACGCTTGCAAGACCATTTTTGCTTATAAGGCGAATACCTGCTGCTGATACTTTCAGTGAAATCCATCTCTCTTCCTCTGGCAGATAGTATCTCTTAACGAAAAGGTTAGGATAAAATTTCCTTTTGGTCCTTCTCTTTGAGTGGGAAACATTGTTTCCTACTACTGCCTTCTTTCCTGTGACCTGACAAATCTTTGACATTGATGTTTCGTTTTACTGCTTTACTTACGTTTGTCCTTTAAAATTGAAGCGCAAAGAACGTGATTTTTATCTTATTATACAAATATTTCTGCGACTTTTTTTAATTTATTTCTCAGGCTCTACTTAGTGTTTGATAATCTGTTTTCTCAGCAGGTTAAGGGCTGCCATTGAGAACCTTCGGATATTCGTTTCCCTGTCTTTTCCAAAGACAAATTTTTCAGCAATTGTTTCATGTGATGATGCAACTGCTGTCCAAAGTGTTCCCACAGGCTTTTCATCGCTGCCTCCGGCCGGTCCGGCAATACCGGAAGTTGCCAGGCAAAAGTCAGCATCAAGCACTCTCCTGCCAGCTTCTGCCATCATTCTGACTGTCTGTTCGCTTACAGCGCCATAAGTATCTAAAACTGATTCAGGAATACCCAGAATATCTTTTTTTACCGAATTTGAATATGCAATAACTGAACCCTTATAGTAATCGGAGCTACCCGGAATATTTGTCAGCAGATGTGAGATGGCTCCACCTGTACAGCTTTCAGCCGTGCAGACCGACAGGTTCTTCTTTCTTAGAAGGTCACCGGTAACTTTCTCCAGGGGATCTTCATTTTCTCCATAAATAAATTCAGGAATTGTCCTGTAAAGTATGTCAGCCTGTTTTGCAACTTCCTTCTCAAGTTTCTGCAGGTCATTTCCACGGCCAGTCAGTCTCAGTTTAATTATCCCTGAGGAAGGAAGGTAGGCAAGCTTGATATTCTCAGGAAGTCCTTGCTCAAAGTCTGTAAGTATCTCAGCCAGTTTTGCCTCAAATGTTCCATAAGTCATTATATTTCTATGAATTATAACCTGGGAAGTGAAGCGTTTGTTTAGCTCAGGAAGGACATGTTCAGTCATAATATATTTCATTTCAGAAGGAACACCTGCCATTGAAATATATATTGTGCCATCCTTTTCAAACCACATGCCGGGAGCTGTTCCTTTTGCATTTGTAAGAACGCGGCATGCTTCGGGTACCCATGCCTGCCTCCGGTTGTTTTCATTCATCCTGTTGCTTCTCCTGTTGACCATTTCAATGACCATATCCAGAACCTGCTGATTTTCAACCAACTTAGTG
>JAKLDT010000187.1 GCA_022703405.1 Bacteroidota bacterium | reverse complement strand
TGACTGATGAGAACGACAGGATAATTTCATCTAAGAACTTCAATGCTGACAAGGCAGGAGACAGTACTTACCTGAACCGGATGCTGAAAAGGATTAAGGAAAAGAATGAACCCATCTTAATAAACCTTGAGAACGGGCACTTTAACCTGATCTACTATAAAGACAGCATAATCCTTACAATGCTTTTTTATTATCCATATCTCCAGCTTGCCATAATAATCCTTTTTATAACAGTATCATACCTTGCGTTCAGTTCTTCAAGAAAGGCAGAACAGAACAAGGTTTGGGTAAGCATGTCGAAGGAAACCGCTCACCAGCTGGGAACACCAACTTCTTCCCTTGCCGGGTGGATAGAGCTGCTCCAGCAGGATCACCCTGAGGTAGGGATAACCAAAGAACTTGCCAGGGATGTGGAAAGACTTGAAAAAGTCACGGAACGGTTTTCAAGGATAGGCTCCAAACCATCACTTGCAAATGAAAACATAACAAATATTGTTCTTCGTACAATTGATTACCTCAAAACCAGAACCTCATCAAAAGTCCGCTTCCTTACTGATTACAACAAGGAAGATGATCTTTCAGTCCCCGTTAATGCAGCCCTTTTTGAATGGGTCATTGAAAATGTGGCAAAAAATGCAATCGACGCTATGGAGGGCAGCGGTGAGATTTCATTCAGGATAACAGGCAGTGAAAAATACGTTGTAATTGATATATCCGATACCGGAAAAGGAATTCCCAAGTCATCTTTCAATAAAATTTTCACAGCCGGATTTTCAACAAAACAAAGAGGCTGGGGAATGGGACTGTCTCTGGCCAGGAGAATAATTGAAGACTATCATAATGGAAAAATATTTGTCAGATACTCCGAAATAGGGCATGGCTCCTGCATAAGGATAATTATGAACCGCAGTGCTGAATGATTGTTATATTTGCAGTCCCATGAAAAGAAAAGATATTGAAATAATGTCCCCTGCCGGTTCTTATGAATCGCTTATCGCAGCGATACAGGGAGGGGCTGACTCAATTTATTTCGGGGTGGAACAGCTGAATATGCGGGCAGGTTCGTCAAATAACTTCACCCTTGATGACCTTAAAGAAATTGTCTCGATTTGCAGAAAAAACAATCTCAAAAGCTATCTCACAATAAATGTTGTGGTCTATGATCATGAAATTGAACAGATGCACAGGATTGTTGATACTGCTGTTGAATGCGGAGTAACAGCAGTCATAGCATCCGACCTTTCAGTCATCAATTATGCCTTCTCTGCAGGAATAGAGGTGCATCTTTCAACCCAGCTGAATATAACTAACCTGGAAGCCCTGAAATTTTATTCACAATGGGCAGATGTAGTTGTCCTTGCAAGGGAGCTGAACATTGAACAGGTGAAAAAAATTCATAACGGCATCAGGGAACAGAACATCAGAGGACCAAAGGGTGAACTTGTTAAAATTGAGATGTTTGCGCACGGAGCTTTATGCATGGCTGTTTCAGGAAAATGCTACCTGAGCCTTCATGAAAATAACAAATCAGCCAACAGGGGCGAATGTTACCAGACCTGTCGTAAATCGTACACCGTTACAAATAAGGAAAGTGGTTACGAGCTGGATATTGACAATGAATACATTATGTCGCCAAAGGACCTCTGTACGATTGGCTTTCTTGACAGATTGCTTGACGCCGGCGTGACTGTACTCAAGATCGAGGGCAGGGCAAGAGGTCCGGAATATGTAAAGGAAGTATCTGCATGCTACAATGAAGCTGTAAATACAATAGCAGATGGAAGCTTCAGCAGGGAGAAGAGCGACGAATGGACCAGACGTCTTGCCACGGTATTCAACAGGGGATTCTGGGATGGTTATTACCTTGGCCAGAGACTGGGAGAATGGAATAATAAATATGGTTCATCAGCTACAAAACGAAAGCTTTATATAGGTAAGATAAGCAACTACTTTACCAAAATAGGTGTTGCAGAGATTAAGCTTGAAAACGGAGACCTGCGAAAAGGTGAGACAATTCTGATCACCGGCCCGACAACAGGAGTTATTGAATATACTGTTGAAGAGATCCGTGTTGATCTTAAAGAAACAGAGAAAGCTTTAAAGGGAGAATTATGTTCAATCCCATCAGCTGATTATTTGCGCCGTTCTGACAAGGTATTCAAATGGGTTGATGAAAAAGAAATTAAAAATCTGCGATAGAGTAGATTCAGACGTTTAACTTACCTGCTGCTTCAAGTACTTTCAGGGCATTTATTTCAATATCATCCGTATCTGTTTCGACATAGATCCGGTTGTTTGTTTTCTTCCTTGTCAGACCAAAGAGGTAAGCTTTGTCATAATAAACCAGCGATATTTCTATTGCACGGGCAATATCTTGCGATTCGATGGCCGATATAGCAGCATTAGTGTTATCTCCTCCAAGGCGCTTGCTTATCCTGTAAATCCCTGCTTTCAGCTCTTCCGGCGGAAAAACAGAATAATCTTTCAGCAGTCTCGGCATCCTCGTTTTCACATCCATCATAAGTATAATTGCAGGTGCCTCCTGCATATTATTATAAAAGTCTTCAGGCATGAAAACAGATCCGATATTCCTGCTTTCATCCTCCAGCCATACAGGCTTCTGTTCATCAAGTTTTACCCACTCATCATACAGCAGGTTTGCAAAATGTTCTGTTGAAGGCTGGGCCTGCTGCCCCAGGGCTCCGAAAGCAGAACCTTTATGGCAGGCAATACCTTCCAGATCAACTACCTGCTGACCTGATACTTTAAGATAATTCAGGATATGTGTCTTGCTGCTTCCCGTCAGACCACCCAGGATAATTGTCTTCCGTTTCAATGCCAGCTCATTGAGTACAAGGTGCCTGTAAGCCTTATATCCGCCTTCAAGAATCTTCACATCAAGTCCGGCAAGAGAAAAGAGCCAGGCCATTGATTTTGACCTCATTCCGCCTCTCCAGCAATATAGCAGTATCCTATTCCCTTCAGCGAGCTTTAATCCCTTCGAAAGCTTTTCCGACATTGCAGGTCCGACAAGGTCCAGTCCATGCTTTATAGCCTCAACACTGCCCTGCTTTTTGTATTTTATTCCAACCGATTCTCTTTCCTTATCGGAAAATAACGGGATGTTCACAGCCCCGGGAATATGACCGCCTGCAAATTCTGACGGTGAACGCACATCACAAACAGGTATGTTTTCAGAAAGCCTGAGAAACATTTCAGCCGGTATTTTAGCAGGGTGCATAATTATAAGCAGTAAACTTAAAGCTCAGGATTTCAGTACTTGAAATATTTCGCAAACAGACGTTTCAACTCTTCCATTCTGGCTGGTTTGGATATGAAATCCTGAATTCCCGACAATTCGGCTTTTCTCCTTGATTCCGGCATATTATCTGCCGTGAAGGCTACAATAAGAGCATCTTTGTCATACTCTAGTATTTTGCGTGTCGATTCATATCCGTCAAGCTCTGGCATAATAAGATCCATGAAGATCAGATCATATTTCTGATTCCTGGCTCTCACAAAACCTTCATAACCGTCATTGGCAACATCGTAGCTGTAACCAAGTGAATCAATCATTTTTCCGATGACCTTCTGGTTCATCAGGTTGTCCTCAATTATCAGAATTTTAAGATCCGATTTTATCCGACCGGTCTCAGACGGATCAGGTTCATCCTGTATGTATGGGAAACTTGATTTCAGAGCTTCAATTATTTCAGTATTATCGTAAGGTTTTATGAAATAATGATCAATGCCAAGGGTTATACATTTCAGGAAATTGCCTTTCTTATCTTCCTGGGTGATAAGGAAAATGATGAAGTTGTCAGCAAGATTATTTTCCCGGATAGCAGAAGCGGCCTCGAATCCGTTCATATCTGCTTCATCAACAATCACTATAAGGTTATATCTATCATCAGGAAAATTCAGGTTTGCCTTGATCTGATTTACCGTAGTCTTCTGGAAGGTAGTTATCTTGACCTGCAGTCCTACTTTATGCAGATCTCCAAGTATCTCCTCATCGCGGTTCTGAGTTCCGGTGATTACAAGAGCCTTAATATTCTGAAAAGATTTAATATGAGAGAAGTCAAGATCTTTTATCTGTCTGTCGTTGGAATAAACAGGAATAGTGAAACTTACCTTCAGTCCCTTATTAGCAACAAGACCCGAAGGACTTTCAGCAGTCAGTTCACCTCCCATAAGCTCCACAAGCTGCCGGGCCAGTATGGTTCCGAATATAGAGTTTTCACCCTGCTTGATCAGATGTGAATCGATATTCAGAAAATCCCCGAATATCTTTTTAATGTTTGATTTGTCAAAAACAGACCCGGTATCAATCAGTTCAAACCCGAGTGTCATTACTGCATCCTTGCTGCTCTTAAGCACGCAATTCAGCCTTATTTCACCGCTCTGGGTATTTCCAATTGAATGGTTAATCAGGTTTGTGAGTATTTGCCTTATTCTGAAAGGATCTCCGATAAGATTCTCAGGAATCCTGTTATCAACAGAATAAACGAACCTGACATCTTCCGGTATTGATTTTTCCGCCAGCTGAGTGCTGAAACTCAGTTCTTCACGGAAGTTGAAAGGAATCTCATCAAGGATCATCTTCCCTGATTCTATTCTTGAAAAATCAAGGATGTCATTTATAATGTTAAGCAATATTTCAGTTGAACGCCGTAAAATGCCGACAATATCCTTAACACTCTCAGACAGGTCAAATCTGCTTAGAACATCTGTCATTCCAATAATACCGTTTAGCGGAGTACGGATCTCATAGCTCATGCGGGCAAGGAATTCTGATTTTGCCACATTTGCCTTCACTTCATTTTTACGGGCTGATTCAAGCATTGTGACATCAAGAAGTATTTCCATTGTGGCTTCCTCGCCCATAAAGGTTAGCGGCAGACTGTTTCTGTAAAGGACAATTTCTCCTATTTCCTTTTTGATCACTATGAACTGATCCGGATTCAATGCTCCTTCCTGATCTCCTGAAATCATCCCTGCCCCATCAGAAAAGGAAGTTTCCGGGAAGATCTTCCCGACCATATCAGTCTCACTTGTGTAAGAATATTGTGTTGCAGCTATTTTATTAGCTTTTATTATTTCCCTGTCCCTGTTATGAATAATCACACCCACAGGCATTTCCTCTATAAGCCTGAAAAGCATTTTTTCTGATTCATCAAGCCTTGCAATCTCATTTTTCTGAGATTTGATATATTTCATCAGGACCATGACTATCAGCTGAATGAGGATAAGAGTTCCCAGAACAATGAAGAGGGAGTTTCTGACAATATATTTCTGAAAGAAGTCTGTAGGAGCAGAAAAAACAAGCGCCAGCTCACGCTGAAGGAGTTGGGTTGAATAATATGATGAAATTATTTTACTTTCCTTACCTTCAGTTGTTGCATAATGTACCAGGTTTTCAAATGATCCTGCCTGAATGCCATCAGTGATGCTCTTTATTTCAGAATATTGACGGGTTTTTCCGCTGTTGTCATATACTATTTCTCCATAGTTTGTCAGTACCCATTGCCACTGATAATCCTGAAGATTGAATTCAGCAAAGATTGAACTGAAATATTTCTGGAAATCAACTGTTACAACGATGTTACCAATTGCCGTGTTGTCGGTTATAAGAGGCAGATAATAGTCGAATTTCCTGTTTTCGGCTTTCAGTTCCTCCATTGGAAAAATCTGGGCCTGCTCATGAAGGATAAATGACTGTTCAAGCCACTCTCTGGTTTCCGGATCCTTCTTCAGAGTAAATTCGTTTTTATTGTTGTCGTAGAGCTTTATACCTGTAACAAAATCTTCATATTTTGAAAAGAAGAGCTTCATCCTCTCTTCCGGCCTGTACTGGTTTGCTGGTTTCTTAAAAAACTGTTTTAGATCTTCATCAAAACTTATCTGGTTAA
>JAKLDT010000186.1 GCA_022703405.1 Bacteroidota bacterium | reverse complement strand
TATTAATGAGCTCAAGGATAACAACTGTTTTTCCGACACCAGCACCTCCGAAAAGACCAATTTTTCCACCCTTTGAATAAGGCTCAATAAGGTCAATAACTTTAATACCGGTGTACAGAACCTCCTTCTCTGTTGAAAGCTCTTCATACTTAGGGGGTTTCCTGTGAATCGGATAGCCTCCTGTTTTGTCAAGCCGTCCGATACCATCGATTGCCTCCCCGGTAACGTTCATAAGACGGCCTTTTATCTGTTCGCCAATTGGCATTGTAATCGGAAGACCTGTTGCAACTACTTCCATTCCCCTGCGAAGTCCGTCTGTTGAATCCATCGCAACTGACCTGACTGTTCTCTCGCCAATATGCTGCTGGCATTCCACAACAAGAACTGAACCGTCATCCCTCTTTATCTCCAGAGCATCGTAGATATCGGGCATGTCAACTCCCTGTTTTTCAAAAGTAACGTCAACCACTGGTCCGATGATCTGGCTTATTTTACCGGTATTCTGTGACATATCAAAGTATTTTTTATAATGTTTTAAAGCAGTTACAAATTTAATAATTTTATTGTATCACCACGGTCCGGAGGCTTTTAAATTCATTTTTATTTTAATCTGCTGATATTAGAAATATTGCAGATTCTGATACATTTTAATAAATTAGCGCAGGGATAAATTGCGATGCTAGAAATATAAAATCAAAGATACCATGAAAAAAGCATTCTTTACATTAATACTTTGTGTATCATTAGTTTCAGTCGTAAACGGACAATTTACAAAAGTCGGCGGTGGATTGGGTTTAACTTCCGGATACTATTTTCATGATGCTAAATGGGATTATAATAAAAGCGGAAACATACTAGGCTCGCTGAAAGGAATTTATGAATTCAGCCTGCCATTCCATGTTTCACCCTCTTTGTCATTTTTTGTTCCTCATATTGTCAAGGACGGGGATGCCAGATACTCCGTAAATACAGCAATGATTGACATTAACGGGCATTATGTTTTCAATTCACTTGACCAGTTTGAGTTTTACGGACTGGCAGGTCTTGATATTCTGATGGCATGGAAGAAGGAGAAATATTTCGAAAATGTATATAAGGAAAAAGACAATGCTCTGGGACTGAACCTGGGGGTCGGAACCTATATGAAAATAAGGGATTCCTTTGATCTTTATGCCGAAGCCAAATACCTGTTTAACAACAAGTACAACCAGTTAATGCTGAATGCAGGAATACTGTTTAATATTGAATGGATGGCGAAAAACGAGAAAAACGGAGGCCTTTGATCTATTTATCTCTTCCTATAAGCGAGCTGGCCAGAGAGGTCAGCTCTTTTTTTCTCTCCCTGGGTATATCGACTTTGTCGAGCATAACAAAGGCTTTTTCTATATATTCGTTGGCAAGAGTTTCAGTGATGTTCCTGATATTAAGCCTGTCATAGATCTCCATCACTGCCTTTACCTTTGCTTCAGAGTCTTCAGCATTACCTGAGTACAGCTCCTGTAAATGCTTGAACTGGCGGCCTTTCGAAAGTTCAAATGCTTTAACAGAAAGTATTGTCTTTTTATTTGCAACTATATCTCCTCCCTGCATTTTGCCGAAGAGCTTGCTGTCTCCATAGGTATCAAGGAGATCATCCTGAATCTGAAAAGCAAGTCCCAGGTTTCTTCCAAATTCATAAAGTGCCTCGGCATCCTTATCTTCAGCATTGCCTATCAGTGCCCCGATCTTTGCAGATGCTGCAAGAAGAACAGCAGTTTTCAGCTCAATCATCCGTAAATATTCATTCTGGGAAACTAAAAGGGCTCTTTCATAATCTATATCAAGCTGCTGACCGGTACAAACCTCAATAGCAGCCTTGTTGAATTCCCTGAAAACCTTCAGAAGACAACGCTGCGGAGACTGGAGGAAACAGTCATTTGCAATGAAGGCCATCACATCACCCGACAATATTGCCTGGTTAGTGTTCCATTTAGTATGTACTGTTGGGAAATTCCTTCTTACGGGCGCCTGGTCAATTATATCATCATGAACCAGTGTGAAATTATGAAATATTTCCAGTCCGGCTGAAGGTATAACTCCTTCTTCGATCTTATCATTGAACAGGTTGCATGACATAAGCGCCATAACAGGCCTTAGTCTCTTTCCACCTATTGACAGGATGTAACGGATTGGATCGATCAGCTTTTCAGCCTCATGATTAAAAGACAGGTTGACAATAGCCTTATCAACCAGATTCTTAAGATCTGACTGTGTGTACATTAACGGACTGGATCTAAAGTCAATTTATCCTCTGAGCGCTTCTGCTCCGCTTACAACCTCAAGTATCTGGTTAGTAATTGATGCCTGACGTGCCTTGTTATACTGAAGAGTGAGGTCTCTGACAAGCTGTGTTGCATTATCAGTTGCCTTGTGCATGGCTGTCATCCTTGCCCCATGTTCTGCAACGTAAGAATCAAGGACAGCCTTATAGAACTGGATCTTCAGTGACTTTGGAATAAGATCTTTAACGATTGCTTCCTGGTCAGGTTCATAGATATAATCAACAACTTCCTGCGTTTCAGATGCTTTAGGATTACCTGTTACAGGCAGGAAAGGCTCTACTGTAAGGTTCTGAATCGCAGCATTTTTAAACTGGTTATATACTATGTCAATCCTGTCATACTCTTTTGAAACAAATGACTTCATGAGTGTATCTGCAAGATTGGCAGCAGCCTCAAAAGAAAGATGATTGAGAAGGTTATTCTGTTCGGGAAGAAGTTTAACCTGTGTCTTACGGAAGAAATCATAACCTTTTTTCCCGATTGTAAGTATCCTGACGTTGCCTTTCCTGTACTGATCTGCATATTTTTCGGAGATCAGCCGACGGGTTTCTTTTATCACATTACCATTGAAGGCACCGCAAAGACCTCTGTTGGATGTTATTACAACTACGAGTACCTTTTCAGGGTCAGAGATCCTTCCATAGATATTTTCAACTTCGGAATCAGCCAGACTCCTGGAAAGTCCTCCGAGAATCTCCTGAAGCTTGTTAACGTAAGGCCTCAGCCTGACAATCTTGTCCTGCGCCTTGCGAAGCTTTGCGGCAGACACCATCTTCATAGCCGATGTAATCTGCCGTGTCGATTTAACAGAGCTTATCCTTACCCTTATTGCCTTTAAATTCGCCATTTACAATACTTTATTCCTGAAACAGGTCTTAGTTTTCACGATACTTGAGCACAATCTCCGAAGCTGCTTTTTCAAGAACTTTGGTTATGTCACTGTTGATATTTCCCTTGCGGATTTCCTCAAGTGTATCCTTATGTTTAAGACTCAGGTATTCAATATAATCCCTTTCAAATGCTTTTACCTTGTTCACAGGGATATCCCTGAGAAGGCCCATTGTGCCGCAATAGATTATAGCGACCTGGTTTTCCACAGGTACAGGAGCATACTGACCCTGTTTAAGTATTTCAACGTTTTTCGCACCCTTGTTAAGTACAGCGAGGGTAGCAGCATCAAGATCGGATCCAAATTTCGAGAAAGCTTCAAGCTCCCTGTACTGGGCCTGGTCAACCTTAAGTGTACCTGCAATTTTCTTCATCGCCTTGATCTGGGCGTTACCACCAACCCTCGAAACTGATATACCTACGTTGATAGCAGGTCTTACACCAGCGTTGAAAAGGTTTGATTCAAGGAAGATCTGTCCGTCGGTAATTGAAATAACGTTTGTGGGAATATATGCAGATACGTCACCGGCCTGTGTTTCAATTATAGGCAGTGCAGTCAGAGAACCTCCTCCTTTCACCATGTGCTTTATCGACTCGGGAAGGTCGTTCATCTGTCTTGCAACTTCATCTGATTCAATAATTTTAGCTGCTCTTTCAAGAAGCCTTGAGTGAAGGTAGAATACATCCCCAGGATATGCTTCGCGGCCCGGGGGGCGACGGAGAAGCAATGACACTTCGCGGTACGAAACAGCCTGTTTCGAAAGGTCATCGTAAATAATGAGGGCATCACGGCCCGTGTCGCGGAAGAATTCACCGATTGCCGCCCCGGCAAAAGGAGCATAGAACTGTGAAGCAGCCGGATCGGAAGCTGTTGCAAGTACTATGATTGTATACTGCAGGGCTCCGTGTTCTTCAAGTGTTCTTGCAATGTTTGCGACAGTTGAACCTTTCTGACCTATTGCAACATATATGCAGTATACTGGTTTACCCTTATCGAAATTGCTCTTCTGGTTAATTATTGTATCAATTGCAATCGCTGTTTTTCCTGTCTGGCGGTCACCGATAATAAGTTCCCTCTGACCCCTTCCTATCGGGATCATTGCATCGATGGCCTTAATACCTGTCTGCAGAGGCTGTTTCACCGGCTGACGGAAAATAACCCCGGGAGCTTTTCTTTCGAAAGGCATGGTGAATAACTCGCCCTTAACCGGACCTTTGCCGTCAAGAGGTTGACCTGTCGGAGATATTACACGACCGAGTAAGCCTTCACCCACATTTATGGATGCAATTTTTCCGGTCCTTTTAACAATGTCTCCTTCATTGATCTCTTCGGTTGGACCAAGGAGCACTGCACCTATATTATCCTCTTCAAGGTTAAGCACAATACCTTCCATCCCGTTCTCGAACTCGATAAGTTCGTTCGACTGGACATTTGAAAGGCCATAGATTCGCGCTATACCATCACCAACTATAAGCACTGTCCCGACTTCTTCAAGCTCCACACCTGTCTGAATGCCTTCCAGTTGCTGTTTAAGGATTTTTGAAACTTCTGCTGGTTTAATGTTTGCCATATTAAAAATAACTTAAATATTCCTTTTATAATTTATGACGCCAGGGCACTGCCCCTGAGCTCTTTTTTGATTTTTCTCAACTTTGTCCTGATGCTTGCATCAATGAAATTGTCATCGATACGAAGGATAAATCCGCCTATTATATCCGGATTGACATTTTCCTCAAAGTCAACAGTTGTGCTGAACACTTTTGAGATCATGTCGGTAATCTGTTTTTTAACAGCCGTATCAGTCTTCACAGCCGTTGTAAGAACTGATTTTGTTATTCCCTTGTATTTCATTGTTTCGTGTATAAAAACACGTGAAATTGCAGGAATAAAGCTTTCCCTCCCGTTACTGACTGTCAGATCGATAAGTGCCATTGTAATCTTTTCCACTTCACTGCCAATCATTGTGTGAAGTATTTCGGTTTTCCTTGAGGGAACAATTACTGGGCTGAGGAGAAGGTCCTTTGTTTCAGGAAGCTTACAGATCTCCGAAATGAACAGCATATCCTGATGTACCTTATCGAGAAGTTTTTTCTCGACAGCCAGGTCAAAAAGAGCCTTGGAGTATCTTACCGATATTTTACTTTCATTCATTATTATCTGTTCCTAATTCTTATTGACTCCGATTTCCTTAAGGTAATTATCAATCAGTTTTTCCTGCTCTCCGGTTTTCTTTAACTGTTCCCCGAGGAGTTTTGAGGCAATGTCGACTGATAATGTGGCTACCTGGTCATGAATTTCCGAAAGAGCTTTTCTTTTTTCGCTTTCAATGTTTACCCGTGCCTTTTCCACAATTTTTTCAGCCTCTTCCGTTGCCTTGTCTTTTGCCTCTGATATAAGCTTATCGCGTATATCCCTGGCATCCTTCAGGATCACTTCCCTCTCTTCCCTTGCTTTGCGGAGAATGGCTTCATTGTCACTCTGCAGCCTGGTCATATCCTCCCTGGCTTTTTCGGCAGCGGCAAGCGAACCCTTTATCATCTCGTCACGTGCCTTTACTGCATTAAGGATAGGTTTCCATGCAAATTTGGAAAGAATGAGAAAGAACAGAGTGAAAATAAGGGTAGTCCATACCACTGTTCCTATTGCAGGAGTTGTAAGACTGTTTGCTAAAAATATCATATCTTGAATATTAACTGTTACCTTTTAAAGAAGCCTGCAACCAACCGTTGCAGGAC
>JAKLDT010000185.1 GCA_022703405.1 Bacteroidota bacterium | reverse complement strand
CTTCTGATCCCGGATCATCTTAACTGGTATTACTGCAAAAATATGGAAATAAGTTAACCATTCCTCTGTTTTGTTTAGTTGTCTTGCATTTGCTTCAGTATTAAATTGCCTCACCCCCTCGGTCCCCCTCTCCCGATGTGAGAGGGGGAAGCCAAGCCCCTCCCACTCCGGGGGAGGGGTTGGGGAGAGGTCTTAAATTTCCTTTTGCCTTTTATTTCACTAAATCACTTTCCATTTATTACTTTTGCTGAAATTTTCAAAATATGTACAGAACTCATACATGCGGTGAACTAAATATTGATTTTGCAGGAAAAGAGGTAACGCTTTGCGGCTGGGTGCAGAAATCAAGAGATCTCGGAGGAATGACTTTTACAGATCTGCGCGACAGGTACGGCATCACCCAGCTCGTTTTCAATATGGAGACCAACAGTGAACTCTGCGCTCAGGCAAGGAAGCTTGGCCGTGAATATGTTGTCCAGGTTCATGGAAGGGTAATGGAGAGAAGCAATAAAAACCCGAAGATGCCTACGGGAGATATAGAAATAATTGTAAGTGAACTTAAGGTGCTTAATCCCAGTGAATTGCCTCCTTTTACAATTGAAGAGGAAACAGACGGAGGAGATGAGCTCAGGATGAAATACAGATATCTTGACCTTCGCAGGGCACCTGTAAGGAACAATATAATACTGCGTCACCGGGTGGCCCAGGAGGTAAGAAAATACATGGACTCTGAAGGCTTTGTTGAGGTGGAAACGCCTGTGCTTATTAAATCAACACCTGAGGGAGCGCGCGACTTTGTTGTGCCTTCAAGGATGCAGCCGGGTACTTTCTATGCACTTCCCCAGTCGCCGCAGACTCTCAAACAGCTGCTGATGGTTGCGGGCTTCGACAGATATTTCCAGATAGTAAAATGCTTCAGGGATGAAGACCTGCGTGCCGACAGGCAACCGGAGTTCACACAAATCGACTGCGAGATGTCATTCGTAGAAAGGGAAGACATACTCAATACCTTTGAAGGACTTATTAAGAAGCTTTTCAGTTCCGTGAAGAATATCGAATTCAGTGAAAAGTTTCCCAGGCTTACCTATCAGGAGGCAATGACATATTATGGTTCAGACAAACCCGATCTGCGTTTCGGGATGAAATTCTGCGAACTGACCGAGGTGGTTATGGGCAAGGGATTCGGAATTTTTGATTCAGCTGAATATGTTGGCGCCATCTGTGCTGAAGGTTGTGCTGAATATACAAGAAAACAGATTGATGAACTTACAGAGTTTGTGAAACGCCCGCAGATTGGAGCCTCGGGAATGATATATGCCAGGGTAAATGCTGACGGAACAGTGAAATCATCTGTTGACAAGTTTTACTCACCTGCAGATCTTGAAAAATGGATTAAGGCAACAGGTGCAAAACCCGGTGATCTGATTCTCGTTCTTGCAGGAACACGGAAGAAAACGCTAAGCGCACTTTCCGAGCTGAGACTTGAGATGGGCAATCGCCTTGGATTCAGGAAGCCCGGTGTTTATTTCCCGCTCTGGGTTGTCGATTTCCCTCTTGTGGAGTGGGATGATGAGGAGAAAAGATTCTTTGCGATGCACCATCCCTTTACCTCACCGGTTCCTGAAGATCTCTCGCTGATGGAAACAGACCCGGGAAAAGTAAGGGCGAATGCTTATGACCTTGTAATTAACGGCACCGAGATCGGTGGCGGATCGATTAGGATTCATGATGCAGCAGTGCAGAAACTTATGTTCAGCGTACTGGGATTCACTCCTGAGGAGGCTGAAAACCAGTTCGGATTTCTCCTGAATGCATTTAAATACGGAGCTCCGCCGCATGGAGGTATTGCCTTTGGGTTCGACAGGCTTGTTGCAACTTTCGGTGGTCAGGATTCAATCAGGGATTTCATTGCCTTCCCGAAAAACAACTCAGGAAGGGATGTTATGCTCGATTCGCCTGCGGAAATTTCTGAAAAGCAGTTGAAGGAGCTGCAGATTGTTACAGGCAGGAAATAAATTAAACCACGGAGACACGGAGAGCATTGAGAGGCACAGAGTGATTATAATATCACTTCGCCAATCAGGGTTGCTGAGGTGCTTTTTGTAATCTTAACATTCACATAATCACCTTTTTTCAGGCCGTGAGCCGGGAAGACAACAACCTTGTTCTGCGAGGTGCGTCCGTGAAACTGTTCCTCAGATCTTTTTGAAGTTCCTTCAATCAAAACTTCAAACACTTTGCCAACATCCTGTTTTTTCGACCTGGCCGAGAGTTTATTCTGCAGGGCAATCATTTCAGTGAGTCTTTCCGATTTCACTTCTTCAGGCACATCATCCTTGTATTTCCTTGCAGCTTTTGTACCTGGTCTTTCACTGTATTTGAACATGTAAGCAAAGTCGTATCCTGCCCATTCCATGAGCGATAATGACTCCCTGTGATCCTCATCGGTCTCTGAGCAGAAACCTGCAATCATATCGGTTGAAACTGAACAGTCGGGAAGTATTCCCTTAATTGCATTTATCCTTTCCATATACCATTCCCTGCTGTATTCCCTGTTCATAAGCTTAAGAATCCTTGTACTTCCGCTCTGTGCCGGGAGATGAATATGCCGGCAGATATTCCTGTGCCTAGCCATTGTTTCAAGCAGTTCATCAGAAATATCCTTGGGATGTGATGTTGAGAACCTTACCCTCAATAGCGGATTGATAAGTGCAATCCTTTCAAGCAGTTGCGGGAATCCGGTTACAGAAGAATCTTTTTTCCAGTTGTATGAATCGACATTCTGTCCGAGGAGGGTCACTTCCCTGTAACCATTTGCAAAAAGTTCCTCAGCCTCCCTGACAATCGATTCAGGATCGCGGCTTCTTTCTGCTCCTCTCACATAGGGCACAACACAATATGCACACATGTTGTTGCATCCTCTCATTATAGAAACAAAGGATGATACTCCGTTTTTATCCATCCTCACGGGAGATATGTCAGCGTAAGTTTCCTCACGTGAAAGAAGGACATTAACAGCCTTGTGTCCCTCTTCGGCTTCCGATACAAGTGATGGCAGCTCACGGTATGCATCAGGACCTACAACAAGGTCAACAAGCTGTTCCTGTTCAAGGAGCTTTTCCTTAAGCCTTTCCGCCATGCAACCTATGATCCCTATTCTCAGGGCTTTATTCTTTTTCTTCAGGTGACCCATTTCCCTGAGCCTGCCCCATATACGCTGCTCGGCATTATCCCTGATTGAACAGGTATTGATAAGTATCAGAGTAGCTTCTTTTATATTATCTGTTGCTGAATAGCCCTTGTCTGAAAGAATGGATGCAACAACTTCACTGTCAGCCACATTCATCTGGCATCCGTATGTCTCTATATATAATTTCTTCTCCATTATAAAAAATCTGCCTTTATGTCATCCTTCTTCCGCCTTCCGCCTGTAAATTAAACCGATGCAAAAATAGCTACAATACCCCATGTTTGAAAGTTTTATTTAAATTTGCGTGAAATACTAATCTAAATTTTATGTCAGGTCACAATAAATGGTCAACCATCAAACGGAAGAAAGGTGCGGCTGATGCAAAGAGAGGCAAGATCTTTACTAAAATCATCAAGGAGATAATGATTGCTGTAAGGGAATCCGGTCCTGATCCGGATTCAAATGCCAGGCTGAGGCTTGCAATTCAGAATGCCAAGGGTGCAAACATGCCCAAAGACAATATTGAACGTGCAATAAAAAAGGCCACAGGAAGTGATGCTCAAAGCTTTATTGAGACTACATTTGAAGGATATGCCCCCGGTGGAATCGCGATATTTATTGAATGCCTGACTGACAATAATAACCGTACGGTTGCCGCTGTCCGTTCAGTCTTTAATAAATATGGAGGGAACCTTGGGACAAACGGTTCGCTGAGCTTCCTGTTCGACCGTAAGGGTATTTTCAACTTCAGGAATGAAGGGATAACAATGGAAGATCTTGAGCTTGAGATGATAGATGCAGGAGCCCAGAGCATAGATGCTGACGGCGATATGATAACTGTTACCTGTGCAAAAGAAGATTTCGGCAGTGTCAACCGCAAGCTGAATGATATGGAAATTGAAGTTGAGGAAGCCGGTCTGAAGCGCATTCCGAATGATACCAAAAAGCTTGATGTGGAATCAGCAAAAAAGGTTTTGCGTTTTGTTGACGCCCTTGAGGATGATGATGATATCCAGTTTGTTTATCATAATCTTGAGATCACTGACGAGCTTGCCTCTGCTCTTGAATAGCCAGGCACAGACGAAACAGGAATTTAAATGAAAAATCTTGCCCCATTTGTCTTATTGATTCTGCTTTTACCAGCCTGTAACAAGAAAACCCGTGATGTTGCCTGGGAAAGAACCTATGGTGCAGGGGAGGCTAATTATGTAAAGGTTACATCCGATTCAGGCCTAATTGCCTGCGGAATGTCTGCAGGAAAACCCTACCTTATCAGGCTTGACAGGAACAAGAAGACAAAAATTGATCTTTCCCCTGAGCTGTCGGGCAGGTTTACTTCATCATTTTATGACACTTCAGGCTATATTGTTGCCGGTAGTTCAGGAGGTAAAATGCTTTTAATGCGATACAGCATAACCGGGAAAAAACTGTGGGAAAAAACTCTGAATCCGGGATTTACAATCGACCGCACACAACTTATACAGATAGGATCAAACAACTACCTGGCTGTAGGTTCGGCCGATCCTGATACAATTTATTCAGGCCAGACAGGCATTGCCTTCATAAGTGTCGATTCAACAGGTCAGGTCCTGAAGGAGCAGAATTATTTAAACGGATTTTTCCTTACAGCCAATGAAGCTTCAGTTGATAATAGTGGAAATATATACCTGGCTCTCACCAGGCGTGAAGCAGGTGCTGAACCCAGGGCTTCCGTTGCCAGGTTCAATAACAGCTTTCAGAAGATATGGGAAACTGAGCTTGCAAACAATCCGGCCTTTGGGGCTGCCGCTCTGGCTGTTATTGATGAAGGTGGCGGGAATCTTTTTATTGGCGGACGTACTGAGTTGCCGCAGGATGGAGGAGGGACAATAAATAATTCATTTGTGGCTTCTGTCTCAGTATCCGGAGCACTTAACTGGAAGAAGTATCCCGAGATTGCAAATTCAGCTGCCGCACTTCTTATAACATCAGCAGGAGAACTGACTGTGCTGAATTCAAATTGCTACTTCCTCAATAAGCTCGACAATGCCTCCGGCAGTGATGGCGGGAGAACGAGGATGTTCGATGAGTGTGATCCCAAAACAACAGATGCCTTTGCCTTCGATTTCGATGAAGACATTAATGGCGACCTTGTTGTGGCAGGATCTCTGAATGGCAGTTTTTACCTCGCAGTTAAGTCGCTGTAAACGATACTTATATATTAAGGCAATAATAATTAGCAGAAAGCGTATATTAATTCTCTGCGAAATATTATTTTTGCCACATGATCAGAAAAACCTGTCCGGTTCTTTTTCTCTTTATCCTGACTGCTGCTTCAGCACTGGCTCAGCCTTATGTAAAAACATCCGGTCTGTTCGTTCGCGATCAGAATCAGGGCAATCCCGGAAAGCTTGAAATATACCAGCCCGCGCAACTTGATACTCTTATAAGCAGGCATATACTTGCAAACCAAAACCTTTACCAGGTCAATAACCACTATGGCATGGAAGGCTTCAGGATACAGATTTATGCAAGCAATAACAGGAATGCAAGGGAGGAATCGAATAAGGCACGTGCAGAATTTATCAGTAAGTTTCCCGATATTGTTTCATATCCCCTGTATGCCGAACCCGGATATTTCAAGGTGCGAGTGGGTGATTTCAGAACCAGGTCAGAAGCTTTCAAATTGTATCAGGCCGTAAGCAGGGAGTTTCCGGGAGCCTATATCGTACCGGACGTGATTAATTTCCCCGATCTGAATATAAAATAATTATGAG
>JAKLDT010000184.1 GCA_022703405.1 Bacteroidota bacterium | reverse complement strand
ATTCACATAGACAATAGAGCTTATTTCAGTATCAAAATTCTCAGGATACCAATATTGAAAGCTCTCATTAAAGCATACTGCTTCCGGCAATCCATACTTTCTGCCGATAACAGTAAGTGCTGACGCACCTCCATAGTTATCCCCATAAATGAATGCGGCTTTTTTATCCTTTACCATATCGTATGCCCTTGCAGCAACCGACGTCAGCTCCTCCCATCCAAGCATATCGGCATAATCCTGCGGCAGTGAATGTATTGATCCATCCTCAAATCTCCGTCCGGTATCAATGCCATATTCCTTTTCCTGACGCTCAAAATACTCTATCATGCCGGCAGCCTTAAAAACCGGGATGCCAAGTGGTATTACAGGCAGGGAAAGCAGTATCAGAATTAATGGAAAAGCTATTCTTATCCAATTACGTTCTATCAACATTCCGAATGCCACGCTGCCTGCAGCTATCAGCAAGGGGAAGATACCAAGCGTGTAATAGCTTTTCCCCTTCAGCAGCATTAAACCCAATATGACAAACAATGACAGATATGCAAGCAACCTGTACTTTTTCATAGCAGCAGAACCAAGCAGATAGATAATCCCCGTTACTGTAAACACACTTCCAATAAACGGCATAAGAAGCTGCTCCCGGAGAAACAAAGGCATATCAACATGAACCAACTGACTTTCATACAGTTCCGAAAAGTGATGAAAAACCGGAAAGTCTCTGTAAATCTGCCATATTATATTTGGAAGGAATATCAGAAATCCGGTCAGAAGTCCGATGTAAAAATTTCTTTTACTGAAAATGATTCTGTGCCTGGTGAAAGGGACTATGAGAAAAAGACCAGCAATAAGCATTCCGATAAGGTATTTATTCAGCAGGGCCAGTCCGCATGCAGCACCAAGGTAAATAAGAAGCTTTTCATTGCCAGAATTTATATACCGGACAACAAGGTATATTATAAGTGTCCAGAGAAATACTTCAATATGAACAGGTTGAAACAGGAAAAAAGTACGCTGAAAGAAGATTGAGATCATCAGACCTACGGATGAAAGGAAGGCAGCATATCCTGAACCTCCGAGCTCCTTTACAAGGGCTGCTGTTAGAATTATAAGCGCCCCTCCCAGAATTGCGGGAACCAGCCTGACGGCAAAAACCGAATACCCCGCCGTATTCTGTACCAGCCAGGCAATAAGGCCTGTAAGCGGAGGCACTGAATTATAACCGGCCGCAGGATGCATTCCCTGGGCAAAGTAAAGCAACTCATCACGATGGTATTCAAGGTTTCCTGCACAAAAAAGATGTAACAAGGTACTAAGCAGAGCCATAAAAATAACCGCTTTACCTGCAGTAAGGCTGAAAGGAGAATTTCTCATTAATTTGTATTAAAACTTTTAAAAGTACACCAATTTGAACTGATTAACATTTTTTCATAATAAAAAATAAACATTATCTGCCTTTTGGCGTTATATTTGCACTTGCATTTATGCAGAATTTCAGACTATCGTGAAAACGAAAAACAGGATATTATCTTTTGCTTCAATACTGCTTGTTGCTGTTTATCTTGCAGGCAGTGCCGGAGTATTAATTGTAAAACACACCTGTTCTTCCTGCGGACTATCAGAATATCATACTGAATTTTTTTCTGCTGAGTCAGCACATGACGGTTGCAACTGCAGTCATGAATCAAACAACTGTCATTCTGAGTCAGGCGAGAATATGGAAGCAGGATGCTGCTCCTTCCAGTCTGACAAGCTTACACTGACTGATAATTTAAACAGTAAAGCCTATAACATTTCAATATCCCTCATCCCTGCTGTTGTAATTGAAAGCGTTACATCTGATGACCTCAGGTTAAATCACAAACCGCTTGCAACAATATGCAATAAACACGGGGGCAGGGATATAATCAAACAAACCTGCCAGCTTCTTATTTGATTTTTTCATCCTTCTGAAGGCCACAAAGGCCTGTCAATCAGTTACATATTTATTAATTTAAAGGATGAAAAACATATTCTATTTAATATTCAGTATTTTATTTATGATACCCTTAATGACTGAAGGTCAGTCTGTTGAGGGCAAAATATATGATGCTTCCGACAAGGATGAAACAGGACTTGCCGGAGCAAGTGTAATCTGGGAAGGAACAACAAAAGGGACTTCCACAAATGCAGCCGGATATTTCAGCCTGAAAAGGACGAGGGAAACAGATAAGCTTGTCGTGAGCTTTATTGGTTATAAAAGCGACACTGTAACAGTCTCAAAAAGTGACGAGTATATTAAAGTAAAGCTTAGCCAGGATAACGAGCTCGGTGAAGTTCTTGTATTCGGTAAGGCTCCGGGCGCTCATATCAGCAAGACAAATCCTGTGCTTACCGTTAATATTACAGGAGCTGAGCTAAGGAAAGCCGCCTGCTGCAACCTCTCCGAAAGTTTCGAGACAAGCGCTTCGGTTGATGTCAACTATACCGATGCCGCAACGGGTGCAAAACAAATACAGTTACTCGGTCTTGCAGGGAACTATACACAGATTCTTACCGAGAATGTACCTACAATGTACGGGCTTGCCTCTGCTTATGGCCTCAATTATATTCCCGGCCCCTGGATGGAATCAATACAGGTTGCAAAAGGCACTTCTTCTGTCAGGAATGGATATGAATCAATTGCCGGCCAGCTTAATGTCGAATACAAAAAGCCTGCAACAAGTGAGAAGGTTTATGTGAACGGATTCATAAGCGATGCCGGCCGTGAAGAGCTGAATGCAAACGCTTCCGTAAACCTTAAGGACAAGTGGAGCACCGGAATTCTTGCTCATGCTGAAAACCAGAGCGGTATGAGTGATCATAACAAGGATGGATTCAGGGATGAACCTGATGTGATTCAGTACCATTTCATTAACAGGTGGGATTACCTCACCAACAATGGTGACATCAGGTTTGGCGTCAACTATCTTGAAGAAGACAGGATGGGCGGACAGCTGGCTTACAAGCCTCACAGCGCTGATACCTGGACAGATGGTTTCGGCATCGATATAAAATCGAAGCGCTTCGAAGCCTTTTCAAAAGCCGGAAGACTGTTTGGGCCTGATAAAACCATGTCTGTTGGCTGGATACAGAATTACTCCTGGCATTCACAGGATTCATATTTCGGTTACCGTAACTATTCAGGCACTCAGAACAGTTACTACACAAACCTTCTGTACCAGTGGACTCCGGATATGAGCAGACATACAGTCGATGCAGGATTAAGCTATAAGTATGACCTGTATGACGAACAGCTTGATGCCCTTCCGCTTGGAAAGAAGGAATCTGTCCCCGGAGCTTTCCTGCAATTTACCTACACCGATACTGCTAAAATGACAATTGTTGCCGGCATAAGGGCTGATGACCATAACCTTTACGGCATGCTCATCACTCCGCGTATCCATGCAAGGTATGAAATAGTCCATGGACTTATTCTCAGGGCATCAGCAGGAAAAGGCTACAGGTCGGCAAATATACTGGCAGAAAATTCATTCCTGCTTGCTTCCAGCCGTAACATGATTATCGCAAATGATCTTAAAATTGAAGAAGCATGGAACAGCGGTGTCAGCCTTTCGGGTAATGTGAAAATAGCTGAAAAAGACTTAAAATTATCAGCAGAATATTTTCATACAGGATTTGTAAATCAGATCATTACGGACCTTGATGCCGATATAAACCAGGTAAGATTTTATAACCTTAACGGGAAATCATATTCAAATGTGCTTCAGTTTGAAGCCTCTGTGCAGCCTGTTGAGGGCCTCGACATTCTTGCTGCCTGGAGAATAAACGACGTGATGATGACTATTGATGATGTCCTGAGGACAAAACCTCTTGTCAGCCGTTACAAAGGATTGTTTAACGTTTCATGGCTGACACACCTCCGCAAATGGCAGTTTGATTATACTCTTCAGTATAACGGACCTGGGCGGATACCTTCAACCATGTCAAATCCGGAAGAATTCAGGATGCCCGATTCGTTTAAGGCCTTCCCTGTAATGAACGGGCAGGTGACACGCAATTTCAAAAAGTTCCAGATCTATGTCGGCTCCGAGAATATTCTCGACTTTACACAGCATTCAGCAATAGTAGATGCACAGAATCCTTTTGGTGATAATTTCGATGCCAGCCTTATCTGGGGTCCGGTTCACGGAAGAAAGATATACGGAGGATTCAGGTTTTACATTAACAGAGATACAGAATAAATAAAATAATTATTAAACACACGATTATGAAAACAATAAAGAGTTTAACAGCCATTCTTCTTATTCTGGCATTACCGCTTATTTTAAATGCCCAGGAAAAAGGGAAAAATACAGAAACTGTTGTTTACACCACATCAATTGACTGCAAGGCATGTGTAAACAAGATAATGAGCAACCTTCCGCAGGAGAAGGGTATCAAGGATGTGAAATGCGACTTATCGAACAGCCAGGTTGCAGTAACATACCAGAAGGACAAGACAGACCCTGAGCAGATAAAAAGGTCGATAGAGAAGCTTGGATATACAGCAAAACAGAATACTCCAAAAGCTGAGCAAAAAGACAGGTAAGAATTGTGCCTTCAGCGTGCTATGCCTGCCAGGTCGCGGATAACAACTGAAGCGCAGGCAATACCGAATATGGCAGGCATATATGATATTGTACCCACAACGGAAGCTTTATTCTGCTCTCCGTTTGTGGGTACAACTTTTTCTTTATCAATTTCTTCCGGCGACCAGACCGCTGTAAAACCATTCCTGACACCCAGCTTGTGCAGCTTTTTCCTTAATATCCTGGCCAGGGAACAATTATTTGTATCTGAAATATCTGAAATCTTCACTGAAAGGGGATCAAATTTGCCTCCTGCTCCCATTGAGCTGACAAGCGGCATCTTCCTGTTTACGGTGTGGTAAATAAGGAAAACTTTTGGCGAAAGAGTATCTATTGCATCCACAACATAATCATAGCCCTTATCAATAATTTCGATCATCCGCTCATCCTTTATATACTCATTTATTATTGTAAGCCTGAGCCCGCTGTTTATATCAAGAAGCCTTTGCCCCATTACCTCAGCTTTTGCCCTGCCTTCAGTGCTTTGCAATGCCGGCAGCTGCCTGTTCCTGTTCGAGGTATGAACAGTATCCCCGTCAACAATTGTCATTGACCCAATACCGGAACGGCAAATCATCTCTGCGGCATAAGCACCTACTCCGCCTAATCCCACTACAAGAACATGAGAATTTTTAAGCATTGCAAGCTTCTCATCTCCCAGTAACAACTCCGTTCTCGACAGCCAGTTATCCATAATTTAAAATTTGTATTCCGTACCGGGCAACTCCATGTTGCTAGGTTTAATCCGTGGCTATTTTTAAAGTGCTGAAGAAAGATTTATAATTCTCCAGTATAATATTCTTAAGTTCATCAACCCCCATTCCAAGATCCGATGCCACTTTCAGGTATATTTCCTTTATGCTCACTCCCGAACCATCGGTCTCCAAAAAGATCCTGTCACGGGGCAGGTTTCTCATGAGATCTGAAGATTCCGGCCGAAGAATAAAATCAAACCAGAATGAGAGAAAAATCCCTCTGCCGGTAAGCTGCGCCGCTAGTTCCTTTTTCCCGCGGAATCCATGTACAAGCCATGGCATTGCAGGTTTCATCCTTTTATGCGAAGCCAGAAGTTCGTCCCACGACCTGACACAATGTATAACAAGAGGTTTCCGGCATTCATCCGAAATTCTTACCTGTTCTTCAAAGATCTTCCTCTGAAGCTCAGATGACGGACCTTTCAGTCTGTCGTATCCGGCTTCGCCAATTGCAACAACATTTTCATTGTAAGCATTGGCTCTAACAAAGTCAAGAAGCTGTTGCTGATTTGCTTCCGTCAGAAACCAGGGATGAACACCAACAGAATATGCTATTCCATACCTGTAAACGGGATTTATTCCTTCATGTGCCATTAGTGTATCAACAGCAAATACACTATCGCGGGCGAAGGAATCGTGGTTGTGAATATCAATATAATCCCCTGGTCCAGGGTGGTTCATATCTGTTATTTACTTAGGGCTGAAATCCCTTTGTCTATTCTGCTTAAGGT
>JAKLDT010000183.1 GCA_022703405.1 Bacteroidota bacterium | reverse complement strand
TCAATATGTTTCTGCAGGAGTTCATCCTTTACAGGCCAGTTGCACCATTGTGAACCGCCACCGAATCCCAGCCACGACACCATTCTGTTTGTACGGCCAAGTCTTTTCTGAGGAAGCTGCCCTTCAGGAGTTACATACTTAGCAGCTTCTTTGCCTGATGCATTGCCGGTTAATGAAGGAACAAAGGCTGCTGTTGAAGTGACAGCGGCTGTCTGAATAAATTTACGTCGTGTGAATGGAGTCTTCATGGCATTACAGTTTACGTGAATAGTCCAAGTTATTATTTTTAATTTACAAATGAAGTTTTTTTAACTTATTATTCCGTTAAAAATGATTAATTTGGATACCGGACTAAAACAATCAAAGATGAAAACTTTACCCTTCCTCCCCTTGCTTATCCTGATTTTCAGCTGTTGCAGAAGCAATGAAAAAATCAACCCTGTGAAAGCAGAAATTGAAATCAAATCAACAATAGTAAATGAAAACTTCGGTGGTGTCGGATTTGATGTCTTTGATCATATGCATAAGGCATCGAGATGGAATTACGAACAGGTTTTCGCAAAAAGATGGAGGGAGCTCAATCCTTCATTTGCACGTGTACCGGACGACTGCAGATGGGATTTCAAAGAAATTGATGAGCATTTATGGTTCCTCGATGTAATGAAGGAAACCAATACCGAGATATATGTAACAACTTTCAGTAACAAATGCCTTAAGAAAGACAAAAATGAAGCTGAATATGTAAAGCATGAAGTTGATAACCTGGAATATATGAAAAAGGTAAAAGGATTCAGCAACATCACATATTATTGCATGGCGAATGAATTATCGCTGGATGAATGGGCTTCAATGACAAAAGACCTTGACTTCTTCAAAAAAATACACGGAATGCTTTATAATGAGATAAATACGAGAGGTCTTGATATTGGCTTGCTTGCTTCCGATGCATCTCCATTTGAATACTGGCATACAATTGAGTGGTCGGCAAACAATATGGACAGTATATCCGCAATTTACGGAGGACACCACTATATAAACAATTACGACCTTTTTGACAATTCATTTTACAGCTACTTCTACAAAAAGATCAAGTGGGGAACCGATCTGGCAAAGAGCAAAAACAAAATGTTTATAGTCGGCGAGTTCGGCGCCAAGCAAAACAGTAACATAATCGATTCTGTTATGCATGATGCAAATATGTATAATCACACACCGCTTGAAACATATATGGGAATCCAGGTTTCAGAAGCCATTATGGCTATTATAAACGCAGGCGTGTATGCATGTGGCTACTGGACCTTCAGCGACTTCCCTTTCCCAACAACAAGCCACAGGACAAATAAATGGGGACTGTATCACTGGGAAATAGACAATTATACTACAAAACCGAGTTACTACTGCCTTGGACTTCTGACCAAGTTCTTCAGGGGACCTGCAGAAGCTTATGAAGTTGTGACCTCCGATTCACTCATCCGCATTTCGGCAATCAGGAACAAGGAGAACGGAACAGTTTCAGTTGCCCTAGTAAACAGAAATAACCTGCCAACAACAGTAAAAGTCAGTATGGGCGGACTTTCCGGAGACAAACCATTCAGAAAATATCTGTATGACCCTGAAAATGTGCCATTTAATTATTTTGGCGACCTCCAGGACCCCTGCGGCAAAATTGCCCTTAAAAACAATGATCTCCTTGATGTTGTACCGCCCCAGTCACTTGTTGTTTACACAACCTGTTATGATGATGATCCTCCTGCTGAGATAAAAGGCCTGAACGTTGAAAGGAAAAAAGATGAAGGAGGGCGTGAAAGAGCCTTCCTTACCTGGGAGGCCAGCACAGAAAAGGATTTCTGCTATTACAGGATCTACAGATCAGAAATACCTGAAGTTGAAATATCCCCCAGAAAAGAGGTAGGAACAACAATAAGCAACTCTTTCAGAGACCTGTCTGTACACAGTATGCCAGCCTACTATTATAAGGTGATTGCTGTTGACCAGTCAGGAAACGCGAGTAAATAGCGGTTTAGCAGTTTAGCAATTTAGCAGCTTAGCGGTTTAGCAGCATAGAAGGCTAAACAGGTATTTATGAACTACCAACTATCAGCTACCAGCTAAATTGCTACGAACTATTTCCCTTTCCGGATGTTTTATTATTTTCAGACCCGATATGAAAGACACTTACAGAAACATTGTGGAACTAATGGATCCACCGCCATACCACTGGGTTGGAGATGGATTCAGGGTACATAATTTTTTCCCGGCCCTTCCGGCAATAGGGCTTGACGGAATGAGCCCGTTTTTTCTGATGGACTATGGGGCCAGGCATTACTTCCCTCCTTCATCAAAACCAAGGGGTGTGGGAGTTCACCCACACAGGGGTATTGAAACGGTAACAATCTCTTACCAGGGCAGGGTTGCTCATCATGACAGCTCAGGAAATTCTGGAGTTATAGGTGAAGGAGATGTTCAATGGATGACAGCTGGAGGAGGAGTGCTTCACAAGGAATATCATGAAGAGGAATTCAACAGGAAGGGTGGCCATTTTCAGATGGTACAGCTGTGGGTGAACCTGCCGGCAAAATATAAAATGACGCCTGCAAAATACCAGGCAATAGAAAACGGCAAGATGGGGAAATATTTATCTGATGATGGAAAAAGCAGTGCAGATATTATTGCCGGTGAATTCAAAGGAGTAAAGGGACCTGCATTTACATTTTCACCTGTAAACCTGTTCAATTTCAGAATGCTGAAGGAGGCTGAAGAGATCTTGTCTTTCCCTGAAACATATAACGCCGGCATTCTTGTCCCGGAAGGTGGAATTATTGTCAACGACAGCGCTGAAGTATCTGAAAATCAGTTCGTTTATTTTGGTCACAGGGGAAAAGACATAAAAGTGAAGGCTCAGAGTAACTGCATTATTCTTGTAATGAGCGGAGCCCCCCTGAACGAGCCGATTGCCCCTCATGGCCCCTTTGTTATGAATACAAAGGAAGAGATACAGCAGGCTTATGAAGATTATTACAATGGAAAATTTGGTTATCTGGAAGATTAATAATTATTATGGCACAAATCATTAAAGCGCCCTCAGTTATCAAGGCAGCAGGCACAAAGAACAAAATCATAAATGAATACTTTGGAAGGGTAAACAGCAAAACCTCAGCTGTCAGTATTGCTCACATGAAAAGCCCGGAAGGCTGGGTAGAGCCCGGACAATGCCCTGAATTTGACGAATATACTCTTGTCCTGAAAGGCAAGCTGAAAATAGCGGTAAAAGACAAAGAATACATAGTTTCGGAAGGTGAAGCTATTATGACGGGACAAAAGGAATGGGTACAATACAGCACTCCTTTCAGCGGAGGGGCAGAATATATTGCAGTGTGTCTGCCTGCATTCTCACCTGATCTTGTTAAGCGCGATTCTGATTAGACTTTCTGGCTTTAACAATCAGATATATAGTAAATCCGATACCAAGGGCAAGCATTATATACCCAAGGTAAGGATATATCTGTTCCCTGATTTCATAAAGGTAATAACCAATTATTGCAAGACAAATATTCCACAGTCCTGCTCCTATAAATGTGAACAGGACAAAATCCCTCAGGCTCATTTTTGCAAGTCCTGCAGGTATTGAAATAAGGTGACGCACACCCGGGACAAGCCTCCCGATAAAAGTTGATGACCTGCCATTTTTCACGAAATACTCTTCAACATGTATTACTTTTTCCTCAGAAAGCAGGAAAAGCTTTCCAATCTTTGATCCGGCAAACTTATGCACGATAGGCCGGCCAAGGTAATAGGCCAGTGAGTAATTGATTAGTGAGCCGGCCAGTGCTCCTATTGTGCCAAAAAGGACTACAAGGAAGACATTCAGATCACCCTGTGCTGCCTTGTATGCAGCAAAAGGAACAACAATCTCTGATGGCAGAGGAACAAAAGTACTTTCAATTGCCATCAGAAGAGCCACCGTAAAATAATTCAGGTTGGCCATATACCAGTCAAAGAGTGTCTGAAAAAGATCCATCATATCAGTAAAAATTTAGTCATGCCCCGGCATGACAGAATGCAATTATAATCTTTTTAATTTTCCCGGACAACTATATGCGGAATACTGTTATGAATAACCCCTGGGACGCAGGATGAGACGCGTGGACTGATCCCAGGTAAAATACTTCCATGCCCAGTTGAAGAATATTATCAGCTTGTTCCTGACTCCCACAATGCTCATCAGGTGTATGAACATCCATACATACCATCCGAAGATCCCCTGGAAATGAACAAAAGGAAGTTCAACTACAGCAAGATGCCTCCCTATTGTTGCCATAGTTCCAAGGTCCCTGTATGAAAACTCCTTCTCATGCCTACCCGATAACTTTGCTTTCAGGTTTGAGGCAAGCAGCTTTGCCTGTTGTATTGCAACCTGCGCCACCTGAGGATGGCCTTTTGGAAATTTTTTGTCCTGCATGCAGGCTATATCACCAATCGCATAGATTCCTTCATATCCGCTAATCCTGTTGTACCTGTCGGTTATTATCCTGCCGCTTTTTGTAAAACACTTGTCATCGATACCCTCAATTGCATTTCCCTTTATTCCCGCTGTCCAGATGAGCATCTTTGTCAAAACCTGTTCCCCGTTGTCAAGATAAACTGCATTCTCATCACAGCCTACAGCTTTCAATCCCGTCAGGACCTTAACTCCGGCTTTTTCAAGAAACTCCCTGGCTTTTCCTGATGACTTTTCTGACATCACATTGAGAAGCCTGTCAGCAGCTTCAATAAGATAAATCTTCGGACCGTTTTCCTTCAGTTCCGGATAGTCTTTGGGAATTATGTGCCTGCTCATCTCAGCAAGGGCACCTGCAATCTCTACACCCGAGGGCCCTCCTCCTATTATAACTATGTTCAGAAATTTTGAACGCTCTGCAGCATCCTGAACCATAAGTGCATTTTCAAAATTCATCAGCAGGCTATTTCTCAGGTCAATGACTTCGGATATTGTCTTCATTGCCTTTGCATTCTGCTGCATCTGAACAGAACCGAAGAATGAATTTGTTGCCCCGTGTGCAAGAACCAGGTAATCATATCCTATTGTCCCTGATGTTGTTGCCAGCTTTTTATTTACAGCATCAACTGATTTTACTTCGGCCTTACGTATATGAAAATCATCGTAATTCTGGAAAATCTTCCTTAGCGGGAAAAGTATTGATGAAGCATCGAGACCGGCTGATGCCACCTGATAAAACAGAGGAGGGAACTGATGGTAGTTGTGCTTGTCTATCACAACAACCTGGTAACCTGAGTTTTTCATTTTTCTTGCAAGAGTCAGCCCTCCGAAACCGCAACCTGTTATGACTACTCTTTTTCTTCCGCTGTCAGGAATATTTAACATAATCAGCTTAGTATATTATACTTATAAATTTAGATATTATCGAGTAAAATGACATTGCAGCTTCTCAGTAATTTAACTGTTAATTATTTCACAATAAACAACGGCTGTTCATTATTGTTCGTAATCAGTGCTGTTTTTTTTATGTAATTATTATCTTTGGTTAAGAGGTTCTGCCTAATTAAAGTTTTAACTCAAATATTCTGCAAAATGAAAACCCTGACTTTCAGATTACTGACATTATTGCTTTCTGCTACTTTTTTCATGTCATGCAAAACCGGCGATAAGGACTGGGGACCAGACATTTACAAAGCCGATAACTCCTTTAAGATAGTAGGATACCTTTCGGGATGGAGCTTCGACAAGATAGATCAGCTTGAAATAGATAAACTCACTTATCTCGATCTTGCCTTTGCAAATCCTGACAAGGATGGCAGGCTCGTAATGGATGGAGGCTATGATCCGCGGCCCATAATTGAAAAAGGACATGCAGCAGGATTGAAGGTATTCATCTCGCTTGCCGGAGGTGGAAGACCAGACACTGTAATCTGGAAAAACCTGCTTCTGCCGGAAAACAGGATAGGTTTTATTGAGAACATTCTGAAATATGTTGAAGAGTACAGTTTTGACGGTGTAGATGTTGATATAGAAGGCAATCTCCTGCCATATACCGGACCCAATTACAATCCTTTTGTTGTAGAGCTAAGAGAAGCACTTCAT
>JAKLDT010000182.1 GCA_022703405.1 Bacteroidota bacterium | reverse complement strand
GCGCGTTTTCTCAGGTGAAAACCAGGAGCGTATTATTCCAACAAAGAATATTATAAGTGTCAGTAGCAGTAAAACCTTCGGAACTTCAAAAACAAAGAATCTTAATGCCTCTGTAAAGTGTGTGCCTTCAGGCATCTTCAGGATATCATCAATAAACCAGTCAGTAATCGGTTGCAGGGACCGGTAAACTAAAAACCAGACAGGAAGCAGGAGTAGTGGAATTATTAACTTGCCGTCAATGTTCTTTTTATGTATTTTCTTGTTCATCCTTTTGGCTTAATTTCAACTAAGCACATAAATCCTTAAGATATAATATATGCCGACTATTATAAATATAACTGCTATTGCACGTCTGAACCACAGCTCAAATGTTCTTATCTTGTTGTACAGTCTTCCCACACTTCCGACAGAGTAGGCAAGAAGCCAGGCGAAAATTATGACCGGCAATCCGGTTGCCAGTGCAAATACAAGAGGCAGATACAAACCGTCTGCACCTGCAACTGTCATTGGAATGAGCATTGCGAAATACAGAACACCACTGTACGGGCAGAATGCGAGAGCGAAAACAATACCGAGAATCAGTGTGCTCCAATAACTTCCCTTGCCTTTATCTGCAATTTTATCAGTCAGGCCGGTGAAGCCCGGAAAATTTATTTTAATAACATCAAGCATCAATAATCCGGCAATTATCAGAAACGGCGCCAGTAATTTCTCACCCCATCCCTGGAACAATCTGGATAAATTCATCTGACTCGCACCGGCATATATAATCAAAGCCAGTCCGGTATAACTTATTGCCCGTCCGAGTGTGTAAATCAATCCATTTGCAAATACTCTTTTCCGGTTCTCAATATCCCGGCTTATGAAGCCTATTGCAGAGATGTTTGTAGCAAGAGGGCATGGACTTATTGCTGTCATAAGGCCCAGTATAAGCGCTGTTACAACAGAATATTGTGAGTTCTCAAGTATGCCCCGTAAGAAATCCATATTTAAAACAATATCTTATCGATGCCAGACTTTATTTCTGCCTTCATTTTTTCAGGGTCGTGAGCAGCCATCCATGCTGAGGCCGTGATATCAATCTTCTTTTCACCACGGACCACAATCAGAGCCTGCCCGCCAACTCCCAGCCTGTCTGCAATCTCCTTTGTGCCGGCATCATCAAGGTTCAATGAGGCAAAAGAATATTCACCTGTGTTAAGTTCATTCGGGTATAAGGACTCAATTGCCTTTCGGGCATTTTCTTCAACTGCCATGCATGTGGCGCATCTTCGTGTGAAATGGAAATAATAAACATTCACATCTGCTGTGGCTGTCTCCGCAGGATGTTCTTTCTTATCTGCCTGGTTGTTGCATGAAATACTACCGGCAATTATGGCCAGGACTGCTGCAAAAAGGATTATTTTTTTCATTTGGCTAATATTTCGACAATACCTCTTTTATTTCTGCTTCTGAAGGAACCCTTCCCCTGATTTCAACTTTTTCATTGACTACAAGGGCAGGAGTTGACATAACATGATATTTCATTATCTCTGTTATGTCCTCCACCTTGGTGACATTTGCCTGGATTCCAATCTTCTCAACAACGTCACGGGTAAGTTTTTCAAGCGATTTGCATTTCGGGCATCCGGTGCCTAAGATCTTAATTTCCATATTGTTGTTTTTTTACTTCATTTCGGAAATATCCGAAACATATTATTAAAATTTTTATATTCTGAACAGTTTAGCGAACATCAGTCTTGCCTCTTCCCAGTTCTCGGGATTAATACAGTATTTGATATAGGGAGGATTTATTTCTCCCTGTATCAGTCCGGCCTCCTTCAGCTCCTTCAGGTGTTCTGATAAAGTAGAACGGGCAATCGGCAGTATCTCGGCCATATCGCCGCTGTAACAGCATTTGTTAAGGTTATCTGCCAGGTATTCAAGGATAAATACCCTTGTAGGGTTCGACAGAGCCTTTGCGTATCGTGCAATTTTCTTCTGCTTATCGCTTACCGGTGTTTTCTTCCCTGGCATATAATTTCATTTCGGGATTTCCCGAAACAAAATTATAATATTTTTATAAATATCAGTGAAATCCGGATTTTTTATTTGATAAAATTAAAGCTAAGCGGGAAATTCTTTAACCACAAAGGACTTGAAGGATGTCACAAAGGACAGGAGTATTTCAGGTAAATGAAATTCATCATTAATGAATTATTTTTTCAGGTGTCACCTGAGATAATTGCTTACATACTTTGAGATACCCTTTTTAATCTGCTCCCAGTTTTGATTTTTAAAGCTCACTGGTGTTTCACTTTCATCTGCATCAGCAAAATAAGTGATAGCATGTGGGATGCTGATTGCCAGCATCTGGCTTGGATATTTCTGTTTATGCCAGTCCATCATCTGCTGCAGCAGGTAATGATGCAGCAATTCGTGCAAATCATAGAAATCCTTTTTCTTCCCCCTGCCCAGTATGGCCTGTATTTTCATTGCTGAAATATCAGCGTTGCTGTACATTCTTATATTGTCAATTTCCTCAATTTTCGCAATTGGCTGGTGAGGAAAGTAAACTATATCAACTTTAATATTATCAATGAAACAAAAAATACCAAAATCTGTTTGTTGTTTCTTGTAAACGAATCTATTCCCGAAGGTTTCTTCAAGGTCCCTGATTATCGGTTGATGATCAAATTTTTCGTGATAGAAAAGATCAAGATCAACAGAACTGCGATGACCGTACCGTAACGATAAAGCGGTTCCTCCCACAAGCGAAAATTGCTTAAGGGATTTCATCCCCATTAAAGAATTCAGTAGGGAAAAAGTCCCGGGTTCAACTGTCTCAGTATGTAACATCTGAATTCATTAAGTGGCTTATCAATTATTGCACTGGCAAAATGAATAGTATGAAGGGGCAGGTATTTAGCCTTTAGAAGAGCTTCAGTCACTTTTTCATCGCCATAATACCTTCTGCATTGACGGATATCCTCAACATCACCACGTTCGAAAACCCTTTCAATGACAAAGTTTGCCTTTGCATCATAGTCGATCAGCTCAAAGTTAACATCCCAGAAAATCCGTTTGTCGAATACCGGCTTTGCTTTTATGTTCATAGAACAAAAATAATAAAAGGAGATGACTTAAAAGTTTTCTGATGAGCATTAGTTATTATTATTCCAACTTATTTCTTCATTATCCTCAGCTTCTCCGGCTCAGATAATACCTCATTCATGGCTCCTGTCCTGTAGCCTTCAAGATCGATTGTAACATAGTTGAAGCCTGCCTTTTTGCAAAGAAAAACAATTTCCTTTCTAGCATGCCAGGCCTTCTCAAGCTCAGCTGTTACGAATTCAAGCCTTGCAAGGTTTTCATGACTGCGTATCCGGAATTGTGTGAATCCAAGGTTCCGGAGTTCATATTCTGCCTGACCAACCCTGTCGAGTTTTTCCTTTGTTATCTTTTCCCCGTAAGGAAATCTGGAAGCCAGGCAGGCATAGGACTGTTTAGAAGCTGTCGGGAGGCCATATTTTCCTGACCATAGCCTGATATCCTGTTTTGTAAAGCCTGTTTCAGCCAGCGGCGATATAACGCCTGTTTCCTTTTTTGCCTTCTGTCCGGGCCTGAAATCCTTCAGTTCATCTGCATTCGTGCCGTCAAATACTGCTGCATAGCCTTCCTGCTCTGCTATAAACTTTATCTTCCCGAAGAGCTCACTTTTACAGTAGTAGCACCTGTCGGGAGGATTGTCGGAATAGCCTGGTATATCAAGTTCTTCTGATACAATTATCCTGTGCTTTATGCCCAGGTCCGCTGCCAGCGATTTTGCCTCCTCAAGTTCATAAAAGGGATAAGTGCTCGATGTTGCTGTAACGAGCAAAAGCTTATCACCATAGATGTCCTTTGCTGCCCTGGCAAGGAAAGTGCTGTCAACACCTCCTGAAAATGCAATCACGGCATTACTGTATCTGCTTAAAAAAGAATGAAGCGTATTGATGTCCTTTTCCATTATGTTGAAGAGTTTATAAATACTGATGGTCCTTAACGCAATAACCATTTTCACCCCGGATGGTTCAATATTTCTCTCCTGCAGTTATGTTTTTAAGGAAGTTTAACAATACGTATAATTTAGTTGTTCAATACAATCGCTGCTGCAATTGAAAGCTGTATTAAGGGCAGTCGTGAAGTCCGGTTTTGACTTTTCACCACAGCCCCGGCTGGATAAAAATTAATTGTATCAGATAAGGTGTTCCCGGAGGAAGAAAATCATCCGTTCAGGTATTTCTGAACAGTGGAGAGAAGTTCTGCCTTGTTGATTGGTTTTGGTATAAAGTCGCAACAGCCTGAATTCATGGCTTTAAGCTTGTCGGCTGCAGTGGCGTAAGCTGTCTGTGCGATAATGTTCATTCCGGGCCTGATCTTCTTTATCTGTTCAGTTGCCGAGTACCCGTCAAGCACAGGCATTTTAATATCCATCAGAACCAGGTCAACTATCTCATTTGTACAATATTCAACTGCTTCTCTTCCGTTTGAGACGAGCACTACTTTTGCATTCAGCTTTTTAAGATACAATTCAAGCAGACGTGCATTTGAACTTTCATCTTCTGCCACGAGAATTGTTTTAGGGCTTGTGACTTCAACAGGGCTGCTTTCCGGAACCTGCTCAGTCTGTACTGTATCAGCAGGCTTGTATGGAATCTCAAACCAGAACTTTGATCCCTGCCCCGGGCTTGATTCAACTTTCAGCTCTCCACCCATCATTTTCACATAAGCATCCGAAATTGACAGCCCCAGTCCGGCTCCTGAATATGTGTCTGATTTTGGTTTCTCTACCTGGAAGAATCTTTCAAAGATCCTTTTTATATCTTTCTGTGGTATCCCTATACCGGTATCTTCGATATAAAACTTAATTTTCCTGTCTGTTAACTGACATCCGAGGATTATGCTGCCTGTATCTGTGAACTTGATTGCATTGTTAAGCAGGTTTGAAATGACCTGGATAAGTTTTCCCTCATCTGTTCTGATATTACAGATGTTGTCCTTATTGCTCTGAATATCAAGCTTTAACAAAAGACCTTTCTGTTCTGTTACCGGAAGGTACTGGTTGTACAGGTTGTTAAGAACCGACATGATGTCAGTTTTATCTTCCCTTATAGCCATCTGGCCTGCTTCGATATGTGAAAGATTGAAAATGTCGTTTATGATATTAAGAAGCTGCGTGTTGCTCAGGTTGATTATGTCAATATATTTTCTGCGTTCACTCTCGTTGAGGTCTGATTGTTCAAGGAAGCCTGAAAAACCGATAATTGCATTAAGTGGCGTCCTTATCTCATGAGAAATGTTATGCAGGAAGGCAGTTTTAAGTCTGTCACTCTCCTCTGCTTTATCCCTTGCGGTTCTCAGATTTGAAATAAGGATTGAATTCTCAAGTGCAAGCGATGCAATGTTTGATATAGTTCTGCAGATTGCAATCTCAGTGTTACTGAACTCGTGTATATGTCCTGTAGAACCTAAAATTATTATTCCATAATTCTGACCAGAGGCTTTGAGAGGTATGAACAGGAGGCTTTTCATTCCCTTGGCTTCAATTATTGTTTTTTCTTCAGCAGTGAGTTCAGATTCAAAGATATCCCTGATAATAAGAGGTTGTTTTGAATTAAGTGCCTTTGCAATATGCGGATGGTTTTTCAGCAGTGCCTTACGGAATTCATCCGGAAAATTGTCAGGGAGGGGAGGAATTGTCGATTCGAGCATAAGTAGCTCACCATCAATTGAATACACAGCAGCTGTATCAAGTCCCACCAGCCTGTTTGTACCTTCAAGAATGTTAATCAGCACACTTTTCCTGTCAGCCTTTTCAAGCAGGTCCATTGAGATTTTTAGCTGAATGGCAAGATTGTCACTTCTTTTTGTGAGTTCAGCCTCATTTGATTTCTGTTCAGTTATATCGCGTATAACACCAAAAATCATGTTTTTAGTTCTGTCAAAATATGCTGTGGAGTGTAAATCCAGTATCTTGCCATTTTCCCTGTTCCTGATTTTAAATTCTATGTTGTATGGCCGGTCTTCATTTATCAGGTCCTTAACAGCCTTGTCCATAATTTGCCGGTACTCAGGCAGA
>JAKLDT010000181.1 GCA_022703405.1 Bacteroidota bacterium | reverse complement strand
CCTGAAGACTATGTTGCCCAGGCTCTGAATACAGGGCTGAAAGAAATTGGTTTTTCCGAACACCTGACCTTATTCCGCGAACCGGAAGACTGGAACATAAAACCGGCTGATATAGAGCCATATATGAGTCATATAAAGAGACTTGCATCAGGCACGGATGAAATAAAGATCAGAACAGGGTTTGAAGTTGATTTTTTCCCCGGCAGGGAAGCTGAAATCAGAAGTTTTGTTGAACCTCTGCAACTTGATTATCTGATCGGATCGGTTCATTTTATGGGCGATAAAACAGTTGATAACGGACCGGATTTTTATGAAGGCAAAGACTTCAACATGCTGTTCAGTGAATACTTCAGCATTGTGATTTCTGCCGTGGAATCGGGTATTTTCGATATAATTGGTCATTGCGACCTTATCAGGATATTCGGGTATAAACCCATATATGACCCTGAACCATATTACAGAAAGCTGGCAAAGGCCATGAAAAAGAATGATGTTGTCTTCGAGATTAATACAAACGGAAGGAACAGGCCTCTTGCTGATTTCTACCCCGACAGGCGCTTCCTGAACATTTTCAGAGAAGAACATGTGCCTGTATGTGTCAATTCCGATGCTCACATGCCCATAAGAATAGGACAGTATTTCGATGAAGCCTATGAACTTCTCCGATATGTGGGATTTACTGAAATGGCTGTTTTTGAAAAGAGAGTCCGGAAAATGATCCCTTTCTGATCAGGCTGCCATCAGATGTTCTATAACAATCTTGATACCTATGGCAATAAGTATAAGGCCACCAATAATTTCTACTTTATTGCCAAGCCTTTCCCCGGCTGATTTACCTATCCTGATTGCCGTCATTGATGCAAAAAAGGTAACTGTACCTATTATAAAACCCGCCTGCCATATTGCAACACTGAGCAAGGCAAAACTTATACCGACAGCAAAGGCATCGATACTGGTTCCAAGAGCTATTGTAATAAGCACAAGGGTCTTGTTCAGATCCCTGGCTTCCTCATCCTTATGCTTTTTCAATCCCTCAATTATCATTTTAACTCCCAGAAAACCGAGCAGGGCCAGCGCTATCCAGTGATCCGTTGCCTTAAGAAATTCAGAAATAAAAGATCCCAGAAAATAACCGGCTACTGTCAGTCCTCCCTGAAACAGAGCCAGGACAAATGCAACCACAGTTGCCTGCCTGAAAAGGACTCCGTTTCTTACGACACCATAGGATAAAGAAACTGCGAAAGTATCAAAAGAGAGGCCCAGGGCAATTGCGATAATTGTAAAATAATCCATTACGCATTTGTAAAGCGGCAAATATAATATATTTATTGCATGCAGGTCCTCAGCATTTTATTCTGCCCGAAGGTTTAAACATTCACGCATAAAATTGTAACATTTGTTACAAAATAATCTGTGTGAACTAAGCTGCTTTCTGAAAAGAGAGCCTGACAGGCAGCTGTTACAAGCTAATAACAATAATTTTATCTTTGCATCCCGGCAAAATTGCAAATGAAAACAGTTATCCAGAGAGTGACAAGGGCCTCTGTTTCAATCGGAGGAACAATAAAATCATCAATAGGAAAAGGTCTGATGGTGCTGGTGGGCATCGAGGATGCCGATGATGACAGTGATGTTGAATGGCTGTGCATTAAAATAGTACAGCTAAGAATATTCGATGATAATGAGGGAGTTATGAACCTCTCTGTTCTTGAAACAGGCGGAGAAATTCTTGCCGTAAGCCAGTTCACTCTGCACGCTAAAACACGAAAGGGGAACAGGCCCTCGTATATAATGGCGGCTAGGCCTGAAAAAGCAATTCCACTCTATAACAATTTCGTTAAAAAGCTGTCTGAATTAATGGGTAAGGAAATTAAGACCGGAGAATTCGGAGCAATGATGGATATTGAACTTGTTAATGAAGGTCCGGTTACAATTATTATTGACACAAAGAACAAAGAATAAAAATGAATCCTGAGAGCTCTGATAATTCATTGAAAAGATCTGTTCTGCTTGTAGCAACAGTCGCAGCGTTTCTTACACCCTTTATGGGATCGGCCGTAAACCTGGCTCTCCCTGCAATAGGAAGGGATTTTAATGCAAATGCCCTTGAGCTCGGCTGGGTAATCAGCAGCTTCATTCTATCATCTGCAATTTTCCTGCTTCCGCTGGGCAGGCTTGCTGATATTGTTGGAAGGAAACGTGTATTTTCGTACGGTATCCTTCTTTTTACAATTTCGACATTCGCTATCCTGTTTGCCTGGAATATCAGAATACTGATCCTTCTCAGGACAATTCAGGGTGTTTCAAGCGCCATGATTTTCGGAACCAGCCTTGCAATTATCACCTCCGTCTTCAAGCCCGGAGAAAGAGGCAGGGCAATGGGAATCAACATCACTTCAACATACCTGGGGCTTTCGTTAGGACCAATAATAGGGGGAGTTCTGACCCAGTATCTTGGATGGAAAAGCATTTTTGCCTTTCTGGTTCCTGTCGGACTTGTGGCATTTATCCTTGTTAAAAAAATAAAAACCGAATGGGCAGATGCCTCACATGAAAAGTTCGACTGGAAAGGATCTGTGGTCTATGGTATTGCATTGTTTGCCTCGATGTTCGGTTTCTCAAAACTTCCATCAGCACAGGGATGGATCTTCCTGTCGGCAGGATTGTTTCTGGCTGTTGTCTTCTACCTTCTTGAAATGAAAATCAGCAATCCGGTATTTGATTTCAGGCTTGTTTTCAGCAACAGGGTGTTTGCATTCTCAGGTATTGCCGCATTGATTCATTATTCGGCAACAAATGCCAGCGGATTTTTCATAAGCCTTTACCTTCAGTACCTCAAGGGCTTTGATGCAAGAACTGCAGGGTTGATAATGATCTCACAGCCACTGGCAATGACTATACTTTCACCTCTGGCCGGAAGACTGTCGGACAAAAAAAATCCGGGAGTGATTGCTTCAATTGGAATGGGTATGACATCAGCCGGACTGATAATGCTGTGCTTCATGAAAGCTGACACTCCTTCATACTACCTTATCCTTCTCCTTCTTCTGATGGGTACAGGCTTTGCTCTTTTCTCCTCTCCTAATTCAAACGCTATTATGAGCTCTGTTGAAAAACGTCACCTGGGTGTGGCCTCAGCAGCTGTAGGTACAATGAGAATGGTTGGCCAGATGATGAGCATGGGAATAGCGATGATGCTGATATCCCTCTACATAGGAAAGAACCAGATTATTCCTGAGAACTACCCGCAACTGATCCTTACAATGAGAACCGGCTTCATTATTTTTTCAGTACTGTCTTTTTTCGGAGTTTTTGCTTCCCTGGCAAGGAATAATAAACTCAAAAAGGAGTAAGATTACTTCTGTTCCGGAAGCCCCTGGTTGCCGGTATCGAGAACCCACTTCCACCGACCGTCAGATTGCTTCTGCCAGACTGTTGTATAGGTACCTTTTGATATTGCTCCGGTAGCATTTACTGTGTGGGAGTAAATCCCGTAGGTATATCCCAGATCACCTCCTTCAGCAAGCTTTTCAAAAAGCGGTTCCCAGGTAAGGGTGAAGGATGTATCACTTTTTCCTTCATAATACTTAACAAGTTCTGATTTCCCTGTTGAAGGGTATGAATTATCCCTTAAAACAACACCGTCATCAGCGATATACTCAAGAAATGCTTTTATCATTCCTTCTTTTTCCGACAGAGCCGAAAAAGCCCTGTCTGCCTCCATCAGAGCGCCTTTTTGTTTGTTTCCTTCTCCGCTTTTACAACTAATTGTGACTGCAGAAAACATTATGAAAACAAAAAACATTATATTGAACCCGTTCTTTACAATCATATTTCAGATATTTGATAATTATTAATCAGCATTTTATGACAAAGCTATATCAAAAACTTATTAAAGCATCTCCCTCAGAAAGTGAAATTAAGAAAGGTCTTAAGAAAGCATCTCTGGAAACAGCAGCTGCTCCTGACAAGCACCTGCTTATGAATATTCTCAGCTTAATAGACCTTACAAGCCTTAATGTCACTGACAACAGGAGCCAGATACTTCATTTTACCGGCAAAGTCAACAGTTTTTCAGGCCGGTATTCAAACATCCCTAACGTTGCTGCAATCTGCGTTTATCCTAATTTTGTAGCAGTTGTAAATGAAAAACTTACGGCCCGTACTGTGAAAATTGCCGCAGTGGCAGGAGGTTTCCCCTCATCCCAGACTTTCAGAAGCATAAAAGTATCTGAATGCAAGCTTGCAATTGAAGCAGGAGCTGATGAAGTCGACATAGTTATTAATGTTGGATCTTTTCTTGGCAATGACTTTGCAACTGTGGCTGATGAGATTCGTGAAATAAAACAGGCTATAGGGAATCACCAGCTGAAAGTTATAATAGAATCCGGAGTACTTGCAAGCTCTGAGAATATATTCAAGGCTTCAATGATTGCTATGGATGCCGGAGCTGATTTTATAAAAACTTCAACGGGCAAAACACCTGTTTCTGCCACACCTGAAGCTGCCTACGTAATGTGCAGGGCTATTTCTGATTTCCATGATGAAACAGGTATAAAAGTCGGTTTCAAAGCAGCAGGGGGAATTGTATATCCGGTCGATGCAATTACATACTACAACATTGTAAAGACAACTCTTGGTGAAGAATGGCTGAACAGCAGTTTGTTCAGGATAGGAACAAGCAGGCTTGCAAATAACCTGCTTTCGGAAATCTCGGGCTGTACAATAGAACATTTCTGATAAGGACATAAATTCCACGGGAAGATCAACTCCGGTAATTATCACTATTTTTGTGAAATTTATTTCTGAGGATGCCGATAAATTGTTTACCGGAGATAATGCAGGACAGCGTTGCAACAAGGATAATAGTATCCGATTCGGTCATAGCTGGTGCAACTACCTCAGATTCAGCACAATTTACTGCTTCAGATTCAGTTAGGCCTGCAGCACGAAAACAGATTAAGTTTATTCAGGAACTCAATACTGATACCGTCTCGGTTTGTGAGAGAAATCCGGTTGCAGATGTTACCTACTGGCGTCCTGGGGACATAATTGAAACTTATGGCTCAATTCCTGAGACCATATTTCCGTTTCAGTTTATTGATAAAAACCAGAAGCTAATTTTCAGAAGAAGAGAGTCCCTTGAAAAACACCTGCGTCAGGGAGATAAATTACCGGATACAAAATATCACTATGACTGGATTTTTATTGTACTTATCCTGTCAATAGTGCTATTCTCTGCAGCCCGTTCTGTAACAAAGAGTTTTATTCCGGGTTTTGCACGATTTTACCTCTTCAGGGGAACAGGTGATGAGGGAAACCGGGAGGTCCTTGGCATATTCCAGTGGAAGGCAACAATACTGAATCTTGCCACCTTCCTTGTTCTTGCCCTTTTCAGCTTTTTCACAGGCCAATACCTGCAGCTTCTTCCTGAAGGAATCCCTGAATTAATTATATGGCTCATTCTCTTTGCAGGTATTGTTTTTGCCATAACTATCCGGCACATAACATGTTATATAACAGGTATTTTCAGTGATCAGGAAGCTGTTTTTACTGACTACCTGCATACAATTTACCAGTCATACCGCTTTTCCGCCTTAATTATTTTCTTTATTTCAGTTATGATATCCTATACCGGCATATTGCCTGAAAAGCTTCTTATATCTGCCGGTGCGATAGTTATCTCAGTTCACTACCTTATAAGGGTTTTCCGCTTATTCTTAATATTTATAAAACGTAATATTTCAATTTTCTATTTGATTTTGTACCTTTGCGCACTGGAAATTCTGCCTGTTTTAATAGTTTTCAGATTTTTTTCAGGCTTAGGATATTAAGATGGCGAGTGTTACTGTAAAGGAACAATAAAATTTTAAGGCTTTGAAAATTAAGAAGATATTAGTATCTCAGCCAGAACCATTGAATCCGAAATCACCATATTTCGAACTGGCCCGTAAATACAATCTTAAAATCGACTTCAAACCTTTTAATGAGGTTGAAGGAATTACTTCAAAGGATTTCCGACAACAGAAAATCAATATTCTTGATCATTCCGCAGTTATTTTTACAAGTAAAACCGGTATTGATCATTTTTTCAGGATCTGCAATGAGCTGAGAATAGTTGTTC
>JAKLDT010000180.1 GCA_022703405.1 Bacteroidota bacterium | reverse complement strand
ATGAGTTACTGTTAAGTCAGTTCGTAACAACATGCTGATAATAAGGCTTTTGAATATGAGTTGCTGTTACGCCACTTCGTGGCAGCATGCAGATAGTAAGGATTTTTGAATATGAGTTACTGTTAAGTCAGTTCGTAACAACATGCTGATAATAAGGCTTTTGAATATGAGTTGCTGTTACGCCACTTCGTGGCAGCATGCAGATAGTAAGGATTTTTGAATATGAGTTACTGTTAAGCCACTTTGTGGCAACATGCAGATAGTAAGGATTTTTGATCAGGAGTTGCTGTTAAGCCAGTTCGTGGCAACATGTAGATAATAAGGCTTATACGGGTTAGGAGTTATTGTTAAGCTGCTTCGTGGCTTGGGGCAGATTGATTGTCATCTGAAGTTAATGACAGCTCTGAAAGAGCTGAACATCAATAACCACCGGCTTTGGCCGGTGGTTATTGACATCAACTTATACAATCAGCTCTGAAAGAGCTGAATATGGAATCAGGGAAGTGCCATATTGTTATGCTTTTATTCTGGATGTTATATTCCGGTGCCATTTTATATCATCCCATATTCCCCTGAATTGCGGATGAGTGAAATTTGAGGTGCAGATGAACTTATAATTGTTATGTTGCCTGGCAAGGTCAACACAGATCTCTGCACTTTCTTTAACCCAGCCCCAGTCCAGTTCAGGATGATCGAACCATGAAATGGGACCCCAGCCTTCAGTGTTGCCACATACAATCCTGTTTTTTGCAGCAGAAGATGATATGTCATCGAGGCGGCCATTCATCCAGCTGATAAGTGAGTCTCTGTTTTCTTTCCAATAAGCTTGCAGATCCGAGTATATATTCCTGTAATCAAGAGTCTGGTCCCTGGCACCTACCTTGTCCAGTCCCGGAACCTTGCCGTTATGATGAAACCAGATATGATAATCAAGAGCCCCGAACTCTGACATATCCATTCTTTCAAGCTCCATTGATGAGTCGAGAGATACATAATAGTCGAAACCTGGATGCACTTTTTTCAGGTCTCTTATCAGATTAACTGCAAAAGCATTGTAAAAATCCTGTTGCTGCCGGTTAGCATTTTTCCCGCTTATTATCTGGTCAGGTACGTTTGCTTCAGGATTATCGAGTTTGTACTGATCAAGCCCAGAAAGCCTGTTCATATTTTTCTTCAGCCAGTCGTAGCCATGCCAGTTTGGATATTCATTTAAAAGATCAATATATATCACATTGTCGAGTAGTTCGTTCTGTTCCAGAAAAGTGAGAGTTTCATTCCACGACCTGTACAGACCATTCTCTTCAAGGAAAATATCTTTTCTCTCTGTGCCATGCCTCAGAAACCAGCTTGCCAGCCCGACTTTTATCCCATATTTACTGCATTTCGGGAGAAATTCCTGAAGGGCTTCCCTGGGCCTGAAGCTCATTGTATAGTCATTACCCCATAAAGAAGGCTGCCAGCCATTTTTCACAGCCCGAAACTCCTGCTGAATTCTGCCATCAGTGTCGGCTGCCACAAACTGTGGCATTGCATCAATTCTTACAGCATTGTATCCTCTTTCAGCAAGGCCTTCAAGTACAAAATCCCAGTTCTCAAACTCTCCGTAGCGATGATGCCTGAGTATCCAGCTGAAGTCCCACATGGCAATTGCAACAGGCTTCTTCAGTTCTGAAACTTTTATCCGGCCTGTTCTTTTATATTGATCTGTGAGTATTCCGGCTTGCAGCTGACCAGGCAGGGCAAGGGAACCTGCAGCCAGAGCTGATTTGATTATAAAGTCCCGACGGTTTACTGACATCGTGTAACAATAATTATTTTTTAACAGTTTCCTTTGTTGCAGTAAGTGTAACCTTGCCATCCGGGGTGTCTGCTGTGCCGGTAAGCTTGTTGCCATCCTGCTTTGCATTGATAATTACTTCATACCCTTCGACATATATCGACATCACAACGTCCTTGCCGGTCTGTCTGACGTAGTTCAGGCTGATTTCAATGCCTCCCTCAAATTTTACCTTTCCTTCAAGTTTTCCCTCTTTCTCGGTGATTATTATTTTACTTGTCTGGTAAGTCTCAGGAACATCATTTGCGACACAGATCCATGTTCCCGGGAGGGTGCTTTTTTCTGCTGCCATAACGGGCTTTGAAGCAAGAAAGATTATGCTTAGCAAAAAGATCAGGGCGATTTGTTTCTTCATGATTTTAGAATTAATTGGTTTATTAATTGATCTTTTATAATAATAACTGAGGTTCTGATATCGTATATACTTCAGGAGACTTAGTGTCCTGGTGCCCTGGTGGCAAAAATTTATGCCACAAAGGCACAAAGCCACAAAGAATCACAAAGAAATAATTTTGTATATAGCTAATAATCAAGTTGTTTAAAAATTATTTTACGATTTGTTTCCAGTCTTTATAAATGCATATTTTATTTTATATTATTCAAATTTAATATATCCGAATGCCTGTGGTACATGGAAATCCGGTTTTGGTTTGTCAATTTTTGACCAGGTTATGTAGTGCGGATTTGAGCTCACCTCAGCAATTTTGTAAAAATTGGCTTTCCAGACAACTCCTTTACCGGGCCTTGTAACAACAGAATACTTTTCCAGTAGCGAAAGAGGAATTCTGTATTCGATAGTCCAGGTAATGTCATCCTTTATTTCAGGATCTGTTAACTCAGGCAGTGAATGTGCCATTTCAACCTGGTTTATTTCTTCTTCAGTCATCCTCTTGGAATCTCTTCGCGGTATGACGTTATAGTGAAATAAAGCAGTTCCGCCGCAGTTAGTTTCAAGATTGAAATACAGCAAGGGTTTTGCAGTATCAGGCGAAAAGAAAAATTCAACTGCAGAATCCTTAAATACCGGACCATTGATCTTATTTGTTATACACCGTACATATTTATCTTTTACAATGAATATCACGTATATGTTTTCCTTGTCATACATCATTTTAGCCCGGGCCTCAGGTTTGAATGCAGGAACAGTACCCATATAATTTGTAATATTCAGCGCTTTGACCTTGCTCCATTCCTTTTTATTCCAGTCAGCATCTATTTTCATTGCTTTTTTAAGTCGTGGAACAGAATATGATTCAGTAGATTGTGAAAACGAGATGTTTGATGCAGCAAGCAGGTTGAAGGCTGCCAATAAAATGATAAGTCTTTTCATATGTTCTTAGTTATATTTCAGTTAGTTCAATTATTATGTCATTTTTAACGGACTCTCCCGGCTCGAGCCATGGAAGAATGTTGTTTTCTTTAAGCCATACACGGTTACGTGTTGGAACATTGCAGGGCTCCAGCCCAAGTACATAATCACCCTGTCCCATCATTTTCCACTGGGTGAGTATGGGCAATTGTTTAATATTGAAGCTGATGCTCAGAGCGATCCCTTTCTTTTTATTTTCAAGTCTTACTCCGGTATTACCTTCATTATCAGCTTTCAGCCTGTGGTAAAAAACATGTTCGGAGAATCCGGCCACGGGCTTTGTGAATTTTCTGAAATCATTGATTCCTTCAGCCGCAATATCAGTCGCGGGATTCGTCTCAACAGGATCAATAATAAGTTCCGCATCTTCACTCAGCAGGGGATACCCTATATTAATATGGTATAGAATTGTGAAAGGAGTACGGGTATAACCAAAATTTGTAATCCTGTCCCTGATCTTAATAATATTTTTTCCCCTTACGCCTGAGATCTCCCGTTCAAGTCTCATTTTTGTTCCAAACAACCGGGCTTCCTCAGTAGTGCCTGTAAGACATATATGATAATCATCGTCTATCCAGTGGGAGAGATCTGATACCTGCTTTGCCGGAATAGTTGAGTACCTTCCGTGAAGTCCCAGTTCCTCATCGCCGTCTTTTACAGGAGGGCCAAGCCAGGTAAGTCCGCATGTTGTTAGAAGGCCGCCGTTGAATGTCCTTAGCCAGCCCAGACCTTCAGGCTCATAAAATGCAGGATTTGTCTCCCCGTTAGGTGTGAGATATGCAAGGTTAATTCCTTTGAAGGAAGCAAGTGAGATATCCATTCCCCTGTCGGGAAGTACTGTGTAAGTGAGTCCTGACCCTGTGTTAACATCTATAGCCCTCATTCCCATTCCGGGACCGTCTGAAAGGTTATAATGCCTTGTTCCTCCAAGCTGGGCCTGGTTGCCTATGTACTGAAGCAGTTCCTGCTTTGATTTTTCCATATTTAGTGCATTTCTGTTTTACATTCACCAATTCCTCCCCTGAAATAGTTGAACTGAACATTAGGGTGGTCAGAAAGCAGGGACATCGGTACAGAGCTGTCAGCAATGTGCTTGCTTATCATCAGTGCTGTGAGCCTCTGACCGAAGGCATTATCGTGAGTGCCTGCATGCCATATCGATACCTTTTCAGCCTTCCAGGTCTGTACCGGACCAACAGTGATAGCCTGCAAAGGAATGCCGGTCACCACACCGCCTCCGCTTGTCCTTGCATTCTGCATGCAGGTTACAGGATGAAGGTCCACAATCCTGGCAGTAAGCTTTCTGAATTCTTCCGGAGAAGGAGGTTCATCCCTGTACCGGCCTTCTCTTTTAACAGGATCGTTGAAGGCCCAGTGTTTTGTTTCACCCTGGCCTCCCTGCATCAGGGCGCATCTGACTCCAGATTCCCAGCTTTTAATATACTGTGTAAGATCTGCCTTCGGAAAATGCAGATTTAATTCCGGTATCCTGTATTTGTGATCTATCCTGTTGAAACATAGTTCCCTGTCAGCCCTTTCAAACGAAATGGGGTCGGAGGGATCGATCTCCCTGCCATCGACAAACCATTCGTCCATGCCCCAGAAATGTGCATGTGCAAGCGGAATCTTCAGTTCATTTACAATCCTTGCAACGAGTGGAAGCTGTTCAGTAGGGCCTATTGGTCCGCATACGCCTACAGGATTGTCTGCCGTTGCCTGTCTCCATGCTGTAATATATTCCAAAGCTTCAGCCAGATAGAATTCTTCAATTGTGTCATATATAAACACCTTAAATCCCGGTCTCGAGAGTTGCTCAATGTCACTTGCACTCAGCTTTGCAGCATCATTCAACAGTTCATCAGGCAGGGTTGTGAAATCCCACCAGTCAGGTGCAAGCATGCTTTTTTTTCTGGCCATTAATAATAAGCGTTAGATTTTCAATGCTTTATTTTGTCACCTAAAATATCTTTAAGAATATTGTCCTGAGGAAATCCGTGTCCGAGGTGCTGGCGGAAGCCTTCTGCAAATTCTGTTCCTGCGAGTTTGCCCCGTTCTTTGGCAAACCTCTTCATCGCAAGTATGTACTCATCTATCTTATGATGAATCAGGAGCCAGTTACGCTGACTTGCATGGCATGACAGCATACGCTCCTTTGTATTTATTACTGAAGAAATGTCAACAAGGATTGAGGGATCAGTTTTATTCCCGAATTTGTCCTTGCCTTCCATGGCATCACTGTAATAAAGGTAGGGAACAGGTTCAAAATGTGGTGTTTCTGATTCAAGGTTTCTGACACCTGAAGCAAAGCAGGCAGCCTGTACTATCGATGCCGTTATTTCATGATCCTGCATATAGTCGGATGGACTTGCTGTAAAGACTATTGCCGGTTTAACTTTCCGGATCAGCCTTGTTGCCCTGTTAACAGATTCCCGGTCATACATTATATAAAGGTCCTCGAAATCCATGCAGTGGTAGCTTGCATCTATTATACTGCATGACTCTGCTGCTTCCTGCTTTCTGACCGAGCTTATCTCATCCCTTGTGAGGTCGGCTGTACCCTTGTCGCCGGGTGTCATTGTTGCAATATGAATATTCCATCCAGCATCTTTCAGTAATGCAAGAGTTCCTGCGCACATCAACTCTGCATCATCGGGATGTGCAAATAATCCTAAAGCTGTTTTTCCGGAAAGCTGATTCATTTCGACATAAAGTTATTGTCAGTCAGTCGTTTGTAAAATATATGCCAGAGTATCTTAATAACTTCAGGCTGAGCATTGTCGCTGATTTTATTAAGAACTCATATCAGCTGAAGGTATTAATCCAAATATAATCCACTTTTTGCAAGGAAACAATTGTATAATATCATCCTTGTCTCGATTGAATAATTATTTTTGTTACAGATAAAAATAAAAATGAGCCAGG
>JAKLDT010000018.1 GCA_022703405.1 Bacteroidota bacterium | reverse complement strand
GCCGGTAAACCTTGTGTATTAAGGCTAAAATTGTAGAAGCCTTCTTCCTGGTAACAATTAAGAGGTATTAACACAACCTTGCCATAAATATCTTTCAGCACAATTGAAATATTACCCGGAATAGAGATTCTGTATTCAATATTTGTTGATGATGTAGCAGGATTGGGATAGTTCCGGCAGAATGTATTCTGGAAATTGTAATCCTGAGTCTCTCCCGCAATAGCTGTTGTTAAATTATTAACAGTCCCGGGAGTGCCATTCTGAAGGGAAATCCAGTTTTCAGCAAGGTCATTATCGAGCTCAGTACTCCTGAGCGCTAATGTATAGCCCTGCCCGTCAGGGAGTTCAGGCCATGGAGCTTTGTTGTCATACCTTACAGAATCTTTAAGATTAAGCTCTTCATCATATAACCTGATAACCTCACCACCATTTTTAAAGCCAAAACCAGTGTTTCCCCTGTAATTAATCAGATTCTTATACTGAGAAACCAGTCTTTTTGCATTCTGGCATATAACAAGATAACCATTTGCGGGTATAACGCTTCCATTTGGAAGTGAATATTCATTCTCATCATTACTGTCCCTGAGTTTCCAGCCCGACAGGTCAACAGGAGCATCCTGTCTGTTATAAAGTTCTGTCCAGTCTCCGGCTTCACTCTCAGGAGCGGAATTATAGTTAATTTCTGAGATAACAATCACAGGTTCTGCATTTTCCAGCTTTTCAAATATTGCAGTTATTTCTCCGCTGCCTGTGATTGATATATTTGTTTCAGCTGCAGGCACATTGCCTGTTACGCTGCCTTTATAGTCCCACTGAAGAAATCTGTATCCCGGGTTGGGAACAGCTCGTATCAATACAGGTACCTCAATGAAAAAATTCCCTGTGAATTCTGGAAGGGGGATTTTTCTGTCATATACATAAACAGAACCGGCACCAGGTATATTTTCCTTCATTTTTAACTGGGCCAAACCCTTAAGGGCGAATTTGTTTTTAAGATGATTAATTGCAAAATCAGGCCTTTGTTTAATAAATGAAATTATTGCCTCATAGTTCTTTAACCATTGTTCAGGTGAACTGAATGTTGGAGAAATTGTCCAGTTTTCATGAAAATCAGGATCAAGCCGGCCTCCCCATTTTATAGTATGCCGCGGAATCTCGGGTTCCAGAACAGCTTTGAATTCAAGTGCTTTCTTTTCAAGGATTTCAGGCTTGAATATAGTGCTTATATACAGTGCATAACGCTGGATAAACCGGTTTCTGAATTCCTGGTTGTCGAGCAGGTTTCTTAACAGCATCGTGGACCATGGAGGGTTAGGCCACGAGGGACCGTTAACCGCAGTGGCATCTTCCAGTGTGTTTGCATTAGTCCTTATGAAAGTCTGATCAAGATCAAAACAGATCCATCTCCAGCGCCTGAAATTTGTTTCTGACGAATTCCAGTATTTAATATTGTTCCCCGGCCAGTCTCTTTCTGCAAGATAAATATGAAGTATCTCATAGTCAATAAACTGATCTATATCAATTTGTGACTTAACAAAATTGTAGTTTGCTTTATTCAAAAGTGAACCTGATCCAATGAAGCTAAGCAAACCTGAGTATTCGGTGGAACTTCCATAAACAATTGAATAATTGCTCTGTAGGATATTTACTGAAGTTTCATCAACATTGAAATTGCTCTCAAGATAATGTTCACTGATTTTCTCCCTGATATCATGGATTCCCCAGTAATTGCCGTTGAAAAAGACAACTGCCGGGCGGTAGGCCTGAAAATCAAGATCCAGCATACCAATCCCGGTATACTGCGCGAGTGCATCCCTTACAAAGGTCCTTACCTGATCATCTGCTGAGCTTCTTAGAACAAATGAATTGAACTCATAAATCTTTTTGTCCGGAAACAACTGATAATCAAAGGTTCCCTTGCCATACCTGTTCCGGGCATACAATGCAAGCGACTTCTGAGGAAAACGTGTCCGTGAGCATCCTCCGTAAATTTTTATCCCGGCTTCCTGATTAATGGCCACCTCGCCATTTAATTCATAGAGTTCCACATTTACCGGTCTTTCCCAGTCCTGGTTCAGGTTTCTTTTTGTCGTATCGCAGGAACCCTTTAGACCATTTGTTCCTGTTACATAAATGCCTGTTCTGTTATCGAAAAAATTAGCTGAATCGGTAACAATTGAAATAACAGGAAGGTTGATTTCTTCGTTTATTAAATATGTCTGGGTGACAACCACACCCGGAATCTTTCCTTTTTCAATTACCCTGGCACGCAGTGCTGTTGTCTTTACAAGATTTATTGGCGAGGAATATTTTGATGAAAGCGAATCGGGTTCCTCACCGTTAATTGTATAATAAATAGCAGCAGTACTACCTTCAGTACTCAGCGCAACCTCCTGATTGTCATTATAAATACCTCCACTGAGTGAAAATTCAGGTCTCCCAGAAATTGAACTGTAGTATGACAAGGAATTTGCAGCATCTTTAGTTGGCCTGGAAAAATATGCCAGAATTTCCCCACCGGCTCCTGTCCTTCCAAAGGAAATATCCCTCACCTGGAAACCAAAACTGAAACTGTCAACAACTGCTCCCAGCTCATTAAACAGACCTATAAAACCTTTTTCCTTATTAAGATTGAAATTAGTATGACCTGCCATGTCTGATTCATCTGCCCAGAAAGAAATAAAGCCACCCGGAGCCACTTCTGCACCTGGCGGGATCTTCCACATTTTTTTATTCCCCGGGTCATTTGTAAGATAGTACCCGCCGAGGCTTAATACAGCTGTTCCACTGTTATGAAGCTCTATCCAGTCGGGATAATCATTTGTAGCCTGATCAAAATCTGATGAAATGTTGGATGCAAGGATCTCATTAATATATATACCTTTTTCCTGCCCGTTTATATTGCAGGCAAGCATTAACAGAAAGGTCACAGAGAGAAGCAGCTGTCTTATATATTCAATTATGCTCATTAATGATGAAATAATTCCTGCATGCATTGAAATTTGAAATTACACTTTTCCGGATACTTTTTCACGAATTAGTTATATTTTTAGTTCATAAAGGAAACCTGAAATCTGAATGAAAAAGATCAATACACTTCTTATAGGTTCCGTCATGCTTGCATCATGCACGGCAAAACAGGAAAAAGAACAATTACCGAACATTGTATTCATCCTTGCCGATGACCTTGGTTATGGTGATCTGAGCTGTTATGGACAGAAGAAATTCAGCACTCCGAATATTGACAGGCTTGCTGCCGAAGGAATGCTCTTCACCCAGCATTACACAGGATGTACAGTTTCAGCTCCCTCTCGTTCATCACTAATGACAGGCCTTCATACAGGTCATACTCCAATACGGGGAAATAAGGAATGGGATACGGAAGGACAGTGGCCGCTTAAATCTGAATCAGTTACTATTGCTGAGTTACTGAAGTTAAAAGGTTATGAAACAGGAGCTTTCGGGAAATGGGGCCTGGGCTTCATTGGAACAGAAGGTGATCCGAACAGGCAGGGATTTGATGAGTTTTACGGATATAACTGCCAGCGTCTCGCCCATAACTATTATCCTGATCATCTGTGGCATAACAGCGAAAAGGTTACACTCAGTGAAAATGATATGGGGAAAAGCGGAGCATACAGCCCCGACCTTATCCATAAGGCAGCACTTGAATTCCTGAAGAAGAACCGGAATAATCCTTTCTTCCTTTTTTATCCTACAACGATTCCTCATGCAGAGCTGTTTGCAAAAGAGGATTACATGAAAAAATTCAGGGGAAATTATGATCCGGAAAAGATTTTTAAAGGAGTTGATGATGGACCGTCATTCCGGACCGGGGCTTATGGTTCACAGCCTGAAGCTCATGCTGCATTTGCTGCCATGGTCACACAGCTCGACGACTATGTAGGTGACCTGATGAAGAATCTGAGGAAGCTGGGCCTTGATAAAAACACTATAGTAATATTTGCCTCTGATAACGGTCCTCATCTTGAAGGCGGAGCAGATCCTGATTTCTTTGACAGTAATGGACCATTAAAAGGTTATAAAAGAGATGTTTATGAAGGAGGAATAAGAACTCCGCTTCTTGTCAGCTGGCCTGGGAAGGTTCAGCCGGGAACCAGGTCTGAACATATTTCAGCTTTCTGGGATTTCATGCCAACCTTTGCAGAAATTGCAGGAATTGATTCACTTCCGCAAACAGATGGTATATCAATGCTTCCTGAACTTCTTGGAAAAGAACAGAAAAAACATGACTTCCTGTATTGGGAATTTCATGAGGGGGGAGGACGTGTGGCAGTCAGAATGAATGACTGGAAAGCAGTTAAACCGGATATTGAAAAGATTCCTCATGGCCCAACTGAATTATACGACCTTAAAACAGATATAGGAGAAACATTAAACATTGCAGCAGAACACAGGGATATTGTTCATATAATGGATTCACTTATAGAGCTTTCGCATGTAAAATCTGATGATTTCCCATTTTCCTGTGAAGCTGCGGATAAGAAACATGAAATAAAGTAAACAGATAAGCTATGAAAACTCAGAACAGCACAGGAATGATTACGGGCATACTTGGTGTTGTATCCCTTATCCCGTCCGGCTGCAGTCATGAAAAAAAGGTACCGGTACCAAACATAATCCTGATCTATGCTGATGACCTTGGATATGGCGATGTAAGCTGCTATGGGGCTAATGCTGTATCAACACCGAATATTGACCTTCTTGCATTCAGGGGACTCCGGTTTACGAATGCATATTGCACATCCGCAACTAGCACTCCTTCAAGGTATTCACTGCTTACCGGGGAATATGCATGGAGAAAATCAGGTACGGGAGTTGCACGTGGTAATGCATCAGCAATAATTGATCCCGGGAGAACCACCATGGCATCAGTGTTGCGCAATGCAGGATATACTACAGGTGCTGTTGGAAAGTGGCATCTGGGACTTGGCCCAGCTTCCGGAGCAGACTGGAATGGCGACATTACAAATGGTCCTCTTGATATCGGATTTTCTTACAATTATATTCTTCCCGCAACAGGTGACCGTGTACCTTGTGTATATGTTGAGAACAGAAGGGTTGTGGGTCTTGAAGAATCAGACCCGATAGAGGTAAACTATGATGAAAAGATACCCGGAATGCCCACAGGGAAGGATAATCCGGAGCTGCTTAAAATGGTTCCGAGTCACGGACACGACATGACAATAGTGAATGGTATCAGCAGGATCGGCTGGATGAGCGGCGGTAAAAATGCGCTGTGGGTCGATGAAAATATAGCAGATACTCTTACAGGGAAAGCAGTCAGTTTTATTGAAAAAAACAAGGATAATCCTTTCTTCCTGTACTTTGCAACACATGATATTCATGTTCCAAGGGTACCGCATCCACGCTTTGCCGGTAAAAGTGGAATGGGCCCCAGGGGAGATGCTATTCTTGAATTTGACTGGTCTGTGGGAGAAATAATGAAAACAGTTGACAGGCTGAATCTTACTGAAAATACAATTATTATAGTTACAAGTGACAATGGGCCTGTTGTTGATGACGGTTACCGTGATCAGGCTGTTGAACTGCTTGGCAATCACAAGCCGGCCGGACCACTTCGCGGTGGAAAATACAGTGCCTTTGATGGTGGAACCAGGGTAATATTCATAGCATCATGGAAAGGGAAAATACAGCCTGGAAGAACTAATGAACTGTTCAGCCAGGTTGATCTGCTTGCATCTTTCGCAGACCTCACAGGCCAGAAGGTTCCTGAAACTGAATGCAGGGATAGCCACAGTAACCTGAATGCTCTCCTCGGTAAGGGAACATCAACACGGGACTGGATAGTTGAACATGCTGTAAACGGAAGATTATCTCTTATTAAGAACAACTGGAAATATATCGAACCAGGTCCGGGTGACAGGCTGTATGCACATGTAAATATTGAATCGGGAAATGACACCTTGCCACAGTTGTACAATTTAAAAGAAGATATTGGTGAAAAAACTAATCTGGCAAAGGATAATCCTTTAATTGTTAAAGAATTAACAGAACTTATTAATAATATCCGAAATAACTGAACCATGGTTACTCTGTGCTTCCTCCGTGAAACTCTCTGCGACTCCGTGGATAAAAAAATGAAAAAACATGATCGATTTTAAATCTTCTGTAAGTCTCAGTCTTGCTTCTCTTGCCACAATAAGTATCACAGCTCAGAAAAAAGCAGACTCACAAAAAAGCCTGACACCCAATATTGTAATTATCCTTATGGACGACATGGGTTATGGTGACATCGGAAGAAATGGCGCAAACCAGTATGATACGCCTAACCTAAATAAGCTCGCAAACCAGGGAATGCAGTTCACATGGTGGTATTGTCCTCAGGCTGTCAGCAGCGCATCGCGTGCCGGATTGCTGACAGGTTGCTATCCGAACAGAGTAGGTTTTTCCGGTGCCCTTATGCCCTGGGCTGAAGTCGGGATCAATTCTGAAGAGACAACAATAGCCGAAATGCTCAAAACAAAAGGCTATTACACCGGAGCTATAGGTAAATGGCATCTGGGTCATCATGAGAAATTCCTGCCCTTGCAGCACGGCTTCGATTATTATTATGGCCTTCCTTATTCAAACGACATGTGGCCTGTCGATTTTGATGGTGTCCCGATGATCAATAAAGACACTGCCAGTCCTAAACTCAGATATCCCGTACTTCCTTTGATAGAAGGAAATAAAAAAGTCGGTGAAGTCAGGACCCTTGCCGACCAGGATAAGCTTACAACTGATTATACTGAACGTGCAGTTAAGTTCATTGAACAGAACAAAAATAAGCCGTTCTTCCTGTATTTTCCACAATCAATGGTACATGTACCGCTTGGTGTCTCGGATAAATTCAGGGGTAAAAGCAAACAGGGAATGTATGGTGATGTAATGATGGAAGTTGACTGGTCAATAGGTGAGGTATTGAAAGCCCTTGAACGCAACGGGCTTGAAAAGAATACCCTCGTAATATTTACAAGTGACAATGGTCCCTGGCTAAATTTCGGTAACCATGCCGGAACAACAGGTGGTTTGCGCGATGGCAAAGGAAATACCTGGGAGGGAGGACAAAGAGTTCCATGTATAATGAAATGGCCGGGAGTGATAGCTGAAGGACAGATCTGCAACAAACTGGCAGGATCAATTGATATTTTGCCTACTCTGGCTGCGATAACAGGCGCACAACTGCCTGATAATAAGATAGACGGAGTAAATATCCTGCCTCTGATGAAGAGTGAAAAGGATACATATCCCAGACATGAAATACTCTATTACTATCGTCAGAACAGCCTTGAAGCCGTACAGCGTGATTACTGGAAGCTTGTTCTGCCTCATGTAAACTCACAATCGTACCGTGGACAGAAACCAGGCAATGACGGCTGGCCAGGCCCTTACGGAGTTGAGAAAATAAGCTCTTACGAACTGTATGACCTCAGAAGAGACCCGGGAGAATGGTATAACGTAGCAGAGTATTATCCTGAAAAAGTAAAAGAACTGAAGGACCTGGCAGAAGAAAGCAGAAAGGACCTTGGTGACGACATTACAGGTGCACAGGGTGTTAACAGGAGGAAAATTGGAACACTTAAATAAAAAAGATGGATTATCCCAAAGTTGATTTTTACCCCCCATCCCCCCAAGGGGGGCTTACAGCCTGTCTGAATTTCTTTAAGTCCCCCCTGGGGGATTTAGGGGTACCGAATTACAAACAGATACTCGGATTATGCTCTGCTACATTACTTTATATAAATTCTTCCTGTCAGCAACCCGTTAAGCAACCCAACATCCTCTGGATCTCAACAGAGGATATGAGTCCTCATCTTGGTTGCTATGGCGATAAGGTTGCAAATACACCAAATATTGACCGGCTTGCATCGCAGGGGATAAGATTCGACAATGTGTTCACTACTGCAGCAATAAGCGCTCCTGTAAGGGCCGGGATAATAACAGGAATGTACCAGACTTCAATAGGATGCATGCACATGCGCACAACCTCATACAGAAGAGGTGTTGATAATCCGATTGAATTTACTGCTGTGCCTCCTCACTATGTAAGGGCATTCACCGAATATCTGAGAACAGCAGGGTATTATTGCACCAATAATAGCAAGACTGATTACCAGTTTGCCAAAGATCCTGTCCCTGCTAGTATCTGGGATGAATGCAGTACAAGAGCTCACTATAAAAATCGTCCTGATAAAAACCAGCCTTTTTTTGCAGTCTTCAACTGGACAGGAACCCATGAAAGTCAGAACTGGGACATTTCAAAGGTAAAAACAGATCCGTCAACTGTTGTTGTTCCTCCATACTATCCTGACAATGAGATCGTAAGAAGAAATATCGCAAAATTCTACGACAATATTGCCCGGCTCGATTCAGTTGTAGGGTCATTAATCAGGGAACTTGAAAAGGAGGGAGAGCTTGACAATACAATAATTTTTTTCTGGGGTGACCATGGAGATGGTTTGCCAAGGGGAAAAAGATGGCTTTACGATTCAGGATTGAGGATACCTCTTATTATAAAGTTTCCGGGTGGTGAAAACAAAGGCACTGTTGACAAGAGGATGATCAGTTCTATTGACCTGGGCCCGACTGTCCTGTCTCTTGCAGGGGTTCCGGTTCCCGTTCATATACAGGGAATTCCGTTTCTTGGTGATCAGACCGGGGAGTCGCGGGATGCTGTTTTCGCAGCCCGTGACCGTGTTGATGAATCTTATGACATGATAAGATCTGTACGTACAAAAAACTGTCTGTATATACGTAATTACTATCCGAATACACCTTTTCCTATATGGATTCCCTATTTAAATAAGATGCCGATATTCCAGGAAATGTTAAGGCTTGATGCTGAAGGAAAACTGACAGGTCCTCAAAAATCATGGATGACTTATTCCCGACCTCCGGAGGAATTGTATAATATTGCCACTGATCCATATCAACTCAACAATCTGGTAAATGATCCGGCTATGAGGCTGACTCTGTATGATATGCGTGAATTGCTTGATAAATGGACCCTGGAGACAAAAGATATGGGCCACCTGAATGAACCGGAAATGGTTGAACAGATGTGGCCGGGAGGTAAACAGCCTGTGACAGATATTCCGTATTTTATAGTAAACGCACTGGAAGACAGGGGGACAAAAAACATGAGGACTGGTGGTACATATTCTTCTCCCATGACACTGGACTTCTATTGTCCTACACATGGCGCATCACTTGTCTACACTTTTGAAGATAGTGCCAGTCCGCGATGGTTAATATACACCGGACCTCTTCATCTGAAAAAAGGAACTTACAATATCCGTGTAAAAGCGGCACGTTACGGGTACAAAGAAAGTGACGAATTAAAAGGAATATTTCAAATTAAATAAATATGAATTCAGAAATCAGAACTCTGTCTTTACTGGGATTAGCATCAGTTGCTGCAGCGTGTTCGACAGGAGAGAAGAAGCAGGAAAAGCCGAACATCATCTACATTATGAGCGATGACCATGCTTATCAGGCAATAAGCGCTTATGGCGGTCCACTGGCAAAGTATGCTCCAACACCTAATCTTGACAGGATTGCTCAAAACGGCATGAGATTCAACAGGTGTCTCGTTACAAACTCACTTTCAGGACCTTGTCGTGCTGTTGTACTCACCGGAAAGTATAGTCATAAAAACGGTTTCATGAAGAATGAAGGCCAGGCTCCATTTGATGGCACTCAGCAAACCTTCCCGAAACTGCTGCAGGCATCAGGATATAATACAGCTATGATCGGTAAGTGGCACCTCGAATCAGATCCCACCGGATTCAATTACTGGGAAATCCTGCCCGGTCAGGGTAATTACTATAATCCCGACTTCATTACAGCTGACGGACGAAAAAGAAATGAGGGATATGTTACCGACCTGATAACAGATAAATGCCTTAACTGGCTCACGCAGGCTAAGGAGCTGAAAAAACCATTCATGCTTATGATGCACCATAAGGCGCCACACAGGGAATGGCAACCGGGACCGGAAGAGCTTAAACTCTATAAGGATATCACTTTTCCTGAACCTGCAACACTTTTTGATGATTATTCAGGAAGGGGAAGGGCTGAACATGAACAGGATATGACAATAGCCGGTACAATGCGTCTTATTGAGGACCTGAAGTTGTATCCTGATACCATGAAGTCAAAAAACGTGGGTCTGAACAGGATGAATCCCGATCAGGCTGCAGAATGGAATGCTGTATATGATCCGATAATCAGACAGTTCTACGAGTCAAAACTCTCCGGTGACGACCTTGTAAGGTTCAAGTACCAGCGCTATCTTCAGGATTACCTGGCATGCATTGCTGCTGTGGACAAGAGTGTTGGCAAGGTGCTCGACTTCCTCAAAGAAAACGGACTCGATAAAAATACAATTGTCATTTATGCCTCGGACCAGGGTTTTTACCTTGGTGAACATGGCTGGTTCGATAAACGATTCATGTTCGAGGAATCATACAGAACGCCACTGCTTATTCAATGGCCTGGTGTAGCAGCCCCCGGAAGCATAAATTCGGATATCGTATCAAATCTGGATTTTGCAGAAACTATTCTCGATATGGCGGGAGTTGAAGTGCCTGCTGATATGCAGGGCAGAAGCATGGTTCCTGTACTTAAGGGCAAAACACCAGCCGACTGGAGAAAGGAACATTACTACCATTATTATGAGTATCCTGCAGTGCATAGCGTCAAGAGGCATTATGGAATAAGCACCGACCAGTATAAATTGATTCATTTCTATTATGACATTGATGAATGGGAACTTTTTGATTTTAAAAATGATCCCGGTGAAATGAAGAACTTATATAACGATCCGGCTTATGACTCAGTAAAGGAGGACCTGCATAAACGTCTCAAAGACCTGATGATCAGATATGAAGACAGTGACGAACTTGCGAAATCCTTTTTACCGGCAAAATAATCTATATTCAACTCCGTGTTACTCCGTGAAGATCCGTGAAACTCCGTGGTTAAAAATATTATCAATATGAAAAAAATAAAAAGATCATTTCTGATTGGACTGTCTGTTGTTTTACTTGTATCATGCAATCAGCCTTCAACAAATAAATCCCTTCCAAGAGGCATCCCCGAAGAGGAAGGAGTCTCCTCTCAGGCAATCCTGAATTTCATTGAAGCTGCAAATAAGGAAGCAAATGAAATACACAGTTTCATGCTCGTCCGCCACGGCAAGGTAATCTCCGAAGGCTGGTGGAAACCGTACAGCCCTGATCTGAAACATACTATGTACTCACTCAGTAAGAGCTTCACATCAACAGCAGTAGGCTTCGCAGTGCAGGAAAAACTTCTTACTGTTAATGATAAAGTGTTATCATTTTTCCCTGAAGAAGTGCCTGACACAATATCGACCAACCTTGCACAAATGACTGTAAAAGATCTTCTTACCATGTCTGCAGGCATGGATCCCGATCCCACATTCAGGGTGGCAGGAAAAGAGGGAAGCTGGGTAAGTATATTCCTGAGAACACCCGTACTTAATGAACCAGGAACAAAATTCCTCTATAACTCCCTTGCTACCTTTATGTTATCCGCAATTGTTCAAAAAGTTACGGGAGAAAAGCTTATAGATTACCTGCGTCCCCGGTTTTTTGAACCACTTGGTATTCAGGATGTTGACTGGGAAGTCAATCCTCAGGGAATTAACACAGGAGGCTGGGGACTCCGGCTTAAAACAGAGGACATTGCAAAGGCAGGGCTTTTCTATCTTCAGAAAGGAAAATGGAATGGAAAGCAACTTCTGGCTGAAGAATGGATTGATGAAGCAACTTCATTCAAAATTGACCAGGCACCTGATGCACCACAATCCAAAAAAGACTCAAGCGACTGGATGCAGGGCTATTGCTACCAGATCTGGAGATGCAGGCATAATGGCTATCGTGGCGACGGAGCCTATGGTCAGTACATGATAGTTCTCCCTGATCTTGATGCTGTTATTGCTATCACTTCTCAGACAGATGACATGCAGAAGGAACTGAATCTTGTCTGGGATTACCTTCTTCCGGCTTTTGGTGAGCATAAGCTCAAACCAGACAATGATGCATGGTCCAGCCTGAAAAAAAGGCTTGCTTCACTTGAACTGCCAGTCTACTACAAAAACAGTTCATCAACACTTGAAAATGAAATATCCGGAAAAACATATACTTTCAATTCAAACGCCGCTCAATTACAGAGGCTTAAGGTTGAGTTCAACGATACACTTGCCTCTCTTGCAATTAAAAAGAATTCTGCTGAATATACTTTGAATTTTGCACCGGGAAAATGGTATTACAGCACCACTGAGATGCCGGGACCAAACCTTGTTCCCAACAAGAACATTGAAATACTGAGTCCGTTCAAGGTGGCAGGAAGCTATACCTGGCTTGACAATAATTCAGTTGAATTAACACTGAGGTACATTGAGAGTCCTCATACAGAAACAATTACATGTGTTTTTCTGGACAATAAAGTAGGAGTTGCCCTGAATAACATGTTTACCCGGCAGGACAGCATAAAACTTATCGAGGGAGTATTGACTAAATAATATAAGATCATTCTGGCCTTGTGCCTAGTGCCTAGAGTCCAGCGCCAAGTGTCTGGTGTCTTTAAACCTTGTACAGTGGAGAACCCGCACAACAGTTTTTAAACTTTTTGCCTGATCCGCATGGACAAGGATCATTCCTGTTTGGCATAGAGGGTTTTACAACTATATTTTCCTTGTTCCTTAACCACTGCATGACGTTGGCCGGAGCTCGTTTTGCTTTCAGTTCCTTAGCCATGAACTCCATATATGGCTCTGCATGTTTGAAAAACATTTTGTAACCCTCGCACAGATAATTCAGTCCTGGTTTTCCATCCGGAGTATTGATGATCCGGTGCTTGGGACATTCTCCATGACAGGCATATCTCACTTCACATCGGAGGCAGAAGGAGGGAAGAGAATTTCGTTTTGACACTCCAAAATCAAACTGCTCCTGGGACGTAGCCATTGCAGCCAGTGATTTATCATTTATATTACCAAGGAAATACTCAGGAAAGACATAATGGTCGCAGGAAAAAATATCGCCGTTATGCTCCATTGCAAGAGCGTCCCCGCATGTTTCACTGAAGATGCAAACCCCAGGCATTTCACCAACAAAGTTAGCAAGGGTGGCATCAAAGATCTGGACATAATATCTTGCAACATCATTTCGCACCCACTCATTGAATATTGATATCAGGAATTTCCCATAATCTCTGGCACCAACTGACCAGTCAGTAACAACTGCCTTCTGATTATAAACAGGAGAAACAACTGATGGCCTATCATCACCACTAATATCACCAATACGTTCAACAGCTGGCAAAAACTGCATGAATCCGCTGCCAATCTTTTTCAGGAACCTGTAGGTCTCAGTACCATAATGAACATTATAGCTGTTCACAACGCTCAGGGTATTGAATTCCACTTTATGCCTGTGCAGCAGTTCGATACCCTTCATTACTTTTTTAAATGTTGGTCCCCCTGAATTGGTTTTCCTGAATCGGTCATGATTATGTTCTTCACCATCTATTGAGATCCCGACAAGTATCTTGTTGTCAGTAAAGAACTTGCACCAGTCATCATCCAGCCGGGTGCCATTTGTCTGAAAAGCATTTTCAATGTTTTTACCTGCCGAATATTTTTTCTGAATTTCGACTATTTTCTTAAAATATTCGATACCAAGAAGGGTGGGTTCACCTCCCTGCCAGACAAATGTTACTACAGGTACCTGCTGTGCCTCAATATATTCCTTAATGAATTTTTCTAAAAGATCCTCAGGAAGCTTAAAATCGTTCCTGCCAGGATACAATTTTTTTTTATCCAGATAATAACAATAGGTACAATTCAGATTGCAAACAGGCCCTGTAGGTTTTACCATCACATTGAATGCGGTTGGCCGTTGCATTTTAAGGGCATCGGTAAACAGGAGGTTCGATTTTGGCAGGGGGCACATGGGATACAAAAATATAATTAAATGTTACAGGAACAAACGTTCCGTTTTCCGTAGAGACGTTGCATGCAACGTCTCTAAATCCGCAATGCATTCAACGTTTCAAAATCACAGTTTAATATTCAAATCATCATTATCCCATTTTCGCGGATTATTTGTAATGTATTTGTCAATTCTAACGAATTCATCATCATTTCGTACAATATGATCGTGATACCGCGTTTGCCATCCGAATTCAATATTGTTCTGATTTGCAAAACGTGTTACCGATGATTTAAATGACCGGATAACGGATGATAACGAACCGTGTTTTGGCGATATTGCCGCCATTAATTCATTATTACGAATTTGTTGCGATTGTTCCGGGGATTGTAGAGACGTTGCATGCAACGTCTCTACGGCATGCAACGTCTCTACGGCATGCAACGTCTCTACCGTTATTTCACGGGTATTATCAATAATCCCCACCAATCCATGAATATGATTCGGCATCACAACGAAATTTATCAATTCAATAAATGGAAAATGTTTAGGGATGTCATTCCAATTTTTGAATGCAATTTGTCCCAAATCCGACAATATCATTTCACCCTTTACAATTCTGCCAAAATAGGGCTGGCGTTTATCGGTGCAAAATGTAATAAAATATATGGCCTTCCGCCTGTAATCCCAACCGGGTTTTCTGGTCGATTTTATCCGGTATCTGTTTCTGAATTTATCTGAATGCATTTAGCAATAATAATTTGGTTATTAATAAATTACAATCAATAAATTAATAATTTGATAATTTAATATATATATCAATCCATAATTAATGAATAGCATGTGGAGGCGTTGCACGCAACGCCTCTTCAGGATTAATCAAAATATTTATATAAAACCGGTTCTATTTTGCAGCGAGAACCTGATAATCAAAAATAGTAAAATCTAAAATAATAGAAAAATTGGCGGAAGAACAGGGCAATTTATTTAAAAAATTAATTTTTAATGTTTCAAAACCTTTATAAAAAAAGCTCTATAGTATTCATGAATATAGGTTTAGGTTATATAATAAATAAATGTAAAACTAAATACCACAAAAATTCAAAAGGGATTTTAGTAATAATTTGTGTTATTGAATAAATCTATCTTATAAACATTAATTAGAAATACCTGATTGCGCGAACACGATCTGTAAATCCCTTTGTATTAGTACCCGTAGTGCCAGAGTTAAAATCCATCCCCCACGCATAATTTGCATCCAACTGTGATGAACTCCAATACCAATTATTAGAGAATCCGCCAATAACTGTTTTGTTAATATAGAGCTTATTCAATTCATCCTTGCTTGGTAAATACCAATCGCTATATGAACTTATTACTAAATCTATACAAAGTCTTGCTGCAATTCCTGCTGTTGAACACCAATCCGTAATATTAACTGTGTTTGCATTTCCCCATCCAATTGCTGTATTGGTAGATGGTGATACCGCTGAGCCATAACATCCCCACTCTGCACCTGTGCTTTGATCATTTGCTGCAGCTATTATACCGTGCACTTGTCCAGCAATATATCCAAGGTCACCAGATTGGAAAATATAGGCTACTTTTCCCCCTTGGTAGGTATCTCCGATTCCAGGTTGATTCGTTAAAAAACTAACTTGATTTCCATATACCGTTCCAACACTATTTGTAGAATATGCCCTAACATAATATGTGGTATTTGGAGTCAGTCCCGAAATAATACTTGTATATGACCCAGTACCTGAACCATCATCAGTTTTTGTTGTCAAGTCAACAGTAGGATTGGTGCTAGTGCTCCAACAAACACCTCTGGCAGTGATAGTTGAATTTCCATTGGATGTAACATTTCCTCCTGAAGTGGCGCCAGTTGAATTTATTCCACTTATAGAAGTGGTTGTAACAGCCGGCAATACCTGCCCTTCACCCTGTAAACAACGAACAGAAAATCCTGACTTTTTATTACTATTATCTGAATAGAATGTATAACCAGCATAGCTAATTGAAGTATGCAATGAATTACTTACATCATACTGTGAGGTAGACCATGTGTAACCTTGATCTCCCTTAATATAAAAAAAACCATCAGTAGCTCCACGGAAACCACTTGGGAGGTAGGTAAAACCAGTAGCGTTTCTTTTGTCTGGATAATCGGTGTTTCCGACAGATCCAATGTTGGATGAGGAAGTCCAGGAACTAGTAGAAGCTAGAGCTTTTGCAATTTTGTTGCCTGAAGTCGCCCCATCATAATTATAACCATTAGAAATGACATAATTTGCCATAGTGGTCCATTCAGCATCAGTAGGCACATGCCATCCCGTTGGGCAGAGATTCCTGTTTTCAATTGTAGTATAATAATTATATAAGCCACCATAAATTGGCTTGTTTGCCACATCATTATCATACCATGTATATGCTCCCACAGTCTGAGTTGACCATGAGCTGTTATCAGTGATATAATTTATTGGACTACCATCACGATAATGAGTAACCCTCAGGTTCTCCCACATCCAAAGCTGTGTCCCGATATACACTGTATGATAATTGTTTGCATCAACATCAACAAGCATCGTTGGAGTAGTAAATGTCATATCATTTCCAACAACAGTCCCGGCATCAGAAGTCGCTCTGATCCTGTAATGGTAAGTTGTATTTGCATTAAGACCGCTGACTGGTACATAAACCTGAACATCTGCATTGAATTGAACGGGACTCTGGGAAGGAACAAGCACTAGGTCGTACGCAGTACTCAATCCATACTGAATTTCTACATTTGTAGATGAGTTATGAGCGTTGACTACTCCATACATTCTTGCACCAAAACTTGATACTGCTGTTGCCGCAGTTGTTGTTACAGTCGGAAGCTGAAGTGTCGAAAACGATATTTCAGGTCCATAGCCAGTACCTACTGAATTTGTTGCATATGACCTGAGATAGTATAGAGTGTTTTGAGTTAAACCTGTGAGGTTACTGACAAAAGACCCTGTTCCGGAACCGTCAGTTGTTTTTGTTGCCAGATCAGATGTCGGAGCAGGACCTGTGCCCCATACAACCCCTCTGGCAGTAACTGCTGATCCTCCATCAGAAGATATTGCTCCACCGGAAGATGTCGTAGTTGCAGTAATAAAACTCGGTGCAGTTGTAATGGTTAATGAGGGTACTCCCGGACTTGTTGTGAATGTTATTTCGTTTCCATAGGCTGTTCCGGCAGAATTAGTTGCGTATGCTCTTACATAGTACTTAGTGTTAGGAGATATTCCTGTAAGGCTGCTGGAATATGAACCTGTACCGGGACCATCCAGTGTCCTGTTATCCCCGGTTGTAGGATTGGTAGTTATATCCCAGCAGACTCCTCTGACAGTTATGCTTCCTCCTCCGTCGCTAGTAATATCCCCACCACTGGTGGCTGAAGTAGACGTAACAGCCGAAGCGACTGTCGTTGTTAAGGTTGCCAGCGAAGCGGAAGAAGTTGTAAAGCTAACATCAGCTCCATAAGATGTTCCAACACTGTTAGTAGCGAATGCCCTAACATGATATAAAGTCCCGGGATTAAGATTAATAATGCTGCTTACAAATGTATCAGTGCCGGTACCGTCATTAGTCTTGGAATCTGAAGTAGTGGGATTAGCACTTGTGCTCCAGCAAACACCTTTAATCGTAATTAAAGCTCCTCCATCACTTGAAATAGTACCGCCTGAAGAAGCCTTGTTTGTGCTAATGTCAGCAATAACAGAAGTCTGTATGGCAGGAAGAACTGCATTTGTTGTCAGAGTAAGGTCAGCTCCATAGGCAGTACCTGCTGAACTGGTTGCATATGCACGCACATGATAAACTGTACCAGGGTTCAAATTTATCATATTGCTTGTGTAAGACCCTGCACCGGTGCCATCGTTTGTTAAGAAATCGCTTATGGTTGGATTAGAATTGGTACTCCAGCAAATTCCTTTTGAAGTAACAGGAGAACTTCCCTCAGAAGTCACATTGCCTCCAGAAGCAGCGCTGCTTGAACTGACAGCACTTATTGCAGTTGTTGTTACAATTGGGAGAACAGCTGAGGCGGCTGTTGTTGTGAAGCTGAATTGCTCTCCGTAACCTGTTCCTGCTGAGTTTGTTGCATAGGCACGGAGGTAATATGTTGTCAAGGGATTAAGATTACTCAGAATACTGCTGAATATACCTGTTCCTGTCCCGTTTGTGGTTTTACTGTCACCTGTAGTCGGACCTGAGGATAGACTATAGCATACTCCACGATTTATTACACTTGCTCCTCCGTCAGCAGTGACAGTACCTCCCGATTCAGCTTCTGATGCAGTTACTGATGCCGGGGCAATTGTAATAACTGTAGGAACAACTGTAAGTGTTGTAAATGTATTATCTGTGCTGAATGCTGTTCCTGCTGAATTAGTAGCATAGGCTCTTACATGATATAATTTGCCAGGGCTAAGCCCTGTAATATCATATAAAAACTCTCCTGTACCTGAGCCAGAGGAAGCATTAGTACCAGAAAGGTCAGGATTATCATTTATTCCCCAACAAAAACCCCTAACTATAACAGTACCTCCTCCATCAGATGTAACTATACTTTTTAATGAAGCACCATCTGAATAAATTCCAAGTATCTGTGTTGGTTCCACAAATGGCAATTGCACATTCTTTGTTGTAAAGGTCAACTCATTCCCATATCCCGTCCCGGCAACATTAGTGGCATAAGCCCTTATGTAATAGGTTGTTCCTGGCAGAAGATTGTCAAGGTTACTGCTAAAGCTGCCTGTACCCGAACCATCAGTGGTTTTAGTGTCATTGATTGTTGGTTCTGCCGAAGTGGCAAAACATATACCTCTTGCTGTTACAGTTGCACCTCCGTCAGTTGAAATATCTCCTCCGCTTGATACAGCTTTTGTTGTTATTCCGGAGGCAGCTGTCGTGGTCAAAGTTGGAACTTCCGGATTTGAAGTCTTAAATGATATTTCCTTGCCCAGCTGTGTCCCGCTGCTACCGATAACATAAGCCCTGATATAATAAGTGGTCCCTGCATTCAGACTTGTCAGCTGGCTGGAATATGATCCAGTTGAACCTTTGGAACCTAACTTTGTTTCAGTATTGCTTCCCCCAAGAGACACACCCGACGATGTACCATATACATGTCCATGCTCTGTAATTCCTTCTCCCACATCGACTATGGTTCCTTCAGCTGTAGCGCTGTTTTTCGCAACATTGCTAACAGTTCCCGTTGAAACCATCACTTTCTTCTCAACCTTAATACATGTAATAATTAGTAAAAGGCACAGAATAATCGTGGCCAGAAAAGCGATTGGTCTTGCTAAGCTTCTCATACAAAAATGTTTACAGATTCAACAATGAATGTAAAACACTATCTACTTGTGAATGAATATAAAATCTCCTCCCTCGTCACCAACATCCTTGATTTCTCCATACTGCGGAATAACATTACTATTGTTAATTACAGCTATCCTGAAACTGCTGAATAGCTGCTCACTCGACAGGTATTTCTCCTTATTGGCATTAAGCCTTTCAATCATATATTTTAAAAATGCGCTCTGATCAGGTACCTCTGTCAATGTACCACTAGTCATTGCCTTTCTGCTCGGTAGTTCATAAAGTTTGTTTACAGCAAGCTCCGCATCGCTGAATGCTGCCCGTGTCTTGAAAATAGAACCTGCAAAACAGGCATCCGTTATGAGCAATGTGTGTTTTGAATTTACCTCCCTGAGGTAATCTCTTAAAGCACTGTTTCTAAACCAGTTAAGCGTACTGTTTTTTCTGGCATCGGAAGGTAGCCAGAAACCCGTCTCTGAAGCTTTGTTCCATACCCCATGGCCGGCATAAAAAATTAGAAAACTATCATTAGGTTTGACAACTTTTGCAAAATAATCAAGGGATGTCACAATGTCTGACATTGTCGCATTTTTCAGGAACTTGACATTTTCCTTTTCAAAGGTGTAGAAAGAGGTAACTGCATTGTAGAATGCCTCGGCATCACGGATACAAAAATCGAGGGAGTTTATGTTAGGATCAGCATAATCATTTATACCAATAATCAATGCATAGTATTTTCCTGCACCAACCGGCAGTGATGCAGCTGTTGCAGCCATAGCAGCAGGCATGACATTTTCAACGGTTCCAGGGGCGGCTTTTGTTTCAGAAACAGGTTTGTTGTTTATCAGGATCGTCGACTTACCGCTGCTTACCGGCTGGCTAACTCCGCTTGCAATAGCACACAGGCTAAATGCAATGATGCACAATAACTTTTTCATTTCTGAATAATTTAAAATTTGTACCTCAATGTTAGCAATGCAGCTCCGTTTAATGGGTCTGCAGTTGGCTGAAGGGTGATCGGCCTGTACTTAAGAGGCTGGTTTTTGTTAGGTGTGGCCCCGGCCCATATTATGTTCGAAGTCCATATTACTGCAGCTGTTACTAGAAGTGCAGAAGACAGGGTGGCATTCTTTTCTGCCTTACTCAGAAAATCGGATCTTTTCTGTGGATCAGTCTCTTCAGCTAAATATTTATCATAATTTGATTTATAGCCACTATAGGTAACGATGCCTCCGGCAAGAGATCCGTAAAAGACAACACCCATTAGCCAGTAGGGTTTTCCATTGCTGACCTTCGTCTGACCAAGACCAGGAAACAACGCCGATTTGAGCATTGAAGATCCTTTGTTGAAAGCCTTAACATACCGTTCTGCCTGAACTTCAACTGAAATATCTTCATTCAGGAATATCGAATCATCCGACGGAAGCCAGGTAATGATCTTTCCCTTACCTGCTTTTACATCGCCAACATCCCCTGACAATGACTTTAGCTTTAGTGAATCACCGTTTTTCTTCTGAATAACTACCCATACATAATACTCGTCAGACGGATCTGCATCAAGGAAATCGTATTGGATTGTTAGTGTTTTCCCGTCAAATTCAAGTTTAGGTGGTTCAATCCTGGCACTCTGCGACTGTGCTGCAATAGCTGTAAAAAGGCCAAGCAGTAAAAAAATATACCTGAACTTTTCCATAGAACATAGATTTGAATACTACTCCCAAAAAAGAACCCTGCTCTATCAAAATTATGAATTATAGAAATAAAATTCAAATTTATTTCATTATGTTTTAAGATATTAAGGTATAGATTTTACGGCTGTGAAAACAAAAATACGATTGTATTTAAAACACAAAAGGCACAGGAATTGTAAATCTGTGCCCTCCGTGAATAACTTAGTGAACTCCGTGGTTAAAGTACCTGTTACCTAACCAAACCACTCTCTTTTCCTGTTTGGCAGGTTTTTCAGAATATCCATTGCTATGTTAACATCATTCACTACCTGGAAGTCAAACATGCCCACACAGACAAAATCCGCTCCATTCTCATAAGCAAACCTGAATCCGTCTTTAGGCTCTATGGCCCCTGCAGCAAGTACTTTGAAACCCATAACAGGTATCTTAACCCTGTTTATGAATTCAACTGTCCTTTCAGGGAAAAGGCAGAAGAGATTATCGTGAAACTTGTTATGGTCGAGCGATTTTTCGCCATCCACTTCAAATGCAATCCTGTTCTCCATCGGATGAGCTGACCAGTATTTATCATGATGAAGTGTCTGCATATAGTAATCAGGAATTATTCCCTGTGACTCATAATAAATCAGTGAATCAACTGTATGAGCTCCCAGTCCTGCGGTATAACCATTGCTTCTTATTTTGTCAAGCATCTGTGCTACTATCTCGGGCTTTTTGTCTCTGGCACACCAGTCACTCCAGTTTCCCTGAACCTGCAATATATCTGCCCCAGCCTCCATAGCTCCGTTTATCTGTTCATAAATATCACCTGTTTTCATATTCGGGGCGACCTGGGAGATTACCTTTATTTTGCTGCCTGTCATCCTTTTATACTTTGACATGAGCAGGTTAGTGGGATAACCTATATTAATTGTGTTGACACCTGCTTCTTCAGCAAGCATAAGGGTTTCATATATCTTCTTTTCGGTATTGTAAGCTTTAAACAGAGAGGGAACATATATAAGATCCCTTGAATGCGCCCAGCCACCAATAAGATTACCCCCAAGAACAAGCCTGCTGATCTCATGATCTTTTATTTTTCCCTTTGGCAGCGCTCCTTTGAGTTCTCCGATTGAAGTCCTGCTGAGCTGAATTGTGGCGCCAGATAAAACATCGACACCATATTTTCTGTTGTTCATCCCTGCAAGCCAGCCCATAACTCCCAGAACCGGCAGGGTGGATAAATTCTTCAAAACTTCCCTTCTCGAATCTGAATACTCTGCGGTTCCTGCACTTCCTTTCTTCTTAGCTTCCTGGCTTTTCCTGAAATACTCTGCAAAAAGATCCAGTCCGAATCCTTTTTCCCTGATAAATACAAGGAAAATAAGAACTATCGTTTCAATAAAAAGCTTGTCAACAATAAACAAATGCCCTTCAGAAACACTGAAAAGTGAATCTCCGAAAGGAGGGTAAGCAAAATAATACAATGTCAGAAGCAGAGCCCCGCATACAGCAGCAATTCGTGAAAACAGTCCGAGGAATAAGGCGGCACCAATCAGCAATAAGCCAAAAATATTAAGGATATCTACAACTTTCAGTATACCTGGTGAAACTGCAATCCAGTGATACAGACCTGATAAGGGGCCTGTGGAATTCGACAAGTATGAAAATGATGTCCACTTTGGAATAAGAAGCTTGGCTATGCCTTCATAAAGAAAATGCCAGCCAATTGCCATCCTTACTATTGTAAGTATTACTTTTTTCCAGTCTGTTTGCTTTAAATTACTCATACGCCAGAGGTTATAATTGAATTCGGGTTAACCATAATTTTTGAAAACATAAACATAATATTTTTTGAAGTCAAAAAAATCTAAATATGAAAATAACATATATTTTTTAAATATTCTGAAGATATTACAGTCAGATTATCAGGCAGAATGACTGCAAGACCTCATGACAGCAGGCCTGTATGACAATTATTTGCTTGCAGGGTATTTTTTTATTAAGTTTGATTGGTAAACCATCAATCAGATGAAAAGAAGGAAATTTATTGAAATGACAGCTGCAGGATCGGCTGCATTAACCGCATCCATATATATTCCTGGTATACAGCAAGATAAAAAGCTCAGGATCGGATTGATCGGAGCTGGCTGGTATGGAATGGTTGATGCAAAAGCAGCTCTGAAAGCAGGAAATGTTCAGATCGCTGCTATCTGTGATGTCGATTCTGCCCATCTTAAAACATCAGCCGATGAACTGGAAAAACTTCAGGGAACCAGACCGCAGACATTCAAGTATTATCATGATTTACTTGATGTTAAAGATCTGAATGCTATAATAATAGGCACAATGCCGCACTGGCATGCCCTGCAGTTCATTGCTGCATGCGAAAAGAACCTTCCTGTTTACTGCGAAAAACCTCTGGCCTATGATGTTACTGAAGGAATAGCGATGGTAAATGCCTGGAAAAAAGCAGGAAACATTGTGCAGGTGGGATTTCAGAGAAGGCAGAGTTCCGCCTTTGCAAAGACAAAGGAACTGATTAAAACCGGCAGGATAGGAAGAGTACACCAGGTGGATGCCCAGATTAATTATATTCCTGCTCTTGAGGATACAAAAGTACAGAATCCTCCGTCAACCCTCGACTGGGATGAATGGTGCGGACCGGCGCCAATGCTCGACTACAGGCCAAACATCGGCCATAAAGCCTGGAGGCTTGAAAAAGAATATGGCAATGGACATCTCGTTGACTGGGGCATACACCATATCGACATTATCAGGAAAATAATGGATGCCAACATGCCTTCTGAACTTTTTACAAGAGGGGGAATATTTGAACTAAACAACAAAATAACTACCCCTGATACATTGACCTCATTTATGAATTTTCCCGAATTTCAATTGATATGGAATCATAAGCTATGGGGTACCAGCAATGTTTCAAGGGAGTTCAATAATGGGATTTTCTTCCACGGCGATAAGGGCTCCATCTTTGCTGAGGATTCAAGAGTTACAATATTTCCAGTCGCCAAAGATGCTCAGAAAGAGATAATTAATCTTCCTGCTGACAAGATGCAGGATAATCACGTTAATGATTTCATAAAGGCAGCAAGATCAAAGAACAATGATTTTCTTACATGTACTCCTGATGATGCCTTCAGATCAACGGCAACAGTGCAGCTTGCAATGATATCATATTACACAGGAACAACAGTAAGATGGGATCCGGACAAAAGAGAAATTATTGATAATACTGAAGCCTCAAAATTGCTGAAAAGAAATTACAGAGGATCTTTAATTCATCCATAAAAAAGTAAATATTAAAAACATGAAAAAGCTTATTCTTCTTTTCGTTGCATCGCTATCGCTGACATTAGTATCAGCTCAGACCTTGAATTTTTCAGGAAACTGGAAATTAAACACCTCCCTCAGTAAGCTGAATGCTGAATTCAGTTTTGCTCCCGCGGAAATTATCATCGTCCAGAAAGGTAATGACATGAATGTTGAGAAACACTCAAACTGGCAGGGCGAAGACTTCACAATAACTGACAAATTCACTCTTGATGGTAAGGAATGTATCAATACCGGCTTTCAGGATACACAGAAAAAATCAACTACAGCCTGGTCAGAGGACAAAAAATCTCTTATAATCACATCAAAACTTGTTATGAATGATGGTAATGAGATGACAATAACTGAAACCTATTCAACTGAAGGAAAGAACTTAGTTTTGATATCAAAAGCTTCGTCATCTTATGGCGACGTGGAGGAAACTATGGTATATGAAAAACAGTAACATTTAAAACTCATGAAGCATAAGTTGCTAATATACTGTACTTTAATATTTTTTATCTTATTAAATACTTCAGAATTGGAATTATCAGCACAGGAACCTGTTGCTCCCAATTCTTCTTCTGAGGCAAAAGCACTTCTGAAATATATTTACAGCCTGAATAGCAGGTATACACTGTCGGGGCAGCATAATTTCCCTTTGTCGGGTGAGAAAAATACCTTGTTTGCAGCTGACTATATTGGGAAAACACCTGTTGTCTGGAGTCAGGACTTCGGTTTTGCAGCCGAGTCAGACAAGGATTCCTATCTGGCACGAAGCGCAAACGTACAGGAAGCAATTCGTCAGCACAAAAAAGGAGCTATTGTAACTTTCTGCTGGCATGCTGTTCCACCTACAGCTGAAGAACCTGTTACCTTTCAACCTCTTCCGGGAAGGGATACCTCAGGTCCGCTTGCAAGTGTGCAGGGCAGACTATCTGATAAGCAATTCAGAGACATTCTGACTCCGGGAACTGAACTTTACAAACAGTGGGTAAAACAGGTTGACAATATTGCATTCTTCCTTAAACAGCTTCAGGATGCCAGAGTACCTGTTCTGTGGAGGCCATATCATGAGATGAATGGCGACTGGTTCTGGTGGGGTGGAAGACATGAAGGAAAGTACACAACAGCAGCACTTTACAGGCAGTTATTTGACAGGATGACAAAAGTACATAAACTGAATAATCTTATATGGGTGTGGAGTGTCGACCGTCCTGTAAAAGAGGGAAGAGAGTTTATTAGGTATTATCCCGGTAACAAATACCTTGACATTCTTGCTATTGATATATATGGAAATGATTTCAACCAGTCATATTATGAGGGTCTCATAAAACTGTCTGAAGGCAAGCCTGTAACTCTCGGTGAAGTTGGCAACCCTCCTTCTGTTGAAATTCTTGAAAAACAGCCCGGCTGGGTATACTGGGTAGTATGGTCGGGTATGGTACGTGGCACCTCAGTTGCTGATTATGAAAGACATACTAATAATCCGAGGTCACTTTTCCTTGAAGATCCTGTATACCTTTCCGGAATAGCAGAATACCGCAAAAGCTGTGAACTTGAACCTTTGAAACTTAATAAAGCTGCTTCTTTTACAGGCACATGGCGACTGAACGAATGTGAAAGCGCTTCATCTCTAGGCATTGCAGCAGGCGGCTTTCCGTATAAGCTGATTGTTGAACAGGAAACAGGTGAAATAAGGTTAAAATCTTTCACAGTTACTGAGTGGGGAGAAGATGATATTACAGCACAGGCACTCAGGCTCGACGGCAGTGAAAACATTTCATCAGCATTTATGAATTCAGAACGGAGACAGATTGCCCGATGGTCAGCAGAAAAGGATTCACTTACAATAACATCTGTAATTTCTGTTAAATTCGGCAACAATAAATCGGAACTGAAATCAAAAGAGGTCTGGACTTCTGAAAAAAGAGGCAAAAAACTTGTTATTCAGCAAAATGCTGATGGATTTATGGGACGTGCACCCAGTACTTCAAGACTCGTTTATATCCGTGAATAAATCAAATAATTAACTGCATCATGGAAAACTATCCGATACTTGACCGCAGGGATTTTATAAGGAAAGTATCACTGGCTGCATCAATTGGCATAGCCGGAATAGATCTGCCAGACAGGAATTCAATCCTTATTCCTTCATCAACTCCCCGGAATCAGAATCTGCTGCCTGAAATATCACTGGGCAAACATAAAATAAGCAGGCTGATCTGCGGTTCAAATCCTTTTCTGGGCTACTCTTACCTTGGCCAGCATACTGATAAGCAGATGAAGGAATACTTCACACCGGAGAGGGCCTCAGACCTGCTTATAAAATGCGAACAGGCAGGTATAACAGCTCATCAGTCCTCCTCAAGGTTCGATTACATGGATTTGCTCAGACAAAAAGGTTCAGGCATGAAAATATTTACCTTACTGTCTGATAAAGAAGGAATTAAACCTGCAATTGAAGCCGTAAAACCAATAGGACTTGTTCACCATGGCGGAGTTACTGACAGGTTATTCGCTGAAGGAAAGGCGGATGTGGTGCATGATTTTGTCAAAGCAGTCAAAGACCAGGGTATACTTGCCGGAGTATCTGCCCATAATCCTGATGTTATCAAAAGAATTGCGGATGAAGGATGGGAGGTGGATTTCTTCATGTGCTGCTTCTATTACCTTACACGTAAAATGGAACATCCTGAACTGTTACCTGCACTGCCTGTTGGCAGCTATCACTTCATGAAAGATGATCCGAAAACGATGACTTCTGTAATGCGACAGGTAAAAAAGCCCTGTCTTGGATTCAAAATACTCGGGGCAGGACGTTTATGTTCCAATCAGAATGAAGTAATGGCAGCCTTCAGATTTGCGTTTGAAAATATAAAACCAACCGACGGAGTCATAGTCGGGATGTTCCCCTGGTATTTCGATGAAGTCACAGCAAACTCAGGCTATGCAAGGGAATACGGTAAATTAAAATGAAAAAAAGATCTTCCTGACTCCAGGACTGCAAGACCGCATGACTGCAAGACCATAAAATAATACCATGAAACCAAACAGAGTTTTTGTTCAGTTAATAAGCATATTTCTTCTGTTATTAACAACTTACAAAGCCGAATCACAAAACGTCCTTACACCTGACAGTGTCTGGCAGAAACCATGGGAAGGTGTTCCGGAGTATTACAGGAAATGGAATTATCCTGACTTCAAATTTCCTGAAAAACAGTCTGACTGGCTAAAGAAACGGGTTGAGGTCAAAGAAACACTGATTAAGTTGCTTGGCGATATTCCAGCAAGGCCTGTTAAGCCTGAAGTCAGAATTATTTCAAAGGAAATAAAAATTGGATATACCCTTGAAAAGTTCCTGATTGAGAATGGAGTAGATTCCTGGATTCCGGGTTATCTTGCAATACCCTCGGGAATAAAAGGCAGGGTACCGGTGATAGTTGGACTACATGGTCACAGCAGCAGTAAGGAAAATATAATGGGATATAATTCAAACACGGCACAGGATGTAACTGCCTTACTTCTTTCTCATGGCTATGCAGTTATGGCGATAGACAGCTATTTCAACGGTGAACGGCTTGGCACAGGACCTGCAGGCGAAGAGGAAAGACAGCAGAAAGGTTCAGACCAGGAACTGTCACAGTTTAAGATCAACCTGTGGTTTGGACGGTCACTCTGGGGCATGCAGCTTCGTGATGAACAGATAGCACTGGATTACCTTGTGACAAGGCCTGAGATAGATCCTGAAAAGATAGGAGCGGAGGGCATGAGCATGGGAAGTACACGCGCCTGGTGGCTTGCAGCTATCGATGACAGAATAAAGGCAGTTGTAGGAGTAGCCTGCTTTACAAGATATAAGGAACTTATTGAGCAACGTCAGCTAAAAGC
>JAKLDT010000179.1 GCA_022703405.1 Bacteroidota bacterium | reverse complement strand
TTGTGAAAGGAACGCCCTGCACTTTATTTATCTGATGATATGTGAATTCCTGGTGCTTCATCCTGAGATAATCAGCAAACTGTCCGAGGTTCAGTTCGCAAACAACAATTTTCCTGAACCTGCTGAAAACATCCTTAACATTTCGCGGAAGCGGATTGATATAATTGAAATTCACAAAACTCACATTATGACCCTCTGCTATCAACTCACGGAAGGCGGTTACTATAAAACCATAAGATCCTCCCCAACCGACTATCAGAAGATCGCCGGAATCTGAACCCTGAACAAGCAGATCGGGCATTTCATTTGAAACCCTTTCTACTTTCTCAGCCCTTATCCTGACCATTTTTTCATGATTATCAGGAAGATATGACACATTACCCTTTGTATTTTTCTCAAGTCCTCCTATCCTGTGCTGAAGACCGGGAACACCGGGAATTGCCCAGGAACGTGCCAGTGTCTCCTCATCCCTCTTATAAGGCACAAAAGGCAGCTCTTCCGGGCTGGCATACCTTGGCTTTATTGCCCTGAGGTCCTTCATTGAAGGGATCTTCCATGGCTCTGTGCCATTTGCAAGATAACTATCAGTAAGCAGCAGAACCGGTGTCATGTGTTCCAGCGCTATCCTGGCAGCTTCAAAGGCAAAATCAAAACAATCAGTCGGCGTGCCTGAAGCAATTACGACAAGCGGCGATTCACCATTCCGGCCATAAAGAGCCTGGAACAGATCAGCCTGTTCAGTTTTAGTAGGCAAACCTGTTGAAGGTCCTCCTCGCTGGACATCAACAATAACAACAGGCAATTCTGTCATTACTGCAAGTCCGATGGCTTCCGACTTCAGAGCAAGGCCCGGGCCTGATGTTGTTGTAATGGCAAGCCTGCCTGCAAAACTGGCACCCAGAGCAGTACAGATACCAGCTATTTCATCCTCTGCCTGAAAACTGATTACACCAAGGTCCTTTCGTGCAGCAAGCTCCTCAAGTATTCCTGTTGCCGGAGTTATTGGATAGGAACCAATGAACAACTTAAGTCCGGCCTTCTCAGCTGCGGCAATAAAACCCCATGCAGTAGCCTGGTTTCCATTGATATTCCTGTATTTTCCCTTTGCAATAGGCGCAGGAAGAATCTTATATACAGGTGTAAGCGCCTCAATTGTTTCGGCATAGTAATAACCAGCTCTCAGTGCTACCTTATTAGCTTGTGCAATCTTTGGCTTATGGTGAAATTTCTTATCAAAAAATGCTTCTGTATAGTTTAATTTACGGTCAAAAAGCCAGTAAACCATTCCAAGCGCAAACATATTTTTTGTTCTCAGAATTGTCTTGGGATCCAGTTCGTAATCCTTCAGAGCTTCCTTTACAAGAGTTGATATAGGTGCTGCAATTATATTATACGATTCAAAATTCTCCTCTTTTATGGGATCTTTTATATAGCCTGCTTTTTCAATATTCTTATCTGTGAAATTATCAAGATCATAAATTATTGTTCCGCCCTCCTTTACCCAGGCTGCATTTGCCTTAACAGCAGCCGGATTCATTGCTACGAGGACATCTGTAAAATCGCCGGGGGTATTTATCTCGGAATGACCAAGATGGACTGTAAAGCCTGAAACCCCTCCCACTGATCCCTGTGGTGCGCGAATTTCAGCAGGATAATCAGGAAAAGTGGAGACATCATTTCCAAACAGGGCGGCTGTATCGGAAAATAATGTTCCAGTCAGCTGCATTCCATCTCCTGAATCGCCTGAAAACCTTATGACAACTTCTTCTCTTTCAATAACGCTTGTATTCTTACCCATAATAAGCTGATTTTTTAGGTAATGGACTTATCTAAGACTTCTTACTTAGCACAAAACTAACTAATTAATGTACGCAAAATGGTATTAAAAATGATCCGTATGCATGATAATGATCATGTTTTTATATTCAGCACCAGATGTCAGCTTTTTTCAGGTTGATTTCTCCCTCGAAAAACATTCTGGCAATCTTCTCAAAATAGGGAGTGTAATCTGAAATAAAAAATTTATCATCACCTCCTCCATTTTCATTAAGCAGCTTGTTCCTGTCAAGAATATCCCTTACCATTATTGATACAATCCTCGCTGAATCAACAACTTCCACATTAAAATTAAAGAACTTGCTTATCTGGTTCTTAATTATCGGATAGTGAGTGCAGCCCAGGATAAGCGCCTGAATTCCTGCAAGAGTTTCATTCGACAAATATGCACGGATTATAGCATTGCTTATGTCATCAAAAATGAAACCCTCTTCGATCATTGGCACAAGAAGAGGAGTGGCAAGAGAGACTACTTTTGATGAAGGTGCCGCCTTGTTTATCTTGTTTTCATAGGTTCCGGAACTGATTGTTCTCTTTGTGCCTATAACTCCTATATTGCTTATCTTTCTTGTCTTCAGATATTCAACAACAGGATCAATCACATCGAGTATTATTGCACGGTTTTCGAATTCTTTCTTGAGGTATTCGAAAGCTGATGCTGATGCTGAGTTACAGGCAATCAGAATTACTTTGGAATTATGCTCAAGAAGAAATTCGGCAATCCTCTTTGAATACGATCTTATAGCCTCTTCTGATTTGTCCCCGTAAGGAAGATGGGCAGTATCGCCGAAATAGACAATGTTTTCACCCGGGAGTATTTGTTTGATGGCATGTGCCACTGTCAGTCCCCCGACTCCTGAATCGAATATTCCGATAGGTTGTTTATTCACTTCAACTAAGAATTAAAAAAATGACCATCTGCCATAATGCAGATGGTCATGAATATTTTCTGTTTAATTTACTTTACACCAAGCTTGGCTTTTGCAAGCGGCATGATATTAGTGCTCTTTGTTTCATCAAAATAAACAAGTGAGCTGCCCTGTCCTACTGTAAATATGTAAACATAACCGTTTTCCTTGCCAATATCCTTGATTGCCTTGTCGACCTTAGCCATTATAGGCTGAAATAGTTCGGCCTGTTTCTCCTGAAGCTGCTGCTGGGCTGAAGCCTGGAATTCCTGTATCCTTCTCTGCATATCAAGAAGCTCCTGTTCTTTTGTCTGCCTGACTATATCTGTAAGATTTTTTGCATCCTTGCTGTATGCCTCGGTTTTATTGTTGTATTCAACCTGCATAAGTTCAAGTGCATTTATAAGTTCTTTCTGGAATTTCTGAAGTTGTACGTTTGCAGTATCGAACTCTGGAAGGGCCTGAATAAGCTCATCACTGTTAATATGGCCAAATTTCACATTCTGTGCATTCAGATCCTGTCCGGAGAAAGCCAGGAGAAAGAAAAAAACCGCTAGTCCTGTTAATCTTTTCATTTTATGATTATTATTTATACAATTTGTGCAAAAGTAATTAATTAATTCTTATAACCTAATTTTTCAAGTACCGTGTCGCTGAGGTCAAATTTAGGGTTTGCAAACAGGATATTTCCTCCGGCTGCAGTGTCGAATATTACAGCATAACTTCCTTCAACTGCTATTTCCTTTATTGCCTTAAGTATCTCATCCTGAATAGGTTTTACTAATTCTTCCCTCTTTTTGAAAAGGTCTCCTTCCATACCGAAATATTTGTTCTGAAGTGTTTTCATCTCCTTTTCCTTTGTAATAATGGCTTCTTCCCTTTTAGCCTTCATGTCCTGTGAAAGAAGAACCGATTCGCTCTGGTATGCCTTGTACATCTGTTCAACAACTGCATAACCGTCGGCAACTTCCTTTTCCCATTGTTTTGAGAGTTTATCAAGTTGTTCCTGGGCAGTTGTGAATGCGGGGATATTTTTTCTGATATATTCGGAATCAACGAAAGCATACTTCTGTGCAGCAGCCATGGCTGAAACCATAACAAAAACCGTAATTAACAATACTGACCTTTTCATAATTGTCCGTTTTAATTAACTTTTAAAATTGTTGACCTATAACAAAGTGGAACTGTGAATGGTTTGCACTGGACAGTCCTGTGGGAACCTGGTCGAATCCATAACCCCAGTCGATACCCAGCAGACCGAACATTGGCAGGTTAGCTCTCAGGCCCACCCCTGCAGCACGCGGCATCGAGAAAGGATTGTACTCTTTGAGCTTGTACCAGGCTCGTCCCGATTCAAGGAAAGCAAGAGCATAAATTGTTGCCTGAGGGTTAAGTGATATAGGGTATCTCAATTCCATTGTAATTTTTGAATACACGTTTCCCGAAGGCTTTCCTTGATCAGGATCATATGGTGTGAGGGAACCGTTTGTATAACCTCTTAGTGACACAACTTCACGGCCATAGAAATTATATCCCGACATTCCGTCACCGCCAACATAGAAATATTCAAATGGCGATGGACCTATTTCCGGATTGAAGAATCCCAGGTAACCGAAGGCAAATCTTGGGTTCAGCACCAGCTTGTCATCCGATGTGAGAGGAAAGTAGTAGTCAGCCTTGAAAATCCACTTATGAAATTCTATCCATCTGTACTTTTCCTGATCGGTGGCTCCTTCAAGATTCTTACCGGCAATCTGTGACCATGGAGGTGTTATCTGCAGAGAAAGGGTGAATGAAGAACCGCTTCTCGGATATATGAGGTTCGGACTTGTCGAGAACCTTGTCAGCTTTGTTGTGAAGCTGAGCATATTTGAAACACCATCGGTAAAAATGAAATATGATTCACTGCCATACTTATTCATGAGGTACCTCTGGTAGCTCAGTTCCCCGTACAATGAGAAGAAGTCATCGGGCCAGGTCAGTCGCTTGCCAATACCAATTGTGGCACCGTCGATTGTCATTGAAGTATAGCTGTCAGATTTTTTCTTCTCCCCGTTCGACATAATTGAACGGTAAACTGATACAGAGAAGGTATTTGGCTTTTTACCCCCGAGCCAGGGTTCTACAAATGCAATGGTATAAGACTGGTAAACCCGTCCGTTTGACTGCATCCTGACGCTGAATGACTGTCCGTCGCCTGAAGGATAGGGCTTCCATTCCTTCCAGTCGAAGAAATTGCGCACAGCAAAGTTATTAAACCTTACCCCTACAGTACCTACAAGCATTCCCGCGCCCCAGCCTCCTGAAATCTCAAACTGGTCATTGGCCCTTTCCTCGAGCTTGTAAAGGAGGTCAACGGTACCATTTGCTATGTCGGGCAGAGGAGTAGGATTGATCTTTTCAGGGTCGAAGTGTCCGATAACACCAAGCTGCCTTATTGACCTGATTATTTTTTCCTTGCTGAACAGATCTCCCGGCAGGGTATACAGTTCACGACGGGCAACATGCTCATTTGTTCTTGTGTTTCCTGAAATGAAAATGTCATTCAGGTAGGCCTGGTCACCTTCATAGATCCTGACCTCCAGGTCAACAGAGTCATTTTCAACCTTTGCCTCAACAGGAGTCAGCCTTGAGAACAGGTATCCGTAATCCTGATACCAGGAGCTTACTGCATCCTGAGCTCCTCCGGAACCATTTAACCTGTCGTCTATAAGTGTCTGATTATAAACCGATCCCTTTTTAACATTAAAGCGTGCTTCAAGGAACTCCTTTGGATATACACTGTTCCCAACCCATGTCACATTCCTGAGGAAATACTGATCGCCCTCATCAACCTTTATAACAAGGCCAACCCTGTCCTCTTTAGTCGGGAACAATGAGTCAGATAAGATTGTAAAATCCTTGAAACCATTATCGTTGTAAAAAGTCGTAAGTTTGATCTTGTCTTCTGCGAATTTATCATCGATGAATTTTGAGGCCCTGAAGAAGTTCATGTTCTTAACCTTTGTACCCTTCATCTTCCTCCTGAGCTTCTTTTCATCAAAATATTCATTCCCGATGAATGTGATATCAGATATCTTGACTTTCTCCTTTTTATCGACATTGACTGTAAGCAGCACGTTATTAGGCTGATCGGGATCATCCTTCTGTATATAGTTAACCTCGGTATTGAGAAAACCTTTTTCTACAAAATGGTCAATTATTATTTTTTTGGCTGTATTAAGAAGGTAAGGAGTCACCTGGGAACCTACCGGAAGGTTAATTTTTTCAACAAGGTCCTGTGATTCAGATTTCTTAAGGCCGTTATACTTGACTGATGAGATGCGCGGTCGCTCCTGGAGGGCAATGTCGAGGAAGACCGTATCCATGGATGTTCTTGATATTG
>JAKLDT010000178.1 GCA_022703405.1 Bacteroidota bacterium | reverse complement strand
GATTATCAGGTGAATTTATTAATTGTTCGAGTACATATTCGCTGCGTTCTTTATCATTGCCGAATTTCTTATTAAGAAAATCAGGGAAGAAGAAAAGCCTTAAAATAGCGAACATAATAAAAAGTTTTATCAGAATTATTATCCATACTTTACGGCCCCATGAAGAGAGGTTTCTGAAACCATCAGCATAAAAACCTGCTATCCTGGATATTATCCTGATCATAAATTTAGAAAAGTATTAAAAAGCTTACTTTTTTTTCCTGCGCATTATCCGTGGGGCCTTGATATCAAGCAGATCATGTTTTCCCTCACCGTCAATCCCTCCGTTTACGCTCTCTGGTGACAATCCTGAGGTTATTTTCTGGACTGCCTTGAAATTGTAGAAGAACTCACGGGCAAATACCCTTACAACAGTATATGTGGGGATTCCCAGTATCATTCCCGGTATCCCTGCTGCAAATCCTGAGGCAAGCACTACAATGAAAATCTCAAGTGGATGGGCTTTCACGCTGCTTGAAAAAATAACTGGCTGAAACACCACATTGTCAATAAGATGAGTAATGGCTTCAACAATTATCATATATGTCACAAGCGGTATCACAACAGTTTCAAAATCCATGTTTATATGAGAAGCCACACCCATTATAAGGGCGATAAACAGTCCTACCCAGGGGCCTACATAGGGAATAACATTAAGTATACCCAGGATCACTCCCATCACAAGAGCCTGCTGAAAATCAATCCCCACTATCGTCATACCTATTGTTATAAGTATCAGAATACAAGTGCTCTGTATGATTATACCTATGAAATACCTTGTAAGCAGGTTTTGAATTGAATGCAGGGCGCGGGAGAAATTTTCTGTATACCGTTCAGGCACCCACATAAGAATTGATTCAAAGAACAACCTCTGATCCTTAAGGAAGAAGAAGGTTATGAAGGAAATAGAGAAAACTGCAATCATCATGTTACCCATGATGCCGAATACAGATGACAAGAAGTTCTGTATCATATTGATATTCAACACACTTGCTATTTTAGTGCCTATGTAGTCCTGTATTGAAATCTGATCCGATATGTCCTTGTTAAAGGTCCGGAAAAGCTGTTCTATTTTTGATATGGGAGCCTCAATAAGCTGCACTATCTTATCACTGTCAATTGTCGAGAAATAATTTAGCTGGGTAGTTACAAGAGGGATGAAAATATAGAAAAACAATATTATCACGCCCCATATAATCATAAGGGTTATGAATGCGCTTAATGTTCTCGGAAATGACCATTTCCTGAAATGAATCCTGCAGAAAAGATCTACAAGCGGACGTCCCATAATCGACAGTACACCTGAGATAAGAATATATACTACAATGCTCCTGAAATACCATGCGCCGGCAATCAGTAACAAAACTCCGGCAATTATCAATATGTTTCTCCAGGTTGTTCCCATAGCAGATATGAATCCTTTTACAAACCTAACTTAATTTTTCTATTCGGCAAACTCAGTAAGCTGTTATAGCTCAATATCCCTGCAAATAAATCAACATTGAAAATTTTGCAATTTGTCATTTTGTCAGTGCATTTTTGTCAAAATATGCCATATTGGCGTATTTTTCAATTTGGAACGGAGTTTGAAAAATGTTAATCGAAAATGAAAAACAAATATGTTAAACTAAAATAAACAGGAGGACAAAGCTATGTTACCAACAATTATGAGAAGAAGTTTCAGGCCTTTTTACATGCCTAATTTTTTTGACGATGATTTTTTCCCTACATTAACAAACAGGACAAGTTCAATGCCTGCTGTCAATATCAGGGAAGATGAAAAGAACTATGTGCTCGACCTTGCAATTCCCGGAATTGACAAGAAAGATCTCAAGATCGATACCAATGAGGATGTTCTCACAATTTCTTCAGAGGCAAAGAATGAGACATCGGAGGAAAGGGATGGCTACAAGAAGAAAGAGTTCAACTACTCGTCATTCTGCAGAAGCTTCTATATTCCGGAAAATGTTAACAGGGATAGGATTGAGGCTAACTACAAGGATGGCATTCTGACAATCAGCCTCCCGAAGATGGCAGAAGAGAAGAAGAACCTCTCACGCCAGATTGCGATCTCGTAAATCAGGATTTTTTAAAACCGGAAGGGTGCCTCAAAAGGGCACCTTTCTATTTTCTCCCGCATTCATTCATGAAGGTCACTGCATACTTTCTTCCGTATTCCAGGAGGAAGTCTTCCTTGGAACCTTCGGGTGAGAATTTAACTCCGCCGGGTTCCTCGAAGGTTTTAAACTTAAGTGACCGGAAAGTGTCGAGTATAATTCTGGGAGCTTCGCCACTCCAGCCGTATGATCCGAATGAACCGGCAAGCTTTCCCTTGTCCCTAATTGGGTTTACAAGCGCAAACAGCTTGTAAACAGGCAACAGGGTATTCTGGTTTATTGTCGGAGAGCCGACAATAAGTCCGTCGCAGTTGGTAAGTTTTTCTTCAAGAATGTCAAGCGGCATTTCCTCTATGTCTGCCACTTCGCACTTAATATCCTTTGTTTCCTCTATACCCCTTGCAATAATAGATGCTGCCTCCTTTGTGTAACCGTAAGCTGAAATGTAAGCAACAAAGATATTATAGCCGTTTTTATCTGTTGTCCTGGCCATGTACTCACGGGCCCATACGGAAGAAAGTTCCATAGCGGTGGCAATGCTTTCGCCCCTGTGCACTGGTCCGTGCCCTGTGCATATATAATCAATCTGCATGGGCATTATAAAATCGATTGCCTTCAGCATAAACCTGCTGAAAGGTCTGAGGATCACATCAAAATAATACTTAAACGACTCTGTATAATCCTTATCAAAGTTACTGAAGAGATTTTCGGAACAATAGTGTGCACCGAATGAATCACAGGTAAACAGCACCTTATCCTCTTCGAGGTAAGTGTAGATGGTATCCGGCCAGTGAAGATTCGGAGCGGCAATAAACGTCAGTGTCTTATTTCCAAGATCGAGCTTGTCTCCGTGCTTCACAACAAGCGACCTGAAAGGTTTGTTGAGTATATCCTCGAGGTACCTTATTGCATTTCCCGATCCCACTACAATTACATCAGGAATAAGGTCGAGCAGGACCTTAAGGCTTCCTACATGATCAGGTTCTGTATGATCAACTATAATATACTGTATTTCTGAAAGATCCGTTAATTTACGGAGTTTCTCCAGAAAGACATCACAGAATTTTGCCTTGGCCAGTTCAACAATGGCCTTCTTTCCGGCATTAATAAAATATGAATTGTAGGTTGTTCCGTGCTCAGTAGTCATAACAATATCGAAAGTCCTGATATCATAATCAAGAACTCCGATCCAGCTGACATCTTTTGTGATTTCAGTTATCTTATCGTCTTTTGATTTCATTTTAAAGTAAATTTTCAGAATTTGGCAATGATGTCCTTATTTGCCCTTACCTGCTGGAGGATTGGTATTTCTATCTCAGTTCCGACCGGCAGGAAAATGTCAACGCGTGATCCGAACTTGATAAATCCCAGTTCATCTCCCTGTTTCACTTCCAGGTCTTCCTTCGCATAGGTTACAATACGTCTTGCCACTGCACCGGCAATCTGTCTGACAAGAATCTCAGTACCTTCAGCAGTTTCAATAACAATTGAGCTTCTTTCATTCAGCTCTGAGGACTTGGGATGCCAAGCCACCATATAGCTTCCCGGGTGGTACCTCACATATTTTACCTTTCCCGAAACAGGGTACCTGTTACTGTGAACATTAAACGGAGACATGAAGATGGAAACCTGGAGACGTGTGTCTTTGAAATATTCCTTTTCCTCTGTTTCTTCAATTACAACAACTTTCCCGTCGGCAGGGGCATAGACAAGTCCGTGGGTGGGTTCAATAGCCCTTTCCGGCCATCTGAAGAAAAAGAGAAGAAAAAGATAAAGCATAAAGGACAGAATCAGGAATCCCCATTTCAGGATTTCATAATCGCCCCAGAAGATGTTAATTATTATATTTAATACGAGTAGAGTAGCAAAACCAAATCCAAGTATTTTATATCCTTCCTTATGAATACTCATTTAACAAAAATTTGCACAAAACTAATCAAGTCTTGCAAATCATCCAAACAGAGCGATAAAAAGATATACAAGGGGGAATGATATTATTGCACTGTCGAACCTGTCAAGAAAGCCTCCGTGGCCGGGCATAATGTTTCCTGAGTCCTTTACTCCAAGGCTTCTTTTAAGCATCGATTCGATAAGATCGCCATAGGTTCCTGCAACAGAAACAATCAGTGCAATGATTATCCATTGTGTTCTGCCTACAACGCCCAGCCATGATGAAAGCAGCCACGCTACAATCACAACAAGCAGCACTCCTCCGAAAAAACCCTCCCAGGTCTTTTTCGGTGAGATCCGTTCAAACAGCTTGTGTTTTCCAAATGACACACCTGCGAGGTAGGCTCCTGTGTCATTGGCCCAGATAAGCAGAAAAAAACCGATTATTATTCCCGGTGAAAACATCTCAAGCCTGTGCGGGAGTATTGAATCAAGTCCGCTTCTTGAAAAGGCAGCAAAAGGAAACATCGACAGTGGTATTCCGGTATAAAGCACCGAAAAAAAGGTATGTGCCAGTGAATCAAATGGTTTCTCCTGCCTGCGATACAATTCGACAATCATAATGAAGAGCATCACAGGTATAAGTACAAGGAAGAATTTAACAGGCAGGATGCCTGCTGCGATAAGCGTTGCGAGCAGATAAGATGCCGTACCTGTTATCATTCCGGGTACGAGCTGAGGCTTAACACCTGTATTCCGTATCATTATCAAGTACTCGTACTGGGTGCCGGCAAGTATTACAAGACCGGCAAGTACGAAGGTCAGTGGATGAAGCCAGAATCCACCGAGCACAAAGATCACAATCCAGGCTCCCGTGAGTGTACGTCTGAAAAAATTATTCAAAGCCTGAGTTATTTATTTATCCTTCTTTTTTTCTTTTTTCTCCTGCTTTTTGTCCTGTTTTTTTTCCTTCTTCTTAACAGATTCAGCTAATTCAGGCAATATTACCTGTCCGTCAGGTTTCGGGGATTTCGGGGATTCCGGAACTTCAGATTTTTTCCCGGATTTAGCCCTGGATTTACCTGCAGCTTCCTGCTGTTCTTTTACGATGTCTGCTTTCCTCTTTCCGAAGATCCTTTCAAGGTCCTCGCTGAAAATAACCTCTTTTTCAAGCAGTATTTCAGCAAGTTCGGTAAGTCCCTTCATATTTGTTTTCAGGACCTCTTTTGCACGTTCGTAGGACTCATTAATTATTCCCTTCACTTCCTGATCAATCAGTTCTGCAGTCTTTTCACTGTAGGGCTTTGTAAAACCAAAATCTGACTGGCCTGAAGAATCGTAGAAACTCAGATTTCCAACCTTCTCGCTCATTCCGAAGTAGGAGACCATTGCATAGGCCTGTTTTGTTATCTTCTCCAGGTCACTGAGTGCACCTGTTGAAATTTTATCAAAAATAAGTTCCTCGGCAGCTCTTCCTCCAAGCGCATAGGCCATCTCGTCGAGCAGTTGTTCACGGGTTGTAAGCTGACGTTCCTCGGGCAGATACCATGCTGCTCCAAGGGCTCTTCCCCTCGGAATTATTGTTACTTTGAGAAGCGGGCTTGCATGTTCAAGAAGCCAGCTTACAGTGGCATGTCCTGCCTCATGGTATGCTATTGTCTTTTTCTCAAGAGGAGAAATTATCTTTGTCTTTCTTTCAAGCCCTCCCACAATCCTGTCAACAGCATCGAGGAAGTCCTGCTTTTCAACAACAGTTTTGTTTTTGCGGGCGGCAATAAGTGCAGCTTCATTACAAACGTTGGCTATGTCGGCGCCTGAAAAACCTGGAGTTTGTTTGGCAAGAAAACTGACATCAAAATCCTTTTCAAGCTTTATTGGACGCAGATGAACCTTGAAAATTGCCTCACGTTCCGGCAGGTCAGGCAGTTCAACATGTATCTGCCTGTCAAAGCGGCCGGCCCTCATAAGTGCTCTGTCGAGGATATCAGCCCTGTTTGTAGCTGCAAGAATTATCACACCGAGGTTTGTACCGAAACCGTCCATCTCCGTAAGAAGCTGGTTAAGAGTATTTTCCCTCTCATCATTTGATCCGAAAT
>JAKLDT010000177.1 GCA_022703405.1 Bacteroidota bacterium | reverse complement strand
TGATGCACGACAGCTGATGAAAGAAAGCATAGAAGGTCAATTTGTCGGTCCGAGAAAGGAGATGATAACTCCCTGGAGCACAAATGCAGTTGAAATAACCCAGAACATGGGCATCAGAGGGATAGCAAGGATTGAAGAGTTCTATCCGGTATCAGGCAAGAAAGAACATCACGATCCCATGCTTCAGTCACTCTACAAAGGTCTCAGCCAGGATATTTTTACAATTGAGAGGAAGGCAGAAACAGTTGTTTATATTGAGAACATTGCTGAATACAACCACAGAGAAGGACTGGCTCTCAATAATGAAGAGGTTGAATATCTTGAAAAACTCAGCAAAAAACTTGGAAGAAAACTCACTGACAGTGAAGTCTTTGGCTTTTCCCAGGTTAACTCGGAACATTGCAGACATAAAATATTCAATGGCAGCTTCATAATTAATGGAAAGGAAAAGAGCAGGACGCTTTTCCAGATGATCAAAGACACAACCCGCACTAATCCAAATCATGTAGTATCTGCATACAAGGACAACTGTGCCTTTATCGGGGGGCCGGAAGTTGAGCAGTTTGCTCCGGTAACACAGGACAAAGCTGATTACTTCAAGATAACAGACTATGAATCAATCCTTTCTCTCAAGGCTGAAACACATAACTTCCCTACTACTGTTGAGCCTTTCAACGGAGCTTCAACCGGAACCGGAGGTGAGATAAGAGACAGGATTGCAGGTGGCAAAGGAGCCTTTCCTGTTGCAGGCACTGCTGTTTACATGACATCGTATCCAAGGCCTGACGGACCAAGGTCGTGGGAGAAAGCCACTGAGGAAAGGAAATGGTTATACCAGACACCGGAAGATATACTGATTAAAGCTTCAAACGGGGCCAGCGACTTCGGGAACAAATTCGGGCAACCGCTTATCTGCGGCTCAGTATTTACATTCGAACACTTTGAGAACCTCAGCAGGTACGGATACGACAAAGTAATAATGCTTGCCGGCGGGATAGGAATAGGAAAGAGAAAGGACAGTGAAAAGGACACACCGGAAAAAGGAGACAAAATAGTTCTGCTTGGAGGTGACAACTACCGGATAGGAATGGGAGGAGGAGCAGTTTCTTCAGTTGACACTGGCAAATATGACAGTTCAATAGAGCTCAACGCGGTCCAAAGAGCAAATCCGGAAATGCAGAAAAGAGTATATAATGCAATCAGGGCCCTTGCAGAATCAGATCATAATGCTGTTGTTTCAATCCACGATCATGGAGCAGGAGGACATCTGAACTGCCTGTCAGAACTTGTTGAGGCAACAGGCGGCAGGATAGATATAAGTAAACTTCCTGTTGGCGACCCTACCCTTTCGGCAAAAGAGATTATTGGTAATGAATCGCAGGAGCGAATGGGGCTGGTAATCAAAAAAATAAATATTGATACTCTCAGAAGAATAGCTGAACGGGAAAGAGCACCATTCTATGTAATAGGCGAAGTTACAGGAGATATGCAGTTCACCCTTGAAAATCCAGTAACGAACGAAAAGCCTATAGATATTGCTCTGTCATCACTCTTTGGTGACCCACCAAAGACAATCATGAGAGATGAGAAGAAGGAAACAAATTATTCAGATCCGGAATATGACCAGGAAAAACTTGAATACTACACCGGGCAGGTACTTCAGCTCGAGGAAGTAGCCTGCAAGGACTGGCTTACAAATAAGGTTGACAGGTCAGTTACCGGTCGTCTGGCCAAGCAGCAGTGTGCCGGTCCGCTCCAGCTTCCACTTAACAACCTTGGAGCAATTACGCTTGATTACAGGGGGAAAAAAGGTTTTGCTACATCAATCGGTCATGCTCCGGCTGCCGGCCTTATTGATCCTGCTGCCGGATCGGTACTATCGATTGCAGAAGCTCTAACAAACATCGTATGGGCTCCGCTTTCAGATAAGCTTAAAAGTGTTTCTCTGTCAGCCAACTGGATGTGGCCCTGCAGGAATGAAGGCGAGGATGCCAGATTATACGAAGCTGTAAAGGCTGCAAGTAATTTTGCAATTGCGCTTGGCATCAATATCCCTACAGGCAAGGACAGCCTTTCAATGACACAGAAATACAAGGATGGAGTTGTTTATTCACCCGGAACTGTAATAATCTCTGCATCAGCCGAGGTAAGTGATATAAGGAAAATTGTAGAACCCGTTATTGTAAATGATCCTTATACAAGCCTGATTTACATTGACATGAGCCGCGATTCCCTGAAAACAGGCGGAAGCGCTTTTGCACAGGTGGTAAACAAGCTTGGAAAAATTGCTCCGACAGTAAATGATCCTGCATATTTCTCTGATGTGTTCAATGCAATACAGGAACTTATCCTGAAAGGAAAGATACTTGCCGGTCACGATATATCTGCAGGAGGTATGATCACCACCTTGCTTGAAATGTGTTTTGCAAACAGTGAAGGCGGCGTCACAATTAACCTCACAGCAATGGAAGAGGAAGATACTGTAAAGCTGCTGTTCAGTCAGAACCCCGGACTTATTATCCAGGTAAAGGATGAAGATGAGATTGCCGAATACCTTCTTGAAAACGGGATATCATATTATTCAATTGGTCATCCGGTGAACGACAGGATGCTCTATATCAAGAATGGCGTACAATCGTGGACACTTAATATTGACGAGATGAGGGACAAGTGGTACCGCACTTCATATCTTCTCGACAGGAAGCAGTCCGGGCTTAAGCTTGCTCTTGAAAGATTCGAAAACTACAAGAATCATAAGCTTAACATAAATACAGGTGATTTTGACGGTTCATTCAAGTCACTTGGCATTTCACCCGACAGGAGAAAAAAATCAGGAACCCGTGCTGCGATCATCCGCGAAAAAGGAGTTAACGGAGACCGTGAGATGGCCTACGCACTGTACCTCGCAGGTTTTGACGTCAAGGATGTACACATGACCGATCTGATTTCCGGAAGGGAAACACTTGAAGATATCAGCATGATTGTATTTGTCGGAGGATTCTCAAACTCAGATGTTCTTGGCTCAGCAAAGGGTTGGGCTGGAGCTTTCAAATACAATGACAAAGCAAGAATAACCCTTGAAAACTTCTATAAACGCAAGGATACCCTATCGCTGGGAGTATGCAACGGATGCCAGCTCATGGCAGAACTTGGGCTTATCTACCCCTCACAGAAGGAAGCACCCCGTCTGCTCCACAACAGCTCAGGCAAGTTTGAATCAGGCTTCCTTGGTGTGAAAATCCTCCCGAATAATTCTGTTATGCTGGGAAATATGGAAGGCATGGAGCTCGGAGTTTGGGTTGCACACGGAGAAGGAAGGTTTGAGCTGAAACATCCTGAAGAAAATTATCGGATACCCTTAAAATACAGCCGTCATAGTTATCCGGCCAATCCTAATGGTTCAGATTATGATGCTGCAGGCTTATGCTCTGAGGACGGACGACATCTTGTTATGATGCCTCACCTCGAAAGAGCTTATTTCCCCTGGCAATGCGGATACTATCCTGAAGACAGGCGAAATGATGAAGTAACGCCCTGGATAAAGGCCTTCGTAAATGCAAGAGAATGGATAGAAGAAAAAAACAGGAAATAACTATCTGACAACCGGAGTCAGTGATACAGAAACAAGCTTTGTTTTTGCGCTTCCTGAATCCTCAATTTCATTTTCGGGTATTATCCCGTCGCTTATTATCTGCACTGCATACAGGCCTGTATCCTGGATATACATTGATCCCATAAATGAATCAGCCCTGAAATACGGGTAATCAACGTCTGAAGAATTCCTTACAACTTTGTTTATTACAGGAGTTGCTTCAAGTACATTATCATGCACATTAAGAAGTACCTTGTTGCTGTATTCGAGATTTGTAGTATCTGTAGTTGCACTTGTGATCCATACATTGAACCTGCCGGATTTTTTAACCGACACATTCCACTCTGCTGTATTTGTTGATGGATTTACCTTGTCGCTGTAACAATCTGCTTTTTTTACCTGAAGCTCGATGCTTCCGTCATCCTGCTGTACAACATGGTTAAGGGCAGGATCAGTATGTTTGACTTCAGTGTTATTTGTGCAGGAAAATAAAAATGAGATCCCTGTAATCATCACAACAATTCCTCTTACTCTGCTTATACTCATTTCTTGTCTTTTTAAAAAGAACGGGCAAGTATCAATTTTATTTTGTCCGTAAAATTAGATGCAAAATAAACTGAAAAATATTAAACTTTTGCACAAGAGTTTAATATTTTCAACAATGCAGTATCAGACATTAATCAGTTCATGGCGGCTTAGGGACCTGCGTATCCGCTGGTAGCCTGAGGATGATTTGGGCAATGCATCAGCCACAATTTCAGCTATATCAGACACCTTTGTGTCCGAGACGGAAGCTAGTGTTTTCTTGCACAAAGGGCAGGCTGTAGCAACTATTTCAGGACCGGATAATATAAGATTTTGTAAGGTATCTGATGCGATTTTTCTTCTTTGACCGGAATTTAATTTAAGATTTCCAAGACTTCCACCGCAGCAGAGTGAATTGCCATCTTCAAATTTTGTATTTTCAAGCTTAGCCACATAACTCAATACCTGCCTTGGCTCTTCATAAACACCAGAACCTCTTCCCAGGTCGCATGGAGAATGGTAAACAACACGCTTGCGAAGGTACCTGAGAGGAACAGAACGGTTATCAATAAGCCTCTTTATGAATTGGGTATGATGAAGTATTTCCATATCGAGATGGTAGCTCTCACGGAACACTTTATAACAAATCGGACAGGAAGTCACAAGTGTCGATGCACCTGTTTTCCAGAACATTTTCGAATTATGATTTATAAGTTCCCTTGCTTCCCTGTCCTGCCCAGCAAGCATAACAGGTCTTCCACAGCAGGCGCCTCCCTGTTCATCAATAAAAAGATAATTCACACCGGAAGCATCAAGAATTTCAACCATTGCATTTTTAATCGAGGGAGTCAGATGAGTCATACAACCCGCAAAGTAAATTACATCTGCCTTATCCGGATCATTTTCAGCAAGATATGGATATGATACCGAAGATTCCTTCAACTGGCTTACAGGCTGCCTCTGACGGAGATAGCCCTTGTAATAATTTTTGTATTCATAATCAGGTTTCTCATTCCTTCTCTGCATCATTCGTATGGGAGACAGTTCTATCCCAACAGGGCAGATCTGGTCACACCTGCCGCACATAAGGCAATTTTGTGCTATATAAGAGACATCCTCATTCATTCGCAGACCTTTCATCAGATAGGCTGATTGTATTGTATTAATGCCTACGGAATTGTTCAGCTGGCAGACATCTATGCACATTCCGCATGAAGAGCATGAATGTATTTCTACTTCAGAATATGATCCTGGTTTATCTCCTGTACGTATACCTGCATTGCGCATGAAAATAAGAAAGAGCTCGGCAGGTATGTGCATGTATCGTGTAAGCGGCAGAAGAATAAAAAAGGTACCAAGCGACAATGAATACAGCCACCAGAACGGATATGCAAGTTCTCTTGCAGGCAGAAATGAACCCAGAAGGCTGCCTAGAGATCCGGTGAGGAAACTTCCTGTTCCGTAAGCCTCTGATGTAAAACTTTCAGCCAGCAGCCGGCTGGGAAAAATAAGCCACAGGGAAGTAAGGGCTACCCTGTCCCTGATCTTAAGCTTTGTTGTCTTTTTCATTCCAACTACTCCTGAATGCAGACGTTTAAGAACCGCAAGCAGAAGTCCGGAAAGTATGAAGGCCAGTATCAGATCCATAAGAAAGCCAAAAACAGCTTCAAAGCCTGCCCTTCCGTGTTCAGGATTAAAGAACCTGAAGAAAATGGCCTTATACGGAGGATTCAGGTGTCTTACACCGAAGATGTCAGCCTCAATTGTACCGAAAAGGATTAAGAGAAACCAGCCAAAGGCAAGGCTCATGTGCATATAGCCAAGCCTGAAATTTGATCGCAGGATCTTTCTGTGGATCAGGCTTTCCATGAATATCTCCTGTAAACTCATTGCGAAAGCCCTGCCAAAGAAACCTCTCTGCAGCCTCAGTTTGTCGGGGCGTGAAAGTTCCCTGAACCAGATCACTGACCTTACAACTGCATATATCAGAATAAAGTACAGTCCTATATTGAATGGTATAACAAAGGGATCAAACTGCATTGTTCAG
>JAKLDT010000176.1 GCA_022703405.1 Bacteroidota bacterium | reverse complement strand
AAGGCTGAAGTTCATCACCATTGAAAGGTGAGTATGAGTCAGTTGGAAATAATCCGGTCTTTCCGTCCATGTTCCAGCTTTTGCCAAAAAGTATAGCAGGGAAAAGTTCAATATTGAAAAATGCCTTACCAACCAGTTCCTCCGGAAGCGGATTTGCAAGACTTGCTGTAATTACAATCTTCCTGTCGACAGCTTTTACCCTGACAGTATATTTCAGGGCAACATCAGGATAGGTAACTTCAGCATCTATGATTCCGGCAGCCTTGTCAACTTTCTTCTGTGCCCTGGCCGGTGCTGTCAGTCCGACACGGATATCCCCGTTTGCAGCAACCCTTACCCCGTTCTGTATAATTGTCACCCCGCTCTGGTGACCCATCGGGTAGTAATCATCAAATACCATTACATCGAATCCTGAACTCTCAAAATATCCAGGATCATTAATTGTAAGCTTCTCCTGACCTGATAAAATACAAGTAAGAAAGAATGACAGAAAACAGAACAATACAGTTTTTGGTTTCATGATCAACAGCTTAGGTTTGAAAATAGTTTGACAATTAAATTTAAGATATTTCCTTTTCATATTATTCATCTCCTGCCCATTTAATATATTTTAACTTTTACCATGATGATTTTTTGATTAACAGGATTTTCAGCTTGTGAAAAAGTTGTAATTTTCATAACATTTGACATAAACCTTAATCCTGCTGCCATGAGAAAATACCTTTTCCCCATTTTACTGACCCTGTTAATTGCCTGTCAGCCAGATAAAAAGCCCAGGACTATTGATGAACTTCTGAGTTTCGGAAAGTATCCTCTTCCTGTTCAGGAAGAAAATTCCCTTATGTCGCAATGGGAGAAAAAGCCTGTTTCTGAATCCCTGACTATTGACAATATGGAAGAAGAAAAAGGCTGGAAGGTTAAAGGCATAGGAGAAATGAGCTATACAGATGAGAGATCGAAAGACGGGAAAAAGTCACTTCGTTTCCGTACCTCATTACGCGATGAGGAGCATTACAGGAAGAACCGCACCGAATGGGGTTCCTTCGGAGGAACACAGGGTGGCAGCTCCTCTGTAAGGCTGCAGTTCGCCGAAGCTCAGGACTGGTCTGCATATCAGAGATTATCATTCTGGGTGTATGTTCATCCCACATCGATGCCTACCTACAGTTTCAATATATATCTGAGAAATGAAGGTTCTCCGAAGAATGCGACAACACCAGGCAGTTCACATCATATACAGGATCTGAAACCCGGGGAATGGAATCATATTATTTTTGAGATGCATCATCTCGAAAGAAACAGGATAAGGGAATTTGCGATAAGCCAGACTCTGCGGGGACATAATCCTGAGGAAGAAGGAATTGTGACATACGACATCGACCAGTTTGAAATACAGAAGGTTGACGGTGACTATTTTGAAGGATGGGCAGTTGCTCCCGGAAAAATCTCTTTCAGTCATATAGGTTACAGACCTGAAGATCAGAAAATAGCTCTTGCCGGTGAAGGCGCGGGTAATGAATTCAGCATTACCGACCAGGAGAAAAATGTTGTTTTCAAAGGTACTGTTAAAGAAATAACAACAGAAAAAGGAAGTTTCAGACAAATAGATTTTTCTGAATTCAAAACTCCCGGATTCTACTATATAACTTCAGGCTCAATAAGCTCCAGGCTCTTCCCTATTGATAATAACGTATGGATACAACCCCTGTACAAAGCAGTGAACTTCTTCTACTGTGAACGCTGCGGATTCAATGTACCGGGTGTTCATACAGAATGCCATAAAGACTGGCAGGGTTTTAAAGGAGATGCGAAGAAGATAATAAACGGAGGATGGCACGATGCAGGAGACCTTTCACAGGGTTCCTGGAGGACAGCCATGGCAACGCTGGCAATGATGAACAACCTGGAAAAAACTGAAGGCAGGCCTGAACTGGCCGGATTTTCAGACCGCCTCCGCGATGAAATAGCCTGGGGACTTGAATGGCTCCTGAAGACCAGGTTTGGAGATGGTTATCACATGAGTTTCAGTGTGATGAGGATATATACCGATAATAAAACAGGCACAATAGATGATGTCGTTTCGCCTGCAAAGAATGTCCCCTGGGAAAATTTCCTTGCAGCAACAGTTCAGTGCAAGGCATCAGTGATGCTTGCTAAATCTCATCCTCAGCTGGCAGCCGATTCCAGAACAGCAGCTCTTGAAGACTGGAAGGCAGGCTTTGAATCGAAAAAGAAATGGGATCAGGCTGATTACAAGGAAGCTTCATGGGGTGCGACATCGTCGCTTATGCTCGCCGGGATCACAGGCGATAAAAAGTATCTCGAACACGCTGCCATGTTTGGCAACCTCATCATTAAATGCCAGGAACAGTCTTTCCTCAGCGAAATACCAATTACAGGCTATTTCTATGAAAATACTGACAGGAAGAATGTAATACACAATCTTCATGCTGCCTTTGAGGAAGCTCCCCTTATTGCACTGACAATGCTTTGCAGGGAACTGCCAAAACATGAAAACTTCAGGGAATGGTATACCGCTGTAGTTTTACACAGTGAATATTTCATGAAAAGAGGGGCCGGATATGCAGCGCCGTTTAATCATCTTCCCAATTCGGTATGGAAAGAATCAGATGTTCTTGCAGTTCAGGATTCTGCTGTGAAGGCCGACATGCTGAGGCAATTTAACGATGGAACACGACTGAAGGGCGAGTATGTTCTAAGAACCTTCCCTATTTACAAGGATGATCTGTTCCATGGTAATACAAATATTCACATGTCGTCATCATGGGCGCTTGCTGAAGCCTCAAGGCTCAGGAATGATGCAGGAGGAATGGCGCTTGTGGGACAACAGCTTCAATGGATTTTTGGCAATAATCCATTCAGTATGAGCCTTATGTATGGCGAAGGATATGACTTCGCACCGCATTTTGCTTACTGTCTGAAGGATCTTACAGGGGCTCTCCCTGTAGGAATGGATTGCATGAACGGCGACATGCCTCACTGGTGTGCAACTAACAATGCCACAAGCAAGGAGATATGGGTGGAACCGGTAAACAGATTCATGGGCGCCCTTGCAATATATAATGATTTCAATCTGAAAGCTGATGCTGACAATAACAGAATTGAGATTGAATTCCTCACACCTGACGAGAAGGATGGTAATCCAAGATTCAGGATTAAAACCGTCAGCAATGACAGTTTCTACGTTAAATTCACAAATGCCAGGGTTGCAAACACCGGACCAGGCAACGAAAATATCTTCAAGATTATGATAATGGACAAAAACAAGCCCTATGTCGGAATCATAGCTCTTAACGACAATCCATTAATTTTCAAGGAAATACATGGCTCAGCCTATTAGTTTGAAAAACAATTAACCAATATCCTAACAATCGAAACTATGAAAAAAACACTTATCCTGGCTATCTTAATTCTGACAGTGGTATCAATATCATGCCACCGCCGCCAGCCTGATGAAAAAGGCACTCAGATCATGGCATATTACTATACCCGCTGGAACAATTTCCATCCGGAAACACTTCCTCTTGACAAGCTGACTCATATAATTTTCTCCTTCACCGAGGTAATCGACGGTGAAATGAAATTTCCTGAGGATACACTTGGAATGATGCTAAAAAGGCTTGTTAAGGAAAGGAAGAACCATCCGAAACTGAAGGTAATGGTGGCATGCGGAGGATGGGCAGGTTCAAAGGGTTTCTCCGATATGGCCATGACAGACGAGGGACGGAAGAAATTCGTTGAAAGCGTTCTTAAATTCATAAAGGAATATGATATTGACGGACTTGATATTGACTGGGAATACCCGGGATTACCAGGCGACGACAATCCTTACAGTCCTGCCGACAAGGAGAATTTCACAAAGCTTATGTGCGAACTAAAAACAGGAATGAACACTATCTGCGACTACCTTGTATTAACATGGGCCTCAGCAGGCTGGGAGCGCGCTTTTGATTACATTGAACTTGACAAGGTTATGCAGTGCGTCAACTATGTCAACGTAATGTCTTATGATCTTGCAGGAGGAGGTGATCCTTATACCTCACATCATACCAACCTTGGACTTATTAAGATGGAAGACATTCAGGGAACACCTGCTGCCGCAAAAATGATTGAGGAAGGTGATTCAACAAAACCGTTTTCAACAGAGAAAATTGTAACAATGCTTATTGAAAAGGGAGTCAATCCCTCACAGATCGTAATAGGTTCAAATTTCTCGGGAAGAGCATGGCAGGGTGTTCCGCCTGAAAATAACGGGCTTTATCAGCTCAACAGGGGAAGGGCAATACTCAGGGCAGGTTACTCAGCGATAAGGGAAAGCATGGAAGATAAAAACGGTTTCACAAGATTCTGGGACCCGGTGGCAAAAGCTCCCTATCTCTATAATGCAAAGGACAGCCTCTTCATCACCTACGATGACACCATGTCGGTAAGACTCAAAACAAAATATGTTGCTGAAAAGAGCCTGGGAGGCATAATGTTCTGGCAGCTTGGCGCCGATGTTCAGCAGGATGGTCTTGTAGATGCCATTTACGCTGAGAAAATGAGAAACAAAAGGACTGAATAAAAGTCTTTTAATCAATCAGCGTTTATCAGCGAGATCAGCGGGCAAATAGTTCCCGCAGAGCTCGCTGATTTTCGCTGATTTATAATTACCTTTTCAGAATATACCAGATAGTCTTATACTGGGCTCCGACATTAAGGACCTGTTCTCCTCTTTTCTTTCCGACTTTAACTTCTATAGTCTCCATTCCGGTGGGATCAAGGGCAAATACCCGGAAGGCAGGCATTCCCGAGAATCTGATCTGAGCAGGTATTCCCTCTGTTCTTGAAGGAGAATTTCCCCATTTATTGCCCACAGTAGTATGTTTCTCATCCCATCCCATATCGGTATTTTCAGCCCTCCCTGCAGCAATAAGCAGCACCTTATCCGATTCTTCAACAGGTTTTCCGTCGAGCGAGGTAAGGGTAATCGCCGCCCAGTTATATTCAGTTGTATCCATTGCTATTGTCACTGATCCAAGGGAGATATTCTTTCCTCCGATATAACCTACTGCACCTTTTGCTGCGGGAGCATTTATGCTATAGACTGCATTCACCGAATCCCTGTTATCCCATATTATTTCACCCGTCTCACTTACCCATGGACCTTCGGGAGCAGGAATGATTTCTGACAGTTTCCTCTCACCAGCTTTTGTATCGACGCCTATCGGGTGCAGAAGGGTAAGTGCATTTACCGAACCCGCCTCATCCCATATATAATTCATATTAGTCACATGAAGCTTCAGTTTATCTCCATACTTCACCAGATCACCTGCAACTGATTCCTGAGGAAGTCCGAGTGTAACATAATGTTCCCCGGGCTTCACTGCACCCATCCTGAAAATAACTGCTCCTGCAGGAACAAAAACATTTTTCAGGGGATGACCGCTTGTATGGAAGAAATTAGTCATCCTTCCTGCATCGTACGGATTACCTGTTGCAAAATGATATATCCCGTCAAAATCCTGGAAAGCACAGAAAGAGTTCAGCATGGGATACATTTCAGCAACAAAGAAATTAGGCGCCGGATGATCGTACTCGCTGATTGTCAGTGGCATGCCTATCACTCTGTGCTGGCCAAAGCGAAGAAGGGTACCGCCCTTTTTGTCAGAAACCATTGAGGAATTTCTTATTCTCCAGTCAGTTGATGACCAGCTCCTGCCGGGAAATGAAGGATGTTCCCAGTATGAGTGCATGTCGATAAAATCGGAATATTCTGATTCCCTGATGATTCCGGCATTGCCGCTGTATGAAGCCTGCGACTCGCAAATAAGTGACTTTATTCCGAGATCCTTTTTAAAATATTCTGTCATCTCCTTGGCATAAGACATTTCAGTGTCAACAAGGAAATTCCACAATGCTTCCTTCTGTTTTTCAGTCGCACCTTCTGAATAATTTTCAATTATCCTGATAAGGTCAGCTCCGGCTGCTCCCTTTTTAGCCTCGGGATGCGTATTGAGCCATGAAGTCCATAAACCCTTCAGGTAAGTCATGTGTGTTTTGTTAAGTTTTGGCAGGAGATACCAGCTGGATAGAAGTGAGTTTTCATTATTCACTTCAACAAAGGCTACAGCCGGTTCTTCTGCATAAGTGGTGCCTGTATAAGGATTTTTATGCA
>JAKLDT010000175.1 GCA_022703405.1 Bacteroidota bacterium | reverse complement strand
TTAACAAAAACCTGAATTAAGATTAAGACCGGGCAAAAGCTAAATACCCTGATCATAAAGGTTTAAGAATTCAAAAGTATTACCGGTATGATTAAGAAATTTGAGGAAATCGTCCTTGCTGATTACCAGTGTCGCTGTATTCTTGTTAGGGTGAAAGGCAAGCCTGTCGAACTGCAGCAGGTTTTTGTCAATGAAGAGATGAACATGTCTTTCTGTGTCATTAATAAGTCCGAAAGGAGAGACAGATCCGGGAAGCAATCCAAGGTATTTCATGAGTCTCTGATCTGATGCAAAGCTCAGTTTTCCCTGCCTGAGTCTTTGTTCAAGGTCTCTTATGTTAAGCTGGGCCAGGTGCTCGAGAATTACAAGGTAGTGTCTGTTGCCCTTGTGGTTGCGGAAGAAAATATTTTTGCATCTCCCTGAATTATAGTCTTTCCAGTGAGTAAGGGCATCTTCAATTGTGTTTACGGGAGGATGTTCGTGATATTCGAATTCTATTGAGAGTGTCTTTAAAAGCTCATAGAGCTCCTTCTGTCCCTGCATACCTATTCCTCTTCTTTTGCAATAAAACTGAAATTCATGCTGACAAGTGATGCCATATCGCTTCCCGCTTCAAACATATCCGTATCCTCCAGCTCATAATACCATTCAATAATAACATGTTTGCCTGCTTCCGGAAGTTTTTTAAGCTCGAGAAAAATATCATATAGGAATTTAGCAGAAGATGAATTGAAATACTGAAGGTCAAACTGGAACTTTATGGGATTTTTTTCTGTAAATTCATTTATCCTTCCGCTTATTATCCCGTCTATCAGGTTTGTTATCCATTCAGTTACAGGATAATACAGCGCTCTGACATCTTCGGGCCTTGAGTTTCCCTTAATCCTGAAAAGATTATCCTTTATTGAAAAGGATATTTCAGGGGTTGTGGATGTCGGTGCAATGAAGAGCTTATCCATCAGTAGTTTTCTTGCAATAGGACATCAATTATACGAAAAAAAAACGACAATTTCTTAATTACAGCAACATATTGTCTGCCTGGTCAATGAGGTATCCTTCATCTTCAATGAGGTCGGACTGCCTGTATGCAGCCACTGCAAGCTTGTCACACCTTTCATTCTCAACATTGTTTGCATGGCCTTTTATCCATACAAACCGGACATTATGAGTTCTGTAAACCTTCAGAAAGCGCATCCAGAGATCAGGATTTTTCTTCTTTTTGAACATTTTTGATTCCCATTGAAAAACCCAGCCTTTCTCAACAGCATCGGCAACATATTTTGAATCAGTGTATACAACAACATTGCTGCCTGGTTTTTTAAGAGCTTCAAGACCGGTAATAACAGCCATGAGTTCCATCCTGTTGTTTGTTGTGAGTTTATATCCCTGAGATTTTTCAAGCCGGTGCCTGCCGTAAATCATAACAACTCCGTATCCTCCGGGCCCGGGATTGCCGCTTGCTGCTCCGTCGGTATAGATTGTTATCTCATTTGCCCGCATGCGGTAGTACTATGCCTGTATTTGTAATAAAGAGTTTTATTGCTATTGAGAGGAGAATCACGCCGAATACTTTTTTGAGTATCTGCAATCCGCTTGCTCCAAGAATCTTTTCAAAAAGGGAAGTAAGCCTTAGCACAAGGTAGATTACAACCATATTAAGGCAGAGAGCAATTAATATATTTATTGTTGCATATTCAGCTTTTAATGACAGAATTGTTGTAATTGAACCAGCTCCGGCAATAAGAGGAAAGGCAATTGGGAAAATTGATCCGGAACCCTGAGAATCGTGATGGAAAAGCTCGATGCCGAGTATCATCTCCATGGCTATCAGGAAGATAATAAATGAACCTGCAATTGCGAACGAAGAAACATCAATGCCGAAAATGCCAAGCAAAGGACTTCCTATAAGAAGAAATGCAAGCAGTATTGCAAAAGATACGGCTGTAACCTTTGCCGATTTGATATCCCCTGATTTGGATTTGATGTCTATAATTATCGGTATTGATCCGGGGATGTCAATTATGGCAAAAAGTACCATGAAAGCAGCAAGTATCTCAATCAGGTTCAGGTGCATTTGTTTATTATTTGTGCAAATTTACTCAAAATGCCACAATACAACATAAAAAAAACTGTCTCATCAGTAAAATTGACTAATGAGACAGCTTCCTTTAAATCTTATCTGTTTATTGCCTTATTGTCATTTCATCAACAAGGTGTTTTGCCCCGGCATAAATATCCATGACCCACAAAACATACCTTATGTCAACAACAATTGTTCTCTGGAGTTCCGGTTCATAAGCAATGTCACCGCTCATCGATTCCCAGTTACCGTCAAATGCAAGTCCAATAAGTTCACCGTTTCCGTTCATTACAGGGCTTCCCGAGTTGCCGCCTGTGATATCATTTGTGGTAAGGAAACAAACCGGCATATAACCTTTTGATGAACTGTATCGTCCATATTCCTTTTTGGCATACAGGTCTAGAAGTTTTTTCGGCAGATCGAACTCATAATCTCCGGGCTTGTATTTCTCCATCACACCTTCAAGTGTGGTATAATGTTTATATGTAACTCCGTCTCTCGGATCATAGTCCCTCACGCTTCCGTAAGTAAGCCTCATTGTTGAGTTGGCATCAGGATACTCTGCCTTTTCGGGAGCCATTTCAAGAAGGGCAGCTATCCAGAGCCTTCTTCCCTTCATTATGTCGTTTTCATATTCATAGGTTTTCTTTGAGACCTCTCCTGCAGCTTTATAATATGAAGTTGCCGTGAGGTAAACAGGATCCTTTTCAATAACTTTCAGGCTTGGCTTGCTGAGGAAGGCATTAAGTTTTTCCTCGCTTGCAAACACTGATCTGGCAAAAAGATCATCTGTGAATTTATCGATATCTCCCTTGAACTTTTTATCTATCACACCGGTGTAGAAATCGGGATGGAATTTTGCAGGAACATCTTCACGGAATAATTTAAGCATGGCTTTCATAGCCTTATTGTCAGTTGCAGCATTATAATCCTTGTAGAATCTTTCTGCATTGTTTCTGATCTGCTTAACTGCGTCATCGGTTTTCTGTGCATCGCCAGACTGAAGTGCGGTGATCAGGGCCGATACTCCCTGGTTCATTGAAAGTATCTCACAACCCTGAAGGCATTCTGTTGCATAGGAGAGGGCTTTGAAATATTCAGCACGGCCTTCTATTGCCGATCTTATAAGGGGAAGTGCTTCACCATATTTCTCCCTTCTTTCACTGCTGCCTTCAATCCATTTGTTGTACTGATCCTCGATGACTTGTTTTTTTGAAACCACATTCAGTCTTTCAAGACCTCTCTTCTGTCCTATTGAATATTTCCAGTAGTTAGATGAGCCAAAATATTTCGCCGAGTACTGGATATTCACCTTCTTATCAGCCTGCATGTCATTCATCCATACATCCTGTTTGATACCGCGAACCTTAATCCTTACCGGGTGCACAATCTGAAGCTGTTCATTAACTTCATAAGATGTAAAATACCTGCTTGTCCTGCCGGGATAACCCAGGATCATTGCAAAATCTCCTTCATTCCTTTCCTTAACCGAAACTGGTAAATAATGCTTTGGTTTGAGCGGAACATTGTCCTTTGAGTAAGCTGCAGGTTTTCCGTCGGGGGCTGAATAAACTCTGAAAACACTGAAGTCGCCGGTATGGCGGGGCCATTCCCAGTTGTCGGTGTCAGAACCGAATTTTCCAATTGATGAAGGAGGCGCACCAACAAGCCTTACGTCGTTATACCTTTCATAAACAAGCAGATAGAAGTAATTTCCTCCGTAGAAGCTGCTTACAGTGGTACGGTATGAAGTACCCTCGGCGGCCTTTTGTTCAATTTTCTTACGTGCTTCATTTATTGCAGCTGTCCTTTCTGTCTCATTCATGCCGGGCTTAACATTTTCGAGAACCTGGTTTGTAACATCCTCTATTCTTATCAGGAAAGTAACGGCAAGATTTGGGTTTGGCAGTTCTTCACTTTTTGACATTGCCCAGAATCCGTCTTTCAGGTAGTCGTGCTCAACTGTACTGTGTGCCTGTATTGATCCGTATCCGCAATGGTGGTTTGTAAGTATAAGACCCTGTGATGATACAATTTCCCCGGTGCAGCCGCCGCCGAAAATAACTATAGCATCCTTAACACTTGCCTTGTTCAGGCTGTAAATATCCTCCGCTGAAAGTTTAAGACCCAGTTCGGTCATCTTTCCCATATTCTTCTTCTCAATAAGCGGCAAAAGCCACATACCCTCATCCGCACGGAGAAGATTACCCGTTCCCAGCAGAATGATTATTGTAATAGCAACTAACTTTTTCATCATAATATAATTTTGATTTTAATTGTTTGATGGAACCCGCAAGTTATATTTATGCGTGTTTGTTTATGTATTACATGCGTGTTTCATATTGTGAACTTCTTTTTATGGTTTTGAGCCGGTAAAGATAATTTTAAATTTCACAGGGTAATTAAAAATTGAAATCAAGCTGTGTGTTTGTAAGGGTGAAGGATTTCCTGTGGTAGGGAGTGATGCCGTATTTTTCTATTGCCTTACGGTGGGCAGCTGTTGCATAACCCTTGTTTTTTCTCCAGCCATATTGCGGATATTCCTGGTCAAGAGTGTCCATGTACTCGTCCCTGTATGTTTTTGCCAGGACTGATGCCGCGGCTATTGAGAAATAAATTGAATCGCCCTTTATAACAGTTTTGTGGTCAATTCCTTTATATGGAAAAAACCTGTTTCCGTCAACAAGTATGAACTGCGGTTTTCTGCTCAGACCATCGAGGGCAAGGTGCATGGCTTTAATTGAAGCCCTGAGGATATTCATTTCATCAATTTCATTGTTTCCAACCTGTGCAACACTCCATGCAAGAGCAGTGGAGATAATTTCATGGCGGAGCTCCTCCCTTATTTTTGCGCTCAGCTGCTTGGAGTCGTTAAGCACAGGGTGCCTGAAGTTTTTCGGAAGTATAACAGCTGCAGCGAAAACCGGTCCTGCAAGGCAGCCTCTGCCTGCTTCATCACAGCCGGCTTCTGTGAGATTATGATACATGTATGGTTTCAGAGGCATAGGTTCTTTGCTGTCATTTGTTTCAAAAATACCTTAAAACGCAATATGAAATCTGATCGGGTATTCCTTTTTAGAATTCTGGTGTTTCAAATTTAAAAATGCACTGTTCGTCACCGGATTACTATGATTTGTCAAAAAAATCTTTACATTTGGCCTTGCGCGGACCATGTGTAATGTATTTGGGGAAAAGGATTCATATAGTTTTACTGCTTTTCTGGAGCTGCAAAATCCTGTTATCACAGGGTTTGTCGCACCAGGTGATTGTGCCTGTCGGAGCTGTTCAGTGCACGCCAGCTATTCATTATTCACAAACAATCGGAGAGGCTGCAGTTGAAATATTCCGGAATACTGACCTGGTACTGACTCAGGGATTTCAGCAGCCGGGCATAAGGCTGAAAACAGAAAATGCGCCTGCAGGAAATGGATTGAAGGTATATCCTAATCCTGTAAGAGATTATGTAACAGTTGAGCTGTATGGAACAGGCAAAAGGACCTTCATTATCGATTTTTTCAATATTACCGGGTCAATAACCAGGACTGAAAAAATTGAGTTCAGCGATACATACTGGCTTTGTCAGCCGTTCAGCGTTGAACATTACAGCAAGGGTCTGTTCTTCATAAGGATAACAAGCACTGATGGTATTTTTAACAGAACCTTCAAAATAGAAAAACTGTAAAGCAAAACAAATGACCTACAGAAATTTCAGAGTATTAATATTATTTCTTGCACTAAACCTGACCGGCTTTTGTTTATACAGTCAGACTGGTGTTCCGGCAGGGATTCATTACCAGGCTGTTGCCAGGGATAATTACGGGAAGGAGCTGGCGAATGCTGAAATTGATGTGCGTTTTTCTGTTATCTCGCAAAATCCGCTTGGACCTGTTGTTTTTCAGGAGCTTCATTCACATGTTATTACATCAAAATACGGAGTTTTTTCGCTTATTATCGGACGTGGAGTTCAGACTGGAGGAATATATTCAGACCTGTCACAGGTCAGCTGGTCGGAATCATATCATTACCTGAAGGTTGAGGTGAAATTTGAAAGCAGTTTTGTTGATATGGGCACTATGCAGTTCATGGCAGTGCCTTATGCACTTT
>JAKLDT010000174.1 GCA_022703405.1 Bacteroidota bacterium | reverse complement strand
ATAGCTAAAAAAAAATCTTCAAACTGTTTGCTTTACCGGATTTGAGATTTATATTTGCAGTCCCAAAAGGAGGTGCCATAGCTCATCCCGATAGCTATCGGGAGGTAGAGCAATGGCAACCAACAAGATTTAGCTGCATTTATTAATTTTAATTTTAATTTTTTTCTTAGACCTGTGTTTTACTGTTGTTATATACTTTACAGTAACTCAGTTGATCAATATTATGTTGGTTACACATGTGATATTGAAGATAGGATTAAACAACATAATGAAAGATACTTTGGATCGGCGTCATTTACATCAAAGACAAATGACTGGGAATTATTTCTATTAATACCCTGTAGTTCGATTAAACAGGCTATTCATTTAGAATACGTGATAAAGAAAATGAAAAGCAGAAAATACATTGAGAATCTAAGGAAATATCCGGAATTGGTTCAAAAACTTCTGAAGACTGGCTGATGTGTCTTTGTAAAGCAATGATAATGTATATGTTAGCTTAGCTTGAAATAAAAATAAGTCATGCAAAAATATTTTTTTCAAAAATGTTTTGCTTACTCGGAATTGAAATTTATATTTGCAGTCCCAAAAGGAGGTGCCATAGCTCAGTCGGTAGAGCAATGGACTGAAAATCCATGTGTCCCCGGTTCGATTCCTGGTGGCACCACTTAAAAAAGAGCGGGAGTGAGAGCGCGAGCGAGCACTTCCGCTTCTTTTTTCTCAATACTCACACTCACACTCACACTCAAACAATCCAACATATCTCTTAACATTTGCGAGAGCGAGCACTTCCGCTTCTTTTTTCTCACACTCACACTCATACTCACTCAAATCTCCATACAAGATTTAACTTCATATTTCTTATATTTGATTCTGCCAGTGATAATTCCGGAGAGAAAAGCTTAAAATCCATAATGATATGAAAATAAGAGAAATAAAGCGCTTAAATAACAAGGTGTACCAGGCTGTAAACAACCTGCTTCCCCAGCTTGATCCGGATTCAGTCCCATTGACAGTTGAGAAATTCAGAAGGATAATTAAATCGGAAGGAACACATTTGTTTGTAGCAGAGGAAGGCAATAGCCGGATTTCGGGAATATTGTCAGCAGTAGTTTATCATATTCCAACTGGAACAAAGTTCTGGATTGAGGATGTTGTTGTTGATGAGGCTTTCCGGGGAAAAGGTATCGGAAAAGCCCTGATGCTTCATGCAATGAAATATGCAAGGGAAAATGGGGCAAAATCTGTTGATCTTACATCAAAGCCTTCCAGGATTGCTGCCAACAAACTTTATAGAGACCTTGGCTTTGAGTTAAGGGAAACAAATGTATACCGATACATTATTAATAGGTAGTATCAGTAAATCATTTCAGCCCTTCTCAGTACAGTTGAACATCCACTGAACTCCGAATTTATCCCTGCAGCTTCCATAGTAGTCGCCCCAGAACATATCCTGAAGTTCCTGTTCTACCTTGCCTCCTTCTGATAATTCAGAGAAAAGCCTCCTGGTTTCCGTCCTTGTATCAGGACTCAGCATAATATAAACATTATTGCCGGCTGAGACCCTGAAGCCCATTGATTCGGGAGCATCTGACCCCATCAGCATGTGATCACCTGGTATCCTGAGGCTGACATGCATTATGAGATCTTTATCAGCTTCAGGTATTGGAGGCATATTATCTGAAGGAGGTATATCCCTGAATCTCATGAATCCCTCACCTTCATATTCTCCTTTAAATACTTTTCTGTAAAAAGTGAATGCCTCTTCAGTACTTCTTGTGAAGTTGAGATAAGTGCTTACTGTTAACATCTTTATGTGGTTTTAGAATTATTGTCTTTCACAGATTTCTTTCAGTTTCAACAGGGATTTCGGCCATGTTTCTTCAAAATATGTTATAAAATCAGTACCTGCATCAATATCAACTGCTATAACTGTATGTCCTTTCCGGGTGAAGAATGTGTAATTCTCAAGTGAGCCTTTCCATTTGTCCACCTCCAGCCCGCAAAGGATCTCTCTGCCGTTCTTTATAATTCCAATATGTTCTATACTGATAAATTTGTTTTCAATATTTTCTTTAATTCTGCTTACCATGCCTCCTTCAGAACCTTTCTCATCAGTGCCGATAAACAGGATACGGGAGTTCTTCTGCCATGAACCCTTATAATGTGATGTGCCATTGAAAACCGAAGTCCATTCTCTGTATGTTTTATCTTCAAGCATTGTTTTGTAAACCTTCTTTATACTCCCGGCAATCTCTGTTTCAAAGTGCAGATGCTTTGTATTCTCCAATCCATCTGCATATTTTTTGAAACTGTTCAATATTGCCTGCCAGCCTGTTTTCTGAAGTTCAGGAGAATTTACTGTTTCTGCATCGAAGGTCTCCGTAATTTCGGTGCTGTCACCTGCCGGACTGAATTTTACTTTAAGATTACGGCCATCGCCAAGAAGAGATTCAATTGCTTCATACTCCCTTATCCTCGTGTGAACTCCTTGGAAATCAAAACCATATTTTCCATCCTTTGATTCCATCCTGTAGCAGAACTTTCCGCCTTTTCGCAGGTCGTTCTCTGCAGTTGTTGTCTGCCAGTCGGCTGATGCCTGGTTCCAGTGAAGAATATGGTGCGGAGTAGTCCAGAGATCCCATATCTTCGGAGCCGGCAGTTTAATTTTTGAAGTGACAGTAATTGAAATATTATCAGGACTTTTCATAGGTCAACGATTAGTGTTAAACCCTGAATTAATTCAGTAAAATAATTAACAATAATTAGCTGATAAAGTTCATATCAGATATCAAGTCTGAACTGAACCCTGAACCCTGTTCTGTCGACGTTGGGATTGTTTGTGTAGGTAAACCTCTGGATGAAATCGACCCTGAAGATCCTGAAAATATTCGATAAGCCCAGACCAGCCTCTATATATGGTTTGCTTTCAAGGGTGTAGGTAAGTGGGATGCCTGTGCCATCAACAGGGAAGGTGAACAATCCCTGCTGAAGCGCCGGATTATTTGTTTTGTCAAGACTGCCATATATTGATTTGAAGGTGATCAGCTCCCTGAGTTTAAGTTGTTTGATCAGCGGGATCTTATTCAGAATGAAGCCGTTAAAACTATGATCAACATTTAGCGATACATACTGGTCACTGACAAACTCAAGAAAATTCATCAGGTTATACGAATATTTCTGATACGAATAGGTCTGGTTCGCCGGATGCAGGAACAACAGCGGATAAGGTACCTTGCCAAATACTTTTCCGGCATCAAATGAAACATCGGTGTACCCCAGAATTGACAGGTAATATCGTCTGCTGACACCGAACTGAAGCCTGAGATAATCATAATCATTACCTATCAGGGAAGATCCGCCTGTCATCCTGATCTGAATTATCGGATTCCTGTTTGGGAATGTGGTCCTGTACATTTTCCCCTGGTAGAAAGACTCATTAGGTGCAATTCTCAGATTCAGAAATAGTTCAGATATGTTTATATGGCTTATTGTCTGAGGTTCAGATTCCGGAAGTGAAGTATAATAAGTAAGGTTCCCGTGTGTATACTGCCTGTTATACTGGTATCCTGCATGATATGAAAAATGGTTCTCATATTCCTGCAGATATTCCAGTTTGAACTGGTTGTTCATAAACAGCTTGTCATTTATCCCCCGCTTGAATGAAAGAAGGATATTGTCAACCTGCCAGTATTGTATGTCCTGTCCGGGTATTTTTACATCTTTCTGATAGCTTGCCTTAATATACCTGACGGGAAACTGGTAAATTGACCTGGGTGTTAATGAATATGTAATTCCGGTGTTGTACTTAATTGTATGATCCTTAGTGCCATAAGCCATGTATCCGTCCAGGGTCACTTTTTTGCTGAAATCAGTTGAGGTGCGGCCTCCAAACCTGATTCTTGATCCTTCAACAGGATTGTAACTGTAAAAGCTGCTTATTGTACCTATCTCTATATCTCCAAGGTTCAGAAAGCCTGAAATTACTGCATTAACAATATCCATTCTCCTCCTGAACTCTTTCATCTTGTTCAGGCTGTCAACTGTGGAGTAGATTTGTTTTTCAGTTTTGGTTAGGGGGACCTGCCTGTTCGCTTCCCAGTAATCGTGTTCATTTGAAGCGCTGTCGATACGAAATGATTTTTCGGGCCCCGTAAACAGAGTGTCAGCTAATGGCTCATTCAGCTTGTAGTCTTTATAGGAAATCGTTCTCTGACCATAGAGACCTGTGGTGTTTTTCACTATCCCGAAATCAATTGAAATCTCATCTTTCGAGATGATCCATTTTTTGTCGCTTCCCTGTTCAAAATCCTGGACTATACTCATATTCTGCACCCAGTCGATATTGATATCCTTGTTTATACCCATGTCAATTTTCCTGACTGCATAGTTTCCGTCAAGAGTAATATACAGGTAACCATGAAACAGGAAATCAGTCTTGTTCCTTGGAGCAAAGAACATTCTTACACATGGAATTTCATTGACTGTAAGTGTGTCATCAATGTAAAATTTATAGAAAGCAGGAGCAGTGCTGGCTATCGGGCTGAGAAATTTATTGGTGAGAAAAAGGATTTCGTTGTCATAAATATTTATGTCCTGATAAAGATAATTCAGGAAGTTACCAGCACCCCTGTTATTAATATACCTTTCAAGGTCAAGGGTTTTTTCTGCCAGTACAATCTCCTTTGCAGCTTCAGGATTTTTCCGGTAATAGTGATCAGCAAGAGTTTCTTTAATGAACACAGGCAGTATGGCGTTACCGATTCTTTTTGTCGTATCGAGATTGTCGAAAACAAAGTCAAACTTTTTTAATACACCGGTCTGCCTGAGATTTTCGTTTATGTTGCTGAATGCAAACTGGATCTTTTCATACTTCCTGTATCTAAGGTAATCAAAGGACTCAATTCTGTTAACTTCTTTGTTGTCAATAACATGCTGGATAAGTTCAACAGCCGGATTGCCTTTGTTCCTGTATGATTTTCGCTCGTAGGTAACAATTACTTCATCAAGGTTTATTGATGAAAGTTTCATCTTCACATCTATTGTTTGCTGCCTGCCCGGTGTTATTGTTCTCGATTCTGTCTCATAGCCAATGAAAGAGTAAACAGCTTCTCCTGCCTTCACAGCTGTTTCAATACGGTATTTCCCTGACTGATCGGATACAGTACCGGTTGTGGTTCCTTTTAATATTACTGAAACAAATGGGAGGGGATCACCAGTCAGCTCATCAATTGTTCTTCCTGTTATTATTGTCTTCTGACCTGCCTGTGAGTACGACAAAAAATTACAGACAGTAATTGTTATTGAAATCGCTGTCAGCAGGACCCTTCTGAAAAATCTACCCGGCATGTATATGAACTGACAATTTGAAACAGGCTGCAAAGATAGTAAAAAATGAGTGCCGGAAGCTGATTGCGGAAGGGTCAGACTTTATTCCGGAATGTGATTTACTTTAGTATATTTGTGCTTAAGGTATTACCTAATCCTAATTGAAATGAAAAATATTATTAGCGGAAACTTAGACAGGAATGGCCATATCTGGAGTTTTTCCAGGGTGGGTGGCGTAAACAGGGTAAATCTTGAAACAGGGAAAGATCTGCTTGCCCTTGAGAATCTTGATCAGAAACTCTGGACAGCACTTAGTTGTCCCGTTCACGGACTTGAATTTGATTCGGGAACGCTTGAGCTGATTGACACCGATAACGACGAGCGCATAAGAGTGCCGGAAATAGTCGCTGCTGCAAAATGGCTGACTTCACTTATAAAAAATCCCGATGAACTTTTACAGGAAAACAAGTACCTGTTGCTAAGTTCAATAAATGACTCTTCAGAAGAAGGTAAAAACCTGCTTGAGTCTGCACGTCAGATACTTAAGAACCTGGGAAAGCAGGATGCCGACAGGCTTACAGTTGAGGAAACCTCTGATACTGTCAGGATCTTTGCCGGAACAAAATTCAACGGAGACGGAATTATTACTGAAGATTCTTCAGATGATGAGAAGATCAAAAAGCTTATATCTGAGATTATTGCATGTGCCGGATCATCAACCGACAGAAACGGGAAACCCGGCATCTCTCTGAATCATATTGAAGATTTTTATAAACTCTGTGCTGATTATTCCGGCTGGTATTCAAAAGCTGAGGCAGATATTAAGTCTGTTCTGCCCTTTGGTGATAAGACTGCAGAAGCCCTGGCTGCCT
>JAKLDT010000173.1 GCA_022703405.1 Bacteroidota bacterium | reverse complement strand
GAAGGTGTATCATTTGCAATACTTATTATGAATGCTTTTGTTCCGCTTATGAATGCATATATCAAACCTAAAAAATTCGGAGAGGAGGTAAAAAATGGCTAAAACTGAATCCTCCTTCAAAAACATGGTTCTGTCTCTTTCACTGATCTCCCTGGTTGCATCAGCTTGCCTGGGATTTGTATATGAATTTACAAAGGAACCTATTGAATTGTCAAACCTGAACAAAAAAGTCAATGCGATTAAGCTCGTAGTGCCTGATTTTAACAATAATCCGTATGATGAAAGATTCAGGCTTGCCACAGGCGAAGGTGATAGTCTTGATGTCTATCCTGCCAGAAAGGATGATGTAATTGTAGGATATGCCGTCAACACTTACACAAATAAAGGATTCAGCGGAAATATCAATCTCATGGCCGGCTTTAAGCCTGATGGATCCATAATAAATATTACAGTACTGGAGCATAAGGAAACTCCAGGTCTTGGGACCAAGATGTCTGATCCGGGATTCAAGGATCAGTTTAATGAAAAGAATCCGGGCAGTTTCAAATTAAAAGTAAAAAAAGATGGCGGGGAAGTAGATGCCATAACAGCAGCCACAATAAGCTCCCGTGCATTCTGCGATGCAGTGCAGAGAGCATATAATACTTTACAGAAAGGAGGAAGCAAATGAACCAGTTTAAGAATTTTACTAAGGGATTCATCAGGGAAAATCCCATTCTGGTACTGGTTCTCGGAACCTGTCCTACCCTTGCAACAACCTCGTCGTCATTAAACGGACTCGGAATGGGAATAGCAACAACATTTGTACTGATAGGCTCAAATGCTGTTATTTCACTTCTGGCAAACGTGATACCCGATAAGGTGAGAATTCCTGCATTTGTTGTAATTATAGCCTCATTTGTTACGATAGTTGATCTGCTCATGCAAGCCTATGTCCCTTCACTTTACGATAAACTGGGAATTTTCATCCCCCTTATAGTTGTAAACTGCATAGTACTTGGAAGAGCTGAGGCCTATGCAAGCAAGAATGGAGTTTGGTCGTCGTTCATTGATGGTTTCGGGATGGGACTTGGATTCACATGCGCCCTTGGCGTCCTGGGAGCTTTCCGTGAAATTGTCGGAAGCGGATCTATTTTCGGTTACAAATTCATTCCTGGCGACGGAGTGCTTGTATTTATCCTTGCTCCGGGTGCCTTTATAGCTCTGGGCTACCTGATTGCCATTGTCAACAAGATCAAAAAATAATCTCAGCAACCATGGAATATATACTTCTTATTATATCAGCAGTTTTCATAAACAATGTTGTACTGGCTCAGTTCCTCGGAATATGTCCTTTCCTGGGAGTTTCAAATAAGGTTGGAACAGCACTTGGAATGGCAGGCGCCGTTACATTCGTAATTGTACTGGCCACTATGGCAACCTACCTTATACAGATTTATGTCCTGAATCCGCTCGGCATTGCATTCATGCAGACAATTACCTTTATTCTTGTTATTGCCGCCCTTGTACAGATGGTTGAGATAATTCTGAAAAAAGTAAGCCAGGGGCTTTACCAGGCCCTTGGTATCTTCCTCCCGCTTATTACAACAAACTGTGCCGTTCTTGGTGTGGCTATACTTGTTATCAAAAAGAACTATAACCTGCTTGAGGGGGTTATTTTCGGAGCTTCAACTGCAATTGGTTTCGGTCTTGCACTTGTAATCCTGGCAGGCATCAGGGAACAGCTTGAACTTGCTGAAATACCAAAGGGAATGAAGGGAGTACCAATATCCCTTGTAACAGCCGGAATACTTGCTCTGGCCTTTATGGGTTTCACAGGAATTGTAAAATAGGCCATTTCCGATTTACGGCTGCAAATTTCCAATATCTTAAATTTTCTTAATTTCCGGCAGAGTTAAAGGAATTTCCTTAAATTTGTTTTTCCCTGATTCCTTGACTATAAAATCAAGGATTATTTATTTGTAAATGAGTAATTTACAGTATTGATTTTTTTTAACATGAGAATTCTGTTCATGCTGGATATTAATTAAAACAACAAATAAACCTACTTAGAATGATAAAAAAAATATTTTCACTGCTGTTTGTATTCTCAGCCATATCGCTGAGCATGTACGGACAAAACTACAACATAGTTATTAAGGGCGGGCATGTTATTGACCCGAAGAATAACATCAATGAGCCCATGGATATTGCAATACGAGATGGCAAAATTGCACTTGTTGCTAAAAATATAGATCCAGAGGGTGCTGCCCAGGTTGTGGATGCAAAAGGAATGTATGTAACTCCAGGGCTTATTGATATTCATGTTCATGTGTATAACGGGCCCAATATGGACCAGCAGTATATGAACGGACCTAATCCTGTTCCGCCTGACGGTTTTACATTCAGGGTTGGTGTTACAACTGTTGTAGATGCCGGTTGTGCAGGATGGAGAACCTTCCCTGCATTCAAAAGACAAACTATTGATGCATCACAGACTAGGGTGCTGGCCTTTCTCAATATAGTTGGAGAAGGCATGAGAGGAGGTCCCTTTGAACAAAACCAGAAGGACATGGACCCTAAAGTTACTGCCGACTTCGCACTGAAGAACTCAAAAGATATAGTTGGTATTAAACTTGCGCATTATAATGGCCACGACTGGAATCCGGTAAAACTTACTGAGGAAGCTGGAAAACTGTCAAATATGCCAATAATGGTTGACCTTGGCGGTGCAAATCCTGCACTTTCTCTTGATACACTTTTCATGCAGGTCTTCCGTCCCGGTGACATATTCACACATTGTTTCGGACAGCTCGGCAAAAGCAGGGATTGTATTATTGATGCGGAAGCAGGAAAAGTAAAACCCTTTACTCTTGAGGCACGCAAGAGGGGTATTATATTTGATGTAGGTTACGGAGGCATAAGTTTTGCATATTCCCAGGCTATTCCTGCAGTGAAAAATGGCTTCTACCCTGATGCAATAAGCACAGATCTTCATATTGGAAGCATGAACGGTGCAATGAAGGACATGATAACAACAATGAACAAATTCCTTGCAATGGGTATGAATCTCCAGAGTGTGATAAATGCAAGTACCTGGAAACCTGCCCAGATCATCAAGCGTGAAGAGCTCGGACATCTGTCAGTTGGTTCAGAAGCAGACGTTGCCATACTCAACATGAGATCAGGAAAATTCGGACTGTTTGATTATACAGGTTATAAGCTGGAGACAGATAAAAAGCTCGAGTGTGAAATGACAATTAGAGCAGGAAAAATTGTTTATGACCTCAATGGAATAGCAAACCCGATCTTTGTTACCCGCAGGAGATATAACTGATCATATTAATTTTTTGCCTGAGAAGGATCAAATACTTAAATTTACTGACCAAAGACCTGAAAACTGTTAAATAATAATCAATATATATGAAAAGAAGAGAAGTAATTAAGAATCTGTCGATTTTACCTGTATCAGGTGTTGTCCTCGGCAGTGCCATCCCTTTTGAATCAACATCTGCTGCTTCAGCACCACCAGCTCCGAAAAGAGATATTTTCAAGGAGCTTGGAATCAGAACATTTATAAATGCTGCAGGTACCTATACCGCTCTTTCAGGATGTATAATGCATGAGGAGGTAGTTGAGACTATAAGGTATTCATCGCAGAAATTCGCAGCCATTGACGATTGCCAGGATGCAGTCGGAAAAAAAATTGCCGAACTGTGTCAGGCTGAAGCTGCCATGGTTACAGCAGGCTGCTGGTCGGCGCTCGTTCTTGGCACAGCCGGTGTACTAACCGGAACAGATCAGCAGAAAGTGGCTCAGCTTCCTCACCTTGAAAATATGAAATCTGAGATTCTTGTTCAGAAGGAACACAATCACGGATATGTCCATGCACTTACAAATACCGGAGCTAAGATTGTTGTTGTGGAAACTGCCGAGGATGTAGCTAAAGCAGTTAACGAAAAAACCGCAATGATGTGGTTCCTTAACTATGCAGGACCAAATGGTAAAATACAGGCTAATGAATGGGTTGCCCTTGGTAAGAAATATGGTATTCCCACAATGATCGATATGGCAGCAGATTCAACACCTGTCGAAAATCTTTCTAAATTCAATAAAATGGGCTTTGACCTTGTATGCGTATCAGGAGGAAAAGGCCTCAGGGGACCGCAGAGTGCAGGTATCCTCATGGGTAAAAAAGAGCATATTGCTGCAGCACGTCTCAACGCTCCTCCACGTGGCGGAAATATCGGTCGCGGTATGAAAGTTAATAAGGAAGAGATAATTGGAATGTATGTAGCTCTCGAGAAATTTATAAACCGCGATCACCAGGCAGAATGGAAAATATGGGAAAACCGCATTGCTGTTATGGAAAACGCAGCTAAAGCATTTCCGGGCGTTACAACATCAGTAAATGTTCCTCCGGTTGCCAACATTACTCCCACTCTGTCAATTTCCTGGGATACTGCAAAAATAAAGGTTGATTGCAATGAATTCCGTAACAGGCTCAGAAAAGGTGAACCCTCAATTGAAATGATGGGAAGCAAGGATAATCTTGTTATCACTGCCTGGATGCTGAAGGACGGAGAAGATAAAATTGTTGCAAAACGTATTGCTGAGGAGCTTAAAAAGGCCTCTGCATAAGTATTAAGTAATTAATTGTCTTATTGTTAATTAATTAACAGATGAATTTAAAAAAATTATCATATTCCGCACTTTTACTGTCATTGCCATTTCTCATTAATGCCCAGAATTATGATCTCATAATAAAGGGAGGACATTTAATCGATCCTAAAAACAAGATAGATGCAGTAATGGATCTGGCTGTTAAGGACAAGAAAATTGCCCTGGTGGCAAAATCTATCGATGCAGGTCAGGGTAAAAAGGTAATAAATGCCAAAGGACTATATGTTACACCTGGCATCATTGATGCACATGTGCATGTATACTACGGAAATAACATGGATCAGGGACTCATGGACGGACCCAGCTCTGTACTGCCTGATGCATTCTCATTCAGAGCAGGCGTCACAACAATGGTTGATGTCGGCAGTTCAGGATACAGAACCTTTCCGAAATTCAAGGAAACAGCAATTGATGGCTCGCAGACAAGGATACTTGCCATGATTAACATTGCCGGGGAAGGCATGCGCGGCGGACCATTTGAACAGACCACAAAGGATATGATTCCGGCAAGGGCTGCTGCTGTTGCAAAAAAATACCCCGATATAGTCGTGGGTTTCAAGCTCGCACATTACAGCGGTCATGAATGGGGACCCACCGACAGTGTCGTAGCAGCAGGAAAGCTCTGCAATCTCCCTGTTATGATAGACTTTGGCGGAGCAACTCCCCCATTGCCAATGGAGGAACTTCTTATGAAACACCTGCGTCCGGGCGATATTTATACACATGCCTATGCATATTTCCCCGATTCAAGGGATGCTGTCATTGACGAAAATGGAAAAGTCAAACCATTTATTTTCGAAGCTCAGAAAAGAGGCATCAAATTTGATGTGGGACATGGTGGCGGATCATTCCGCTGGAAAGTTGCAATTCCGTCAATTAAACAGGGCTTCATTGCTGATGCGATAAGCACTGACCTGCATACGGGAAGTATGAACGGAGGTATGAAGGATATGGCAAATACAATGTCCAAATTTCTGGCACTGGGTTTGACTGTACAGGATGTAATTGACCGCTCAACCTGGCAACCGGCCCTGATGATAAAAAGGCCCGATCTTGGAAACCTGAGTGTTGGGACAGAGGCAGATATAGCACTTTTCAGCATCAGTACAGGCGATTACGGTTTTATTGATATAGGAACAGATAAACTCAAAGGCTCACAGAAATTTGTTGCCGAAATGACAATCAGGGCCGGAAAAATTGTATGGGACCTGAACGGACTGGCTGCTACAGAAGTAAAAAAATGACAGGAATATAACATAACAAACAATTAACCAATTTTAGTAACTATAAAAAGTCAATCATGAAAACAGAAAGAAGATCAGCACTTAAGAAAATGTTCGCATCAGTTGTCGGAATTGCAGGCCTTGGTCTGGCAGCAAAAGCAAGTACATCTGATGAAAAAGTTGCAGGAAATGTCACTAATTTCCAGGATGTTCCGCTTTTCTCAGGACACACAAAACTTGGAAACATGATTTTTATTGCAGGTAAGGGCGCTCACGTTGCTCCTTTTACTATTGAAGCTCATACCGAGATAGTTCTCAAGGAAC